>JBIIHU010000027.1:0-21235 GCA_044235405.1 Burkholderiaceae bacterium
CATCGGGTCGAGGTTCTCGATGGAGCACACGATGATGCAGTTGTCCGCGCGGTCGCGGACCACCTCCATCTCGAACTCCTTCCAGCCGATCATGCTCTCCTCGATCAGCAGCTCGCTGGTCGGCGATGCCTCCAGCCCGCGCTTGCAGATCGTCTCGAACTCCTCCGCGTTGTAGGCGATGCCCCCGCCGGTGCCGCCGAGCGTGAAGCTCGGGCGGATGATCATCGGGAAGCCGACACCGCCATTGGCCTCGCCGATGGCCCGCTGGACACTCCATGCCTCCTCGAGCGTGTGCGCGATCCCCGAGCGCGCCGAGCCCAGGCCGATCGAGGTCATCGCGTCCTTGAACTTGCTGCGGTCCTCGGCCTTGTCGATGGCCTCGGGCGAGGCACCGATCAGCTCGACGCCGTGACGCTCGAGCACCCCATGACGATGCAGGTCGAGGGCACAGTTCAGCGCGGTCTGCCCGCCCATCGTGGGCAGGATGGCGTCGGGCTTCTCCTTGGCGATGATGCTCTCGACGACCTGCCAGGTGATCGGCTCGATGTAGGTGACATCGGCCGTGCCCGGGTCGGTCATGATCGTGGCCGGGTTGCTGTTGACGAGAATGACCCGGAAGCCTTCCTCGCGCAGCGCCTTGCAGGCCTGGGCCCCGGAATAGTCGAACTCGCAGGCCTGCCCGATGACGATCGGGCCGGCGCCGATGATGAGGATGCTTTGGATGTCGGTGCGCTTGGGCATGGCGGCCAGTCGGACGTGGGGCTTCGGGAAGCGACGGGAGGAACCCGCGCTCAGGCGCGCGCGCGGCGCATCTGCTCGACGAAGCGGTCGAACAGGTAGGCGATGTCGCGCGGGCCGGGGCTCGCCTCGGGGTGGCCCTGGAAGCAGAAGGCCGGGCGGTCGGTGCGCGCCAGTCCCTGGATCGAGCCGTCGAACAGCGACACATGGGTCACGCGCAACGTGGCCGGCAGGGAGTCGGGATCGACCGCGAAGCCGTGGTTCTGGCTGGTGATCAGGACCTGTCCGGTGTCGAGATCCTTGACCGGGTGGTTGGCGCCGTGGTGGCCGAACTTCATCTTGAGGGTGCGCGCCCCCGAGGCCAGGCCCATGATCTGGTGACCGAGGCAGATGCCGAAGGTGGGGATGCCCCGGTCGATGAGCTCGCGCGCGGCGGCGATCGCGTAGTCGCAGGGCTCGGGATCGCCCGGCCCGTTGGACAGGAACACGCCATCGGGCTGCAGCGCGAGCGCCTGCGCCGCACCGGCCTGCGCCGGCAGCACGGTGATCGCGCAGCCGCGATCGGCGAGCAGGCGCAGGATGTTGCGCTTCACGCCGAAGTCGAAGGCGACCACGCGCAGCGGCGCGCCCTCGGCTGCGGGCTCGCGGTAGCCTTCGCCGAGCGCCCAGGTGCCTTCCCGCCAGGGGTAGGCCGAGGCGGTGCTGACCTCGCGGGCGAGATCCATGCCGGCCAGACCCGGAAAGGCGCGCGCCGCGGCGAGTGCGGCATCGACGTCGAGCGTCGCACCGGGTTCGCCGGCGGCGAGCAGGCAGCCGGCCTGCGCGCCCTTCTCGCGCAGAACCCGCGTGAGCCGCCGGGTATCGAGGCCGGCGATGCCGGGGATGCCCTCGCCGCGCAAATAATCGGACAGCGAGCCGGTGCTGCGCCAGTTCGAGGCGAGTGCCGGAAGGTCGCGGATCACCAGGCCGGCGGCATGGATGCGCGAGGACTCCAGGTCCTCGGGGTTGACGCCGGTGTTGCCGATGTGCGGGTAGGTCAGCGTGACGATCTGGCGGCAGTAGCTGGGATCGGTGAGGATCTCCTGGTAGCCGGTGATCGCGGTGTTGAAGACGACTTCACCGACCGTGCGCACGGCTGCGCCGATCGAATGGCCGTGAAAGATGCTGCCGTCGGCAAGCGCCAGCACGGCGGGGGCGGTAGGGGGCAGCAAGGACAAGGCTCCTGGTGCAGGTCCGCCGGCGGAATTCTTGCCGGGCTGGCGGCGGGCTCGGCCACCGGGAAGCGTTGCCGGTACCGGGGCCGGGCGGGCGCAGGACACGGCGGGGCGGCGCAGTGCTCCGCGACCGATGCTGCAGCCGATCGGGCGCGGGCAGGCCCGTTCGCTGGCGGATGAACCGCCGGATCATAGCATGCGGGCGCTCCTCAGCCGCCGCGCACGGCCCGGCGGTCGCGCATCGCCTGCGCGATCGTCGAGGGGTCGACGTACTCGAGCTCGCCGCCGACCGGCACGCCGCGGGCAAGGCGCGAGACCGTCAGGCCGCGGGCCCGCAGCAGTTCGCCAAGGTAATGCGCGGTCGCCTCGCCTTCCTGCGTGAAATTGGTGGCGAGGATCACTTCGCGAACGACACCGTCGCCGGCGCGCGCGAGCATTCGCTGCAGGCCGATCTCGCGCGGCCCGACGCCGTCGAGCGGGGACAGCCGCCCCATCAGGACGAAATAGAGGCCCTCGTAGGCAAGGGTCTGTTCGACCATCGACTGATCGGCGGGCGTCTCGACCACGCAGAGCAGCGCGCGGTCGCGCTGGTCGGATGCGCAGGTCTCGCAGACCTCGTGCTCGGTGAAGGTGTTGCACAGCCCGCAGGGGCGCAGTCCCGCGAGCGCGGCGTCGAGCGCCTGGACGAGCTGGCGCGCGCCGTCGCGGTCGTGCTGCAGCAGGTGGAAAGCGTGCCGCTGGGCCGAACGCTGGCCCACCCCCGGCAGGCGCCGCAGCGCGATCGTCAGGGCCTCGAGCAGCCCAGGGCTCTTCACGCGAGCCTCCGGGACGGCTGCCCGCCGTGCGCGCCCGCGTCGGTGCCGGTCACGGGAACGGCCACGGACTCAGAAAGGCAGCTTGAAGCCCGGCGGCAGCGGCAGCCCGGCGGTGACGCTGCCCATCCGTTCCTGGGCCGTCTGCTCGGCACGACGCAGGCCGTCGTTGACCGCGGCCACGATCAGGTCCTCGAGCATGTCGCGATCGTCGGCGACCAGGCTGGGATCGATGGTGACCCGCTTGAGCTCGTTGCGGCAGGTGACGATCACCTTCACCAGGCCGGCGCCCGACTGGCCCTCGACCTCGACCTGCGCGAGCTGGTCCTGAACCCGCTTCAGGTTTTCCTGCATCTGCTGGGCCTGTTTCATCAGGCCCGCCAGCTGTCCCTTCATCATGGCGATGGTGTCCTCGGAGGTGTTGGGATGAACCGGTCAGGCATCGGCCGGCCGGATGGAATCGGGCACGATGCGCCCGCCGAACTCGTCGAGCAGACCGCGCACGAAAGGGTCGGCCTCCAGCGCCTCGCGCGCGTCCTCGAGTCGCTGGCCGCGAAGCGCCTCGGCAGCCTGCGCGGCGGTCGCGCCGGCAACCTGGCCGACCTCGACCGACAGCCGCACCGGCGACCCGAAGTGGGCGCCGAGCGCCTCGCGCACACGCGCCACCGTGGCCGGGTCGGCCAGCGGGCGGATCGGAACGCGCACGCGGAACTCGAACCCATCATGGGCGAGCAGCTCGCTCTGTTCGAGGAACTGCCGGGCGAAGCCGCCGAGCGCGATCCGGTCAGCCAGTGCAGGCCAGTCGCCGTCGAAGGCGGAACGCGCGGCAGCGGGCTTCGACCGCCCCGCGGGTGCCGGCGGCGGAGCGGACGCGGCCATGACCGACGGAACCGCGACGGGCGGGGGCGGCGGCGGCGTGACGACGACGGCCGCCGCAGCGCGCGGGGCCATGATCGCCTCGGGCCTTGCGGCCGGCGCCGACCTGGGACGGGCCGCCGGGCCCGGCGCCGGGTCGATGCCAGTCTGCGGCAGGAAGGCGAGCATTCGAAGCAGCGTCATCGTGAAGCCGACGCGTTCGTCCGGCGCAAGCCCGAGATCGCGCGCGCCGTGGATCGCGATCTGGTAGAGGACCTGGAGGTCCTCGGGTGCCATGGCTTCGGCCTGCCGCCGAAGCTGCGCCGCGTCGGGATCGTGATCGGGCGGGTCGATGCCCGCGCGGCAAAGCGCGAGTCGGTGCAGCCAGACCGCCAGCTCGTCGAGCACCCGGCGCCAGGGCGCCCCGGCCGCGGCCATGTCGTCGGCGACCGCGAGCAGGCGCGGCCCGTCGCCAGCCGCGAGCGCATCGATCACACCCAGCACCCAGTCGGCATCGACGGCACCGAGCATCTCGCGCACCGCCGCGGTGTGGACACTGCCCCCGCCGAAGGCGATCGCCTGATCGAGCAGCGAAAGCGCATCGCGCATGCTGCCGCCGGCCGCCCCGCCGATCAGCGCGAGCGCCGGCGCTTCGTGGTCGATGGCCTCGGCCTGCAGGACGGCCGCGAGGTGCGACGCGACGGTGTCGGGTGGCATGTTGCGAAGGCCGAACTGCAGGCAGCGCGACAGGACCGTGACCGGCACCTTCTGGGGATCGGTGGTCGCGAGAATGAACACGACGTGACCCGGCGGTTCCTCGAGCGTCTTGAGCATCGCGTTGAACGCGTGCGTCGACAGCATGTGGACTTCGTCGATCACGTAGACCTTGTAGCGCCCGGCCCCCGGTGCGTAGACCGCGGCCTCGAGGAGCTGCGCCATCTCGTCGACGCCCCGGTTGGAGGCCGCATCCATCTCGAGGTAGTCGGGGAAGCGACCGGCATCGATGTCGGTGCAGTTGCGGCAGCGACCGCAGGGACTCTCGGTGACGCCGGTCTCGCAGTTCAGCGCCTTGGCAAGGATGCGCGCGATCGTGGTCTTGCCCACGCCGCGCGTGCCGGTGAACAGGTAGGCGTGATGCAGACGCCCGGTGCGCAAAGCGTGCGACAGCGCGCGCACGACATGATCCTGACCCACCAGGGTCGAGAAGTCGCGGGGACGCCACTTGCGCGCGAGTACCTGATGGGCCATCGGGGAGCAGGGGGGAAGGTGGGCGAGCCGGGACCCCGGCACTCGCGATCGCTGGCTGTGGCTGCTTCCTTCCGGACCTGACCAGGTTGACCATGACGCGATGCGGGGGGGCCCGCCCGCTTACATTCTAACAGCGGGCGGCCGGCAGGGTCTTGGCAGCCTGTGGTAATTTCCACAGGGTCATGAGGAGATCCCGATGAGCGTCAGCCATGTGTCCGACAGCAGCTTCGAGCAGGACGTGATCCAGTCGCAGGTCCCGGTGCTGGTCGACTACTGGGCCGAATGGTGCGGCCCCTGCAAGATGATCGCGCCGATCCTGGACGAGACCTCGACCAGCTATGACGGTCGCGTGCGCATCGTCAAGCTCAACGTCGACGACAACCAGGTGGTGCCCACGAAGTACGGCATCCGGGCGATCCCCACGCTCATGCTGTTCAAGGGCGGCGAGGTGGTCGCCACCAAGACCGGCGCGATGTCGCGATCGCAGCTCGCCCAGTTTCTGGACAGCCATCTCTGAATCGTTGTAATCTCGCGGACCGCTCGACGGCGTTTCCGCGTCGGGCCGCCGGCTCCCGCCGGCCGCCCGAGTTCCCCGGGCCACCCGCCCATCGCGCCCCCTCGTCCCGCTGACACCCGGCCCGGCCGACGGTTCGGCGCCGCGACCGCCGCCAGCGGGGCTTGCGTCCCTCACCGCCGGGCCCTGCCCGCGTCCGACGTCCCACCGCCCCATCCGCCTGCCCGGCCTGCCGGCCGCCCCACGACATGCATCTATCCGACCTGAAGGCGCAACACGTCTCGCAACTGATCGAGATGGCTACCGGCCTCGAGATCGAGGCTCCGCAGCGCATGCGCAAGCAGGAGCTGATGTTCGCGATCCTCAAGCGCAAGGCCAAGACCGGCGAATCGATCTTCGGCGATGGCGTGCTCGAGGTCCTGCCCGACGGCTTCGGCTTCCTGCGTTCGCCGGAAACCTCTTATCTGGCGAGCACCGACGACATCTACATCTCGCCCTCCCAGATCCGCCGGTTCAACCTGCATACCGGCGACTCCATCGAAGGCGAGGTCCGCACGCCCAAGGATGGCGAGCGCTACTTCGCGCTGGTCAAGGTCGACAAGATCAACGGCGAGCCCCCCGAGGCCAGCAAGAACAAGATCCTGTTCGAGAACCTCACGCCGCTGCATCCGAACAGGGTGATGACGCTCGAGCGCGACATCCGCGCCGAGGAGAACATCACCAGTCGGATCATCGACATGATCGCGCCGATCGGCAAGGGTCAGCGTGGCCTCATCGTCGCCCCGCCCAAGGCCGGCAAGACCGTGCTGATGCAGCACATCGCGCACGCGATCACCACCAACCACCCGGACGTCACGCTGATCGTCCTGCTGATCGACGAGCGGCCCGAGGAGGTCACCGAGATGAGCCGCTCGGTGCGCGGCGAAGTCGTCGCGTCCACCTTCGACGAGCCCGCCACGCGCCACGTGCAGGTCGCCGAGATGGTGATCGAGAAGGCCAAGCGACTGGTCGAGCACAAGCGCGACGTGGTCATCCTGCTCGACTCGATCACCCGCCTGGCGCGCGCCTACAACACCGTGGTGCCCGCCTCCGGCAAGGTGCTCACCGGCGGCGTCGATGCCAACGCCCTGCAGCGTCCGAAGCGGTTCTTCGGCGCCGCGCGCAACATCGAGGAAGGCGGCTCGCTCACGATCATCGCCACCGCGCTGATCGACACCGGCAGCCGCATGGACGAGGTGATCTACGAGGAGTTCAAGGGCACCGGCAACATGGAGCTGCACCTCGATCGCCGCATGATGGAAAAGCGGGTGTACCCGGCGATCAACATCTCGCGATCGGGTACGCGCCGCGAGGAACTGCTGATCCGCAACGACGTCCTGCAGAAGATCTGGATCCTGCGCAAGCTGCTGCACGACATGGACGAGATCGCCGCGATGGAATTCCTGCTCGACAAGATCCGCGCCACCAAGACCAACCACGACTTCTTCGAGATGATGAAGCGCTGAGGCTCGGTGCCGCTCGGACTGCCGACCGTCAATGGCCTCGACCTTGTCACAGGCACTGCCCGATGTTAACCTCTAAGGCTTTTCGGGAACGGCGCTCCTCGCTCGAGGAAGGCCTCCTGCGCCAAGAAGGGTCGCCACGATGAAACCAGACATTCACCCCAACTACCGCGAGGTCGTGTTCCAGGACATGTCCTCGGGCTTCAAGTTCATCACCCGCTCCACGCTCGCCACGCGCGAGACCATCACGATGGACGACGGCAAGCAGTATCCGCTGATGAAGCTCGACGTGACCTCGGAATCGCATCCGTTCTACACGGGTGCCCAGCAGCGCATCAGCGAGACCGGGCGGGTCGAGAAGTTCCGCCAGAAGTTCGCGCGCACCCGCGCCGCCGGCTGAGCGTCCGCGACCCCGGGGTCGCACGCTCCGCAACACCCCGAAAGGCAGCCTCGCGCTGCCTTTTTCTTGCCCGCGCACCTGCCGCGGGCGTCGCCTGCCCCTGCGTCGCACGATGCGCTCATTCCTCGTCACCGGGCCACAGGCTGGCAAGCTGCCGCGCTGGGGGCTCTGGCTGCTGTGCCTGCTCTACGTCGTGCCCGGGCTGCCCGGGCGCGACCCCTGGCGCTACGACGATGCGGCAGGCTTCGGCATCGCCTGGTCGATGGCCACCGGCGGCCTCGAGCAGTGGCTGATGCCCTCGATCGCCGGCGAGGCGGTCCACGACGAGGGTCCCCTGCCCTTCTGGGTCGCGGCGCTCGCGATCCGGATGGCTCCCTGGATGCCTGCGCACACGGCCGCCCAGGCGGCGGCGATGGCCAGCCTGCTGCTGCTGTTCGGGTCGCTCTGGTACGCGAGCTACCGGCTCGCGCGCCGACCCGGACTGCAGCCCCCCGATCCCTTCGATGCGAAGGCCAGCCCGACCGACTTCGGGCGCGCGATCGCCGACAGTACCCTGCTCGCGCTGATGGCCTCGGTCGGCGTGATCGCGCGGCTGCACGAAACCAGCGCCGAGGCGCACCAGCTCGCCTGGATCGCGGTGTTTCTCTATGGCGCCGCCCGCGCTCTCGAACGCCCTCTCATCGGCGGACTGATCGCCGGCGCCGCGATCGCGGCAACCGTGTGCACGCGCGGGCTGCTGCCGGCCGTGGCGCTCGCGCTGACCGCCTGCGCGCTGCCCGTGATCAGCCCGGGCTGGCGCGTGGTCGCCCGTCGCTGGCTGGCGGGCGTGTTCGCGGTCGGCAGCGCCGGCGGTCTCGCCTGGCCGCTTGCGCTCGCGCTCGCCAGCCAGCCGCAGGCCGCCAGTCATCTTGCCGGATGGCTCGCCTGGAACCGCGACCAGTTCGGCGGGCTCGATGCCGCGGGCCTGCTCGAGTACCTGCGCACCGTGCCCTGGTATTTCTGGCCCGCGTGGCCGATCGCCGTCTGGGCGGTGCTGCGCTGGCGCGGTCGGCTCGACGAGCCGGCGGTAGCGCTGCCGCTTGCCGCCGCCACGGCGCTGGGGGCCGCCGCGATGATCGGCTCGGTGTCGCCGCAGAGCCAGCTGCTGCCCCCCGCGGCGCCACTGGCGATGCTCGCGGCGATAGGGCTGCCCACGCTGCGCCGCTCGGTCACCGCGCTGATCGACTGGTTCGCGGTGATGAGCTACACGCTGATCGGCGTCGTCGTCTGGGCCTACTGGCTCGCCTGGCTCGCCGGCGCGCCGCCACGCATGGCGGCCGCCGCGGCAGCGCTGTCGCCCGGCTTCGCGCCGCAATGGGAGCCCGGCAAGCTCGCGATCGGCGCCGCGGCCACCCTCGCCTGGCTGGCGCTGGTTCGCTGGCGGCTGGCCCGGCATCGCCCGGCGCTGTGGCGGCCGCTGGCGCTGTCCTGCGGCGGACTCGTGCTCGCGTGGCTGCTGCTGATGACGCTGTGGCTGCCGGCCATCGATCATCGCAACACCTACCGTGCGCTCGCGCTGCAGCTGTCGGACCGCCTGCCCGCCGACCACGACTGCGTCGGGACCGAAGGCCTCGGGCGCGCGCAACGCGCAAGCCTGCACTACTTCGGCAAGCTACGGCTGGCCGGCCCCGAACGACGCTGCGAATGGCTGCTCGTCGCCGATACCGGCGAGCTCGCCCGGGCGCCGGCGGCCGAGCGGCCCGGCTGGAGCCTCGCCTGGGAAGGCAGCCGGCCGCGCGATCGCGGCGAGCGGCTGCGTCTGTACCACCGCCTCTGATGCGCAACGAGATCCTGCGCCTGGCCTGGCCGGTCTTCATCGGCCAGCTCGCCGTGATGGCCAACGGGCTGATCGACACGATGATGGCCGGTCGGCTGTCGGCGACCGACCTCGCCGCGGTCGGACTGGGCTCGAGCATCTACATCAGCGTCTATGTGTCGCTGATGGGTGTCGTGATGGCGCTGTCGCCGATCGTCGCCCACCAGTTCGGTGCGGGCACCCGGCGCGCGGTCGGCGCCTCGTTCTGGCAGGCGGTGTGGGTCTCGCTCGGACTGAGCCTGATCGGTTGCCTCGTGCTCGGCTGGTCCGAGCCCTGGATCGCGCTCGCGAAGGCGCCCGCCGAACTCGCCGCGCCGGTCGATGCCTACCTGCTGTACACCGCGGCCGGGCTGCCGGCCGCGCTGCTCTTTCGCTGCTTCTACGCGCTGAACACCGGCATCTCGCGCCCCAAGGTCGTGATGGCGATCAACCTGCTGGGGGTCGCCGCGAAAGTGCCGCTGAACCTGCTGTTCATGCACGGCGCCGCCGCGATCGGCGTGCCGGCGATGGGCGGCGCCGGCTGCGCGCTCGCGACCGCGCTGATCGCGTGGGCGACAGCGGTCGGAGCGCTGGTCTGGCTGCGGCTGGACGCCGGCTACCTCGGCTTCGGACTTCGCCGTCCGGTGGCACCGCGGATCGGCCCGATCGGCGAACTGCTGCGGCTCGGGCTGCCGATCGGCTTCACCTACCTGGTCGAGGTCACGGCCTTCACCTTCATGGCGATCCTGGTGGCGCGCTTCGGCACCGTGGCGATGGCCAGCCACCAGGTCGCGGCCAACCTGGCCGGTGTCGTCTACATGCTCGCGATGGCGATGGCCAGCGCCACCAGCACGCTGGTCGCGCAGTCGCTCGGCGCGGGCGACCCGACGCGCGCGAGGCGACTGGCGCTCACCGGCATCCAGCTGTCGCTGGCCATGGTGTGCGTGGTCGCGGCGTCGCTGTGGCTGCTGCGCGAGCCGGTCGCGGCCGCGTACACCGGCAACGCCGACGTGGCCGCGGCCACGCTGCCACTGCTCGGCGCGCTCGCGGCCTTCGTCGTCTTCGACAACCTTCATACGCAGATCGCGTTCGTGCTGCGTGCGCACAAGGTGGCGACGATTCCGATGGCCATCTCGGTGATCTCGATGTGGGGAGTCGGGCTGGGCGGCGGCTGGCTGCTCGTCGTCGCCGCGCCGGTCGACAGCATCCTGCACGGCGGCAGGGCCGGCGCGCTGGGCTTCTGGATCGCGGGTGCCGCCGGGCTTGCGGTCGCCTGCGGCGGCATGGCACTGCTGCTGGTCCGGCAGTGGCGCGCCGCCCGACGGGGCTGAGGGCAGCCCGCGGGCGCGTGCCGGCTCGTGCCAGGCCTCAGGCCGGCGCCGCGCGCCCGATGAAGTGTTCGCGGTAGTAGCGCAGCTCGTCGATCGACTCGAGGATGTCGGCCAGCGCGGTATGGGCGCTGCGCTTGGCAAAGCCCTTGGCGACCGCGGGCGCCCAGCGGCGTGCGAGCTCCTTGACGGTGCTGACGTCGAGGTTGCGGTAATGGAACCAGGCCTCGAGCTGCGGCATGTAGCGGGCCATGAAGCGGCGGTCCTGGCCGATCGAGTTCCCGCACATCGGCGTGCGGCCGGCCGGCACCCAGGGCGCGAGGAAGGCGAGCAGTTCGCGCTCGACGCGGGCCTCGGTCAGCGTCGACGCGCGAACCCGGTCGACGAGGCCCGAGCGGCCATGCGTGCCACGGTTCCAGTCGTCCATCGCGTCGAGCACGACGTCGGGCTGATGGATCGCGAACGACGGACTGGTTGCGAGCACAACCAGATTGGCATCGGTGACGACCGCGGCGACCTCGATGATGCGATCGATCTCGGGACGCAGTCCGGTCATTTCCATGTCGACCCACACCAGGCGGGTCTCGTCGGGGGTCACGGGGACGGCCATGCCGCCAGCGGGGGAGTCGGGGGGCTGTGTCATACTGACCGATTCTGTCACAGCCGAGCTGCGGTCGGCGCCCTGCGAGCGCGGCTCCCCTCCGACGTGCCCTCCGCCCTCGTCTTCAGCCTCGTCTTCGCGACCGCGATCCTGCTGTCGGCCGGACTGCGCCTGTGGCTTGCCAGCCGTCAGATCCGGCATGTCGCGGCTCACCGCGGCCGCGTGCCGGAGGCCTTCGCCAGTCGCATCGGCATCGCGGCCCACCAGCGGGCCGCCGACTACACGATCGCGCGCACCCGGCTGGGGCTGCTCGAGTTCGTGATCGGCACCGCCACACTGCTGGCCTTCACGCTGCTGGGCGGGCTGCAGGCCCTGCACGAGGGCCTGGTCGCGGCGCTGCCGGACAGCCACTGGATGCGCCCGATCGCGCTGGTGTTGCTGGTGTCTGCCATCGGCGGGCTGCTCGAGCTGCCGGTCGACGCATGGCGCCAGTTCCGGCTGGAGGCGCGCTTCGGTTTCAACCGCATGACGCCGCGCCTGTGGCTCGCCGACCAGCTCAAGGGACTGATCGTGGGCGCGGTGCTCGGCGTGCCGCTGCTCGCCGCGATTCTCGCGCTGATGCGCTCGGCCGGCTCCGCATGGTGGCTGTGGGCATGGTTCGTCTGGATCGGGTTCAATCTCGCGGTGCTGGTCCTCTACCCGACCGTGATCGCGCCCTTCTTCAACCGCTTCGAGCCGCTGCCCGAAGGCCCGGTGCGCGAGCGCGTCGAGGCTCTGCTCGCGCGCTGCGGCTTCCGCTCGGGCGGACTGTTCGTGATGGACGGCAGCCGCCGCTCGGCGCACGGGAACGCCTATTTTACCGGACTGGGCCGAGCCAAGCGCATCGTCTTCTACGACACGCTGCTTGCGCGCCTTGACGGCCAGGAGATCGAAGCGGTGCTTGCCCACGAGCTCGGGCACTTCCACCGCCGTCACATCGCCAAGCGGATCGCGGTCAGCTTCGCGCTCAGCGGCGTCGGCCTGGCGCTGCTCGCGTGGCTTGCCGACCAGGCCTGGTTCTTCCAGGGGCTCGGCGTCTCGCCCGCCGCCGACGCCGAGGCGCTGGCGCTGGTGCTGTTCTTCCTTGCCGCACCGGTCTTCCTGTTCGTGCTGAAGCCTGTGGCCAGCCTCGCGTCGCGCCGCCATGAATTCGAGGCCGATCGCTTCGCGGCCGAGCACAGCAGCGCCGCCGCGCTGGCCGCCGCGCTGGTCAAGCTCTACGAGGACAACGCGGCGACGCTCACGCCCGATCCGTTGCATTCGGCCTTCTACGACTCCCACCCGCCGGCGGCCATCCGGGTCGGCCGGCTGGCCGCCGCCTGAGTACGCGCCCATGAAACCCGCCCTGACGCGATCGCAGCTTCTCGCCCGACACAGCCGCCCCCTCGACGGCGAGCGCGCCTGCAGCGCCACCGAGATCGCCGCGCAACTGGCCGAACTGCCAGGCTGGGCGCTGCGCGGCGACGCCATCGAGCGGGGCTTCGCGTTTCGCGACTACCACGACACGATCGCCTTCGTGAATGCCCTCGCCTGGGTGGTCCACGCGGAAGATCACCACCCCGAACTGGTGGTCGGCTACAACCGCTGCCTCGTGCGATGGAACACGCATTCGGTCGGCGGGATCTCCGAGAACGACTTCATCTGCGCCGCCCGCACCGACGCGGTCTTCGCGCGCGACGGCAAGACCTCTTGAAGGGTCGCAGGGTCCCGCGCCACGCGCGCCCCGGGCCGCCCTCGGCGGCGGCAGCCGGGTCGCCCTCGGTGGCGGCACCCGGGTCGCCGGACAAAGCTTCGCCCGGGACGCGGACACGGCTGGCCACGGTCGAGGCGCGGCACGGGCATCGGCTGCTGGTCACCGACGACGACGGCGCGCGCTTTACCGCGCTTACCCGTTCGCGGCGCAACGATCTCGCGGTCGGCGACCGCGTGAACATCACCGCGCTCGGCGCCGAACAGGCGGTGATCGAGTCGGCGCATCCTCGGCGCAACCTGATCCGGCGCAGCGATGCGTGGCGCATGAAGTCGCTGGCGGCCAACGTCGACCAGGTGGCGGTGGTCATCGCACCATCGCCACCCTACGCCGACGAGCTGCTGTCGCGCGTGCTGATCGAGGCCGCGGTTCAGGAGGTGCCGGTCGCGGTGATCGCGAACAAGCGCGACCTGCATGATGCCGACCCGACCTTCGGGCGCCGGCTCGATCTCTACCGGTCGCTCGGTCACCCCGTGCTCCCGGTCAGCGCGAAGGACGCCGCCGCCACCCGGGCAGCGCTCGCCGACCTGCTGCGCGACCGGACGACGCTGCTGGCGGGCCAGTCGGGCATGGGCAAGTCGACGCTCGTCAATGCGCTGGTGCCGGATGCCGGCCTGCGCACGCAGGCGATCTCGACGGCGCTCGACGCCGGGCGGCACACCACCACCTTCACGCGGATGTTCGAACTGCCGGCGCCGCTTTCGGGGCGGATCGTCGATTCGCCGGGCTTCCAGCAGTTCGGGCTCGAGCATCTGTCGGCATCGCAGCGGCTGCACGCGATGCCGGAGTGCCGACCGCTGCTCGGGCGCTGCCGCTTTCACAGCTGCACGCACCGGGACGAACCCGATTGCGCGATTCGCGCCGCGGTGGCGAGCGGTGCCATCGATCCGGCACGCTACGCGCTGCTCGTGCGCCTGCACGAGGAGTCGTTGCTCAGCGACCCAGCCAGCTCGCGGCGCTGAGCAGGGCGAACAGCGCGATCCAGAGCACCACGGCCCGCCAGACCATGCCGACAGCGCTGCGCAGTCCTTCGGGCCCAGGCTCGGCACCCACTGGCTCGTAGCCCTGGCCCTCGCCGACCCAGCGCGCTTCGAGCTCGGGTTCGGCCAGACGCAGCCCGAGCGCGCCGCCGCCGGCGGCGAGCAGCAGCGCGCGCCCGTCGTCGCGCGGTCCGGCAGCCATCGCGCCGCGCCAGGCGTACACGGCGTCCTCGAAGTTGCCAACGATGGCGAATCCCGCGGCACTCAGGCGCAGCGGGAGCCAGTCGATCACGGCGAAAGCCTGGTCGGCCCACCACCCGTAGGCGGGATCACGATGCGCCCAGCGCCGCTGCAGCAGCTCGGCGAGCCGGTAGAGCACCGGACCGGCCGCGCCCGGCAGCAGCACGTACCAGAGCAGCGGCCCGAACACATGGCGGTGCGAGGCGAGCAGCGCATGGGAGATCGCGAGACGGCAGATCTCGGCCTGCGATGCGTCGGCAAGGCCCGCCGACCCGGCGTCCGATGGCACCCACTGCGCGAGTACACGCCTGGCCGCGGGCAGGTCGCCCTCGGCAAGCGCGAGCTGCACCTGCGTGAAGGGATGACTGAACTGGCGAAAGCCCACCGTGAGGTAGAGCACCAGCACATGCAGCGTGAATAGCGCGAGCGGGTGCAGCGCGGCGCAGAGCCATTGCGCAGCCAGCACGACGCCGCAGATGCCGCCAACGACCAGCATCCACCCGAGGACGCCATGCTGGCGCTCGCCAGCGTTGGTCCCTCCCATCACGGCATCGGCAAGCGCGACAAAGGCGCGATGCACGGGATTGCCCGCCTGCAGCGGCCTGCCCTGCTCGATCAGCAGCGCGAACACGAGGGCGACGAAACCCATGGGTGCAAGCCTACGCGATCAGCAGACGGTACAGGTTGCGCAGCATGGCCGCGGTGGCTCCCCAGATGAAGCGCTCCTGGCCATCCGTCCGGTAGGGCATCGCAAGGAAGTCGCGATCGAGTTCGGGCAGCACGAGCCTGCGCCGTTCATGGTGGCGGGGGTCCATCAGGAATCGCAGCGGGACCTCGAAGGTATCGGCGACCTCTCCCGCGTCGGGACGCAGTTCGAAGCCCGGGTCGACCAGCGCGACCACCGGCGTGACTTCGTAGCCAGTGCCGGTCCGGTAGAGGGGCAGACGCCCGAGGACGTCGATGCGTTCGCGCGCCAGGCCGATCTCCTCCCAGGCCTCGCGCAGCGCGGTATCGACCGGCGAACGATCGGCCGCCTCGGCACGACCGCCGGGGAATGCGACCTGACCCGCGTGCTCGCGCATGTGGGCCGGACGCTGCGTGAGCAGCACCGTGGGCGCCGCGGGCCTCACGATGATCGGGACCAGCACCGAGGCCTGCCGCCATGCACGGTCGCCAGCCCGGGCGACGTCGCCGTTGCGCTCGGGCTGCCAGTCCGGCTGGGTCGTGATACGCGCCCGTAACCAGGCCGGCTGCAGGCGCGGCTCGGGCACGGGCGGCAGATGCGCGTAGCGCTCGGCGACCGGCACATCGCGCGGGTCGATCGTGCGCCAGGGCGACGGGGCCGGCCCTGCGGGTGCGGAGACGGGAATCTCGCTCATCGGGCGGCTCAGGCCGCCGGATCGGGCGTGGCTCAGGCCGCCTTGCCGGGCGCCTTGCCGGGGAGCTTTTCCTTGATGCGAGCCGACTTGCCGGAGCGATTGCGCAGGTAGTAGAGCTTGGCGCGACGCACGTCGCCGCGGCGCTTGAGCTCGATCGAGGCGATCAGCGGCGAATACAGCTGGAAGGTGCGCTCGACGCCTTCGCCGGACGAGACCTTGCGGACGATGAACGAGGAATTCAGGCCGCGGTTGCGCTTCGCGATCACGACGCCTTCGTAGGCCTGCACACGCTTGCGGGTGCCCTCGACGACGTTCACGCTGACGACCACGGTATCGCCGGGGGCGAACTCGGGAATGGTCTTGCCCAGGCGGGCGATCTCTTCCTGCTCGAGCTGCTGGATCAGGTTCATGATGACTCCGGAATCCATCGTGCACCGGTGACCAGGAATTGCCGGCAGGCCAGGCGACACGACACCGGTGGGGCGTCGCACCGCAGGATGCGGCCGGAGGGTCTTGCGAGGCACCACGCCACGCCAATCGGTCAGAGGATGGAAGCAGACGCTGGGCAAGCCATGTTCGCCCAACGACCGAACCCGGGATTCTAGCGTGTTTTCGGGGTTTCTGTCCTGCCAGGCAGGCTGGCCAGCCATCGCTCGTCGGCGGCGTCGAGGCGCCCTTCGAGGCGCGCGCGCGCGATGAGCTCCGGGCGTCGCCTCGCCGTGACTTCGAGCGCCTGCTCTCGCCGCCAGCGCGCGATGCGCTCATGATGCCCCGAGAGCAGGATCGCCGGCACCGCTTCGCCTTCGAAACACTCCGGCCGGGTGTAGTGAGGCCCCTCGAGAAGGCCGCCGGCAAAGGATTCCTCGAGTGCCGAGCGGCTGTCGTTCAGCGCCCCGGGCAAACGCCTGACCAGCGCGTCGATCAGCATCATCGCCGGCAGTTCACCGCCGGACACGACGAAGTCGCCGATCGCGATCTCCTCGTCGACATGCCGATCGAGCAGGCGCTGGTCGACGGCCTCGTAGCGGCTGGCGATCAGCGTGAGCGCCGGCAGAGCCGAGAGTGCCTCCACCCGCGCCTGGTCGAGAGGCCGCCCTCGAGGGCTCAGGTGAACGACACGCGGCCGCCCCGCGGGGTTGTCGGCCTCGATGGCAGCCAGTGCATCGGCGAGCGGCTGGGCGAGCATCACCATCCCCGGACCACCGCCGAAGGGCCGATCGTCCACACGACGATAGGCGTCCTGGGCAAAATCGCGAGGATTCCAGCAGCGCAGTCGCCACAGGCCGCGCTGCAGCGCACGGGCGGTGATACCGCTGTTCGCGATGGCATCGAACATCGCCGGAAACAGCGTGACGACATCGAATCGCACGGCGTCGACGCCAGCCTCGGCCGATCGCGAAGCAGCGGCCTCGGAGGTGGGTTGCTCGGGCATCGCCGGCTTGTTGGCGTCAGTCGTCGACGGGCCAGTCGGCAACGATGCGCCGGCGGGCGAGATCGACGGCGGCGATGAACACGCCGATGAAGGGAATCATGCGCTCGCCGCCTTCGGCGCGATGCAGGCGAAGCAGTGGGTGGGCCCCGTGGTCCTCGACGGCGAAGACGCGCCCCAGGGACTGGTCGTCCGGAGTCAGGACCTCGCAGCCGACGAGATCGCTCCAGTAGTACTCGCCGTCGGCGCCGGGCGGGAACTCGGCTCGGCTGACGAGAATCTCGAAGCCCTTGAGTGCGGCAGCCGCTTCACGATCGGCGCAGTGGCTCGGCTTGGCGACCAACGCCCCGCCGTGCGCGCGAACGCGCTCCACCGACAGGGCGACTGGCGCAGCGGCGGCCACCGCCCGGGGCGCCCCGGGCGCCCGAACGGAGGATGCCGGCCGGACCCACCAGCGGCGAACCAGGCGAAGCACCGAATCTTCGGGGAGATTGATCGGCTCGACGTGAATCCAGCCGCGCAGGCCGTAGGAACCCACGATGCGGCCAAGCCGCAGCAGATCGGCGGGCGGTTCGCAGGCGGACTCGGCGGCCGGCAAGCCGACGGCTTCAGGCGATGGCCCGCCGACGGCTTCGGAGGGTGGCACGCCGGCAGCCTCGGGGGATAGCCCTCGGGGTGATGCTGGCTGGTTCGCCCGGACCGTCGCCGGAAGACCCGCGGTCCGCTGCCCGGAACCGGCCCGAGCCATTCGGCGGCCTGCGGTCTTCACGGGGTGCACCGGGCGCAACCGGCCCGGAAGCGCGTCAGGCTGCCGGCGCGGCCTGGATGCTGGCCGCGAAGCGACGAACCAGGCGCTCGGCAGCGGGCGAGACCTGCGCGCCCTGGCTGCGCCAGTACTCGACGCGGTCGAGAGAAATCTTGAGACCGGCCTCGCCTTCAGCGGCGATCGGGTTGTAGTAGCCGACGCGCTCGATGAAGCGGCCGTCGCGGCGATTCTGGCGATCGGTGGCGATTAGGCTGAAGAACGGGCGCTTCTTGGCGCCGCCCCGTGCAAGGCGAATGACAACCATGATGACCTCGTGCGGGCTCGTGCCCGGCGGCAATTGCCCCGGCCAATGGCAGACCCATCGGCTCGCGGCCCTGTTAAGGCGGCTCGAAACCGGACATCAATGCCGAACCCTTAAGGCCGACGATCGAACCCGCGATCGAAGATCCGCTGCAACCCCGACACCCGCCAGTTCGGCGTCGTCCGGAAAACCCGTAAGTTTAACGTGCTTCGCACTGCGGCGGCAACTCGCTGTCCATCGAAGCACTCGGCAGCCTCGAGGGCCGGGGGAGCCTCCGTCGCCGGCCTGCGCGAGGATCAAGGCCCGTCTGCCGTCATCGGTCGGTATGCGCGGGGTCGAAGAGGTCGCGCTGCGCAGCCTGACTCGGCGGGCGAAAACGCGTGCAGTCGAGGGATGGGCGGTCGCGGACGAGCCCGCTGCGGCGACAGGCAAGCGCGAAGCGCATGCCGATGAGCTGCGCCCAGGCGCCCTCTCCCCTCATGCGATGGTGAAAGCGCGCATCGTTGAGCCGGCCGGCCGGCCGCATGTCGGCCAGCCGCGCGAGAACGCGATCGGCGCGATCCGGGAAGTGGGCGTGAAGCCAGTCGGTGAAGACCTGTTCGAGTTCGTTGGGCAAGCGCAGTACGGTGTAGTGCGCACTGCGGGCCCCGGCCTCAGCGGCTGCGGCCAGCACCTGCTCGATCTCGGGCTCGTTCAGGAACGGCACGAGCGGGGCGAGCATCACGCCCACCGGAATCCCGGCCTGCGAGAGCCGGCGAACGGTCTGGAGCCGACGCCAGGGCGCCGCCGCTCGCGGTTCCCAGCGACGAGCGAGATCGGGCTGCAGCGTGGTGATGCTGATGTAGACCGCGGCAAGCCCGCGCGCTGCCATGCTCGCGAGAAGGTCGATGTCGCGCTCGATCAGCGAGGCCTTGGTGATGACCGCGACCGGGTGCGCGCTGGCCGCGAGCACCTCGAGCATGCTGCGTGTGACTCGCCATTCCCGCTCGAGGGGCTGGTAGGCATCGGTCGCGGTACCGAGGACGATCGGCGAGCATCGGTAACCCGGCGCGGACAGTTCGTGCGCAAGGCGTGCGGCGGCATCGGGCTTGACCACCAGCTCGGTCTCGAAGTCGAGCCCCGGGGACAAGCCGAGGTAGGCATGGTTGGGTCGGGCGTAGCAGTAGACGCAGCCATGCTCGCAGCCGCGATAGGGGTTGGCCGACTGCTCGAAGAAGATGTCGGGCGATCGGTTGCGACTGATGATGCTGCGCGCCGCTTCCCGGCTGACCCGCGTGGGCTTGCTCGCCGGCGCTTCGGGCAGGCAGGGCAAGCCAGGATCGTGATCGGGATCGCTCTCGCGAATGGCGGATTCGAAGCGCCCGGCAGGCCGCGAAACCGCCCCACGACCCCTGAACCGGAGCGGCTCGACACGAATGGCGGAAAACACGGCGTCGGACATGACCGGATACTGTACGAAAAAACAGTATCTGTCCAGTACCAACCAGTCGCCGGTCGCCCAGCCCGAGGACGCCTTGCCGGCGCCCTCCGGTCTCAGAACATCGCTTCCTCGAGAGCGAGCGTACCGGCCGCGCCCTCGACGACCGCGGTGCGCAGCGCCTGCGCACGCGGCAGGATGTGGTCGGCGTAGAAGCGCGCGGTGCCGATCTTCGCCCTGAGGAAGGTGGCATCGCCCTCGCCCTGGGCGAGCAGTTCGGTGGCTCGTTGCGCCGCGCGGGCCAGCTGCCAGCCGGCCAGCACCGTGCCGCAGAGCATCAGGTAGGGCACGCTGCCGGCATAGACGGCACGTGCATCGCCGCGCCCCTGCGAAACCAGGTGATCGACAGCCTGAGCCATCGCCTGCACCGCCTCGCCGAGACGGACCCGGATCGCACCGAGATCGCCCTGCGCGGGCAGCGCCTCGAGGGTCGTCCCGACGCGCGCGAGCACGCCGCGGGCCGTCTGGCCACCGTCGCGGACGGTCTTGCGGCCGATGAGATCGTTGGCCTGGATGGCGGTGGTGCCCTCGTAGATCGTGAGAATGCGCGCGTCGCGGTAGTACTGCGCGGCGCCGGTCTCCTCGATGAAACCCATGCCGCCGTGCACCTGCACGCCGAGCGAGGTGACCTCGAGGCTCATCTCGGTGGCGAAGCCCTTGACGATCGGCACGAGGAATTCGTAGAAGACCGCATTCGCCTTGCGGGTGTCGGGATCGGGCGAACCGTGGGCCGCATCCTGGGCCGCGGCTGCCACATAGCCGAGCGAGCGCGCACCCTCGGTGAGCGCGCGCATCGTCATCAGCATGCGCCGCACGTCGGGGTGACCGATGATCGCGATCGGACCGGCCGAGCCTTCGACCGCACGACTCTGCACGCGGTCGCGCGCGTACTGAACCGCTTTCTGGTAGGCACGCTCGGCAACCGCGACGCCCTGCATGCCGACCGCGAAGCGCGCCGCGTTCATCATCACGAACATGTACTCGAGGCCGCGATTTTCCTGGCCGATCAGCCAGCCGATGGCGCCAGGCGCGGGCGCACTACCGCCAGGCGCCGCCACCGGGAACTTGCCATCGCCGTAAAGCAGGACGGCGGTGGGGCTCGCCTTGATGCCGAGCTTGTGCTCCACCGAGGTGCAGAAGACATCGTTGCGCGCGCCCAGACTGCCATCGTCGGCCACGAGAAACTTGGGAACGACGAACAGCGAGATGCCCTTGACGCCCTCCGGCGCCCCGGGCGTGCGGGCCAGCACCAGGTGGACGATGTTGTCCGCCATGTCGTGCTCGCCGTAGGTGATGTAGATCTTCTGGCCGAAGATCCGGTAGCTGCCGTCGGGCTGCGGTTCGGCCCTGCTGCGCACCAGCGAGAGGTCCGACCCGGCCTGCGGCTCGGTCAGGTTCATCGTGCCGGTCCACGCACCGGCGATCATCTGCGGGATGAAACGCTGCTGCTGTTCGGGGCTGCCCGCGGTCAGCAGCGCCTCGATCGCGCCATCGGTGAGCAGCGGGCACAGCGCGAAGGACAGATTGGCACTGTTCAGCATCTCGCCGCAGGCCGTGGCCAGCAGCTTGGGCAGGCTCTGGCCCCCGAAGGCGGCCGGGTGCTGAAGACCCTGCCAACCAGCCTCGGCGAACGCACGGAAGGCCTCCCGAAAGCCCGGGGTGGTGGTCACCACGCCGTCAGCCACGCTGGCCGGCTGCAGATCGCCCGCCCAGTTGAGCGGCGCCAGCACCTCACCGTTGAACTTCGCGGCCTCGGCGAGAACCGCCTCGACGGTGTCGTCGGTGGCATCCTCGAAGCCGGGAAGCTCGCGCACGGCCGCGAGCCCGG
>JBIIHU010000203.1:0-6812 GCA_044235405.1 Burkholderiaceae bacterium
CCTCGGACAACTTCTGGCAGATGGCCGACACCGGCCCCTGCGGCCCCTGTTCCGAGATCTTCTACGACCACGGTCCCGAGGTCGAGGGCGGGCCCCCGGGCAGTCCCGAGCAGGACGGCGATCGCTACATCGAGATCTGGAACCTGGTGTTCATGCAGTTCGAGCGCGATGCCGCCGGCCATCTCACGCCGCTGCCCAAGCCCTGTGTCGACACCGGCATGGGGCTCGAGCGACTGGCGGCCGTCCTTCAGCATGTGCACAGCAACTACGAGATCGATCTCTTCCAGGCGCTGATCACGGCGGCCGCCCGCGAGACCGGGGCCGCCGATCGCTCGCTGCCCTCGCTGCGCGTCATCGCCGACCACATCCGTGCCTGCGCGTTCCTGATCGTCGATGGCGTCATCCCGGGCAACGAGGGTCGCGGTTACGTCTTGCGGCGCATCATCCGTCGCGCGCTGCGTCACGGTCACAAGCTCGGCCAGCCGCGGCCCTTCTTCCATCGGCTGGTGCCCGACCTCGACGCCCAGATGGGGGGTGCCTATCCCGAGTTGCGCGCCGCCCGCGATCGGGTGGCCGACGTGCTCCTGCAGGAAGAACAGCGATTCGGTGAAACCCTCGAGCACGGCATGGCCATCCTCGAGACCGCGCTCGCCGGGGGCGTTCGCACCCTCGATGGCGAAACCGCCTTCAAGCTCTACGACACCTACGGCTTTCCGCTCGACCTCACCGCCGACGTCTGCCGCGAGCGGCAGGTGGTGGTCGACGAGGCCGGGTTCGAGGCCGCGATGCAGCGCCAGCGCGAGCAGGCGCGCGCCGCCGGCAAGTTCCGCATGGGCGAAAGCCTCAGCTACGAGGGCGCCGTCACGCGTTTCGTCGGCTACGACAGTCTCGCCCACGAGGGAAGAGTGCTGGCCCTGTACGTGGGTGGCACCGCGGTCGATGCCGTCGCGGCCGGTCAGGACGCGATCGTCGTCCTCGACGCCACCCCGTTCTATGCCGAGTCGGGCGGTCAGGTCGGCGATGCCGGCGAGCTTCGGCTGGGCGGGGCCCGCTTCGTGGTCGCCGATACCCAGAAGATCCAGGCCGATGTCTTCGGTCACCACGGGCGCCTCGACGGGGGCACGCTTCGCATTGGCGACCTCGTCGATGCCCGGGTCGATCTCGCGCGGCGCGCGGCCACGGTGCGCAATCACTCCGCCACGCACCTGATGCACAAGGCCCTGCGCGAGGTGCTCGGCGCCCATGTCCAGCAGAAGGGCTCGCTGGTCGATCCCGACAAGACGCGCTTCGATTTCAGCCATCATGCGCCGCTCGGTCCCGACGAGATCCGCCGTGTCGAGGCGATCGTCAACCGCGAGGTGCTCGCCAACGCGGCCACCGTCGCGCAGGTGATGGCCTTCGACGATGCCGTGCGGGGCGGCGCGATGGCGCTGTTCGGCGAGAAGTACGGCGACAGCGTCCGGGTGCTCGACATCGGTTTCTCGCGCGAGCTTTGTGGCGGCACCCACGTTCAGCGAACCGGCGACATCGGTCTTTTCAAGATCGTTGCCGAGGGCGGCGTGGCAGCCGGCGTGCGCCGCGTCGAGGCGGTTACCGGCGAGAACGCTCTCGGCTGGGTGCAGCAGGCGGCGGGCACGCTCGGCGAAGCCGCTGCGGCACTGAAGGCTACGCCGTCCGAACTCAACGGCCGCATCGCGCAGGTCCTGGACCTGGTTCGCGGGCTCGAGCGCGAGCTCGCACGGCTGAAGTCCCGGCTCGCGGCCTCGCAGGGCGACGAGCTCGCCGCGCAGGCGGTGGACGTCGCGGGCATCAAGGTGCTCGCCGCGAGTCTCGACGGGGTCGATCCCAAGAGCCTCCGGGAAACCGTCGACAAGCTCAAGGACCGCCTGCGCACGGCGGCGATCGTGCTCGCCGCGGTCGAGGGTGGCAAGGTCAGCCTGATCGCGGGTGTCACCGCGGATGCCACCGCGCGCATCAAGGCGGGCGAACTCGTCAACTTCGTCGCCTCGCAGGTCGGTGGCAAGGGCGGCGGGCGCCCCGACATGGCGCAGGCGGGTGGCACCGACCCCGCGGCGCTGCCGGGAGCGCTGGCTGGCGTCGCCGACTGGGTTGCCGGGCGTCTTGCGGGCTGAGCGCGTGCGCCAGGCCCCGGTCCGCTCGGCGATACCCCAGGATCCTGTGTCCCGGTGAGCGCCGCGCGGGCCACGCTGCTGCCGGTCGTCTGCCTGGCGGTGATCGGGCATACCGCCTTCACCGCCAGCCGCATGACGGTGTCGCTCGCGGCGATCGCGCTGCAGGCGCCGGCCTTCGTGGTCGGCCTGCTCCTCTCGCTCTACGCCCTGCTGCCGATGCTGCTGTCGGTCGCGGCGGGCCGCTGGATCGATCGTGTGGGCACGCGGCTGCCGATGCTGCTCGGCTCGGTGGTGGTTTCGGCGGGGTTCGTGGTGCCGGCCCTCTGGCTCACGCTGCCCGCGCTCTTCCTAAACAGCCTGCTGGTGGGCACGGGCTTCATGTTCTTCCACCTCAGCATCCAGAAGCTCACCGGCGACCTCGCCGAAGGACCGCAGCGCATGCGCAATTTCGCGCACCTTGCGGTGGGCTACTCGGTATCGGCCTTCTGCGGCCCGATCAGCGCCGGAATTCTCATCGACTGGTCGGGCGCGGGTTCCTCCTTCGCCGCCTCCTTCGCGGCCTCGGCGCTGCTGATCGCCGCGGCCTTCGCGCTGCTGCGCTGGCGCTGGACCTTCGGCGGGCGCTCGTCGCAGCCGGTGCAGTCGCCCGCACGACCCGGGCCGCTCGCCGACCTGCTGCGTCCGCCGCTGCTGCGCATGCTTTTCGTCACGGTGGTCGTCACGTCCACCGTCTGGGATGTGCACATGTTCCTGACGCCGATCCAGGGCAGCGCGATCGGCCTGAGCGCAAGCCAGATCGGCGTGGTGCTCGGCGCCTTCTCGCTGGCCACCTTCAGCGTCCGGGTCGCGCTGCCGCTGATTTCCCGGCATCTGCGCGAATGGCAGCTGATCGGCACGGCCCAGCTGGTGGCAGCCGCGGTGTTCGTCGTGTTCCCGCTGGTGACCAGCCACTGGGGACTGATCGCGCTGTCCTTCGTGCTCGGGCTCGGGCTCGGCATGGGGCAACCGGCCGTGATGGCGTTGCTGCACGAGGTGAGCCCGCCGGGGCGCGTCGGCGAGGCCGTGGGCCTGCGGATGACCCTGGTCAACGCCACGCAGGTGGTGCTGCCGGTGCTCTTCGGCGCCGTCGGCAGCGCACTGGCGGCGCTGCTCGCGGGGTCGCTCGCCTACCTGCCGCTCTTCTGGTGCGTGTCGGTGGCGGCGCTGCTCAGCGGCGTCGCGTCCTTGCGTCGTGGTACGGCGCCGCGCGCCGCCTGATCTTCCTTCGCTGGAGTGCGCCTTGCATCCCGACTACCGCTTCTGCCCGCGTTGCGCCACCCCCTTCGAAACCCGCGAGATCGGCGGTCTTGTGCGCCATGTCTGCCCGGCCTGCGACTTCACCCACTGGAACAACCCGGTGCCGGTGATCGCCGCGCTGCTGCAGGTCGGCGAGCACATCCTGCTGGCGCGCAATGCCGCCTGGCCGCCCCGAATGTTCGCGCTGATCACCGGGTTCCTCGAGCGCGAGGAATCCCCCGAGCAGGGCATCGCCCGCGAGGTCAAGGAGGAGACCAATCTCGATGCGCGCAGCATCGAGCTCATCGGCGTGTACCCCTTCGCGCGCAAGAACGAGCTGATCATCGCCTACCATGTGCAGGCCGAGGGCGAGATCGCGCTGTCGCCCGAGCTCGTCGACTTCAAGCTGGTCGAGCCGGCTCGCCTTCGGCCCTGGCGCGCAGGCACCGGTCTCGCGATGGCCGACTGGATGCGCCGGCGCGGGCTCGACGTGGAATTCGTCGACCTCCCGGGGCGCACCGGCTAAGATGCGCCCGCCTTTTTTCCGCCCAGGAATCCGCGATGAGCTCACCCACCGAACTGCCCGCCGTCGACAAGGAAGTCGATGCGCGCGGCCTGAACTGTCCCCTGCCGATCCTGCGCGCCAAGAAGGCGCTCGCCGAACTCGCGAGCGGCCAGGTGCTCAAGGTGATCTCGACCGATCCCGGCTCGCAGCGCGATTTTGCCGCGTTCGCGCGCCAGACCGGCAACTCGCTGGTCGCGGTCGAGCCTGCGGAGCGGGAGTGGTCGTTCTACCTGCAGCGGCGCTGAGGGCTTCACCGTGAACGCGAGCTTCGATTTCAGCGGCCGCACGGTCCTGGTCACCGGTGGCGTCTCGGGCATCGGTGCGGCCACCGCGATCGCGTTCCGGCGCGCCGGGGCGCATGTGATCGCCTGCGGCCTGACCGATGCCGAGCTCTCGGCGGCGCGCGTCGATCCCGCGTTCGCCGGCATCGACGTGCGCCCGCTCGACGTCACCGACAAGGCGGCGGTCGATGCGCTGGTGGGCGGCCTGAGCGCGCTCGACGCGGTCATCAACAGTGCCGGGGTCATCCGGCGAGATGCCGAGCATGAGCCCGAGGTCTTCGACCAGGTGCTCGATGTCAACGTCTCCGGCGGCATGCGGGTGTGCGCGGCCGCGCGGCCGCTGCTCGCGCGACGCGGCGGCGCGATCGTCTTCATCGGCTCGGTGATGTCCTTCTTCGGCGGACCTCGGCAGCCCGCCTATTCGGCGTCCAAGGGCGCGGTTCGCAACCTGACGATGTCGCTCGCCGCCGCGTACGCGGCCGACGGCATCCGCGTCAACGCGGTGGCCCCGGGTTGGGTGATCACGCAACTGTCGCGCGGCGCGCGCGAGGATCCGGTGCGCTCGGCCGCGATCATGTCGCGGGTGCCGATGGGTCGCTGGGCCGAGCCGGCCGAGATCGCCGACCCGATCCTGTTCCTGTGCTCGGATGCCGCCCGCTACATGACCGGTACCGTGATGCCGGTCGACGGCGGCTACACCAGCGTCGGCTGAGCCATCGGCCAGCCTGCCGCGCAGGCAGGCCGCCGAATGTCGAGCGAAGCATCCGGCGCGAACGCCCTGCGTACCGGCGGGCCGGCACGCGGGCGACCGGACGCGGTGTCAGCGCAGCGGATCGAAGACCGAGCGCGCCACCGACGCGCACAGCGGCGGCACGATACCGCCGTGGTAGGTCGACAGACCGCCGGCGGCGGCCACTTGGGCGTCGATGGCCGGTTTGAACAAAGGCACCTGCTCGACGTCGACCGCGCCGACGGTTGCGCCCTGGCTCGCGAAGTAGCTCACTGCGCTGGTCATGTTGGCCACCGGTACCGTCGGATCGCGCGACCCCTGGCACAGCGTGGTCACGGCCTTCGGCTTGAAGTTCAGCAGGTCGTGCTCGGCGACCCGCTTGCGCGCCGGGTAGTTCGGATCCGTCTTGTAGATGTTGACGAAGCCGCTGGTGAGCAGGCCACCCGTGCCGGTGAGCGCAAGCGGGAGCTTGCCCTGGGCGAACAGGTCATTGAAGGCGGTGGCGCCGGGCAGCAGGTTCTCGATGTTCGCGGCCCAGGGTTGCTGGAAGACATCGGTGGGCTGCGTGTAGATGTCGCCGTAGCGCTTCTGCAGTCCCACGATCAGCATCGGCGTGAACACCGTGGCGCCGGCCACGGGGGTGTCGAGGCCGTCGAGCAGGGTCTGCGTCAGCGCATAGGGGCCGGCCATCGGTACCGACGCCGTGACGGTGAACTCCGAGCCGTAGTCCTTCTCGAGCGCGCGCTGGGTGGCCATCGCGGCGTGTCCGCCCTGCGAGTAGCCGGCGAGGAAGAGCTTGCCCGAGGTGGCCACGCCGCGGTCGGCGAGCAGCTTGCGCGCGGCGCGCAGCGCGTCGATGCTGACCAGCGCGGTGTTGTCGGCCTGCAGGTACGGGTGGTAGTTGACCGTCGAGCCGGAGTAGCCGTGGTAGTCGGGCATCACCACGACGTAGCCCTGCGCGCCATACATCATCAGCTGCAGGTTCATCTCGCCGTTGGTGGGCGACGACATGCTGTCGCTCTTGATCACTGTGGTGCCATGGTGGTACACGAGGATCGGATAGGGGCCGGTGCAGCCCGCTCCCGACGGAATCAGCACACCTGCACTCGCCTCGGCATCGTTGTTCTTCGGGTCGCGTGTGTCGTAGACGATGCGATTGATCGACACATCGCATTTCGCCGTGCCGCCGATCAGCGACTGAAGGCCCGGCAGCGTGGCCACGGTCGCGTCGATCATCGCGCGCGGCATTGCGGCGGTCTGGCTGTTCGATTTCAGGGCGCCGCGGTCGTTGGTGCTCTCGACGCTGCCGCAGGCGGCGATCGCCACCGCGAGCGCGGTCAGCGCGAGACCGCGCACGGCCCTCGTGTTCAGGTTCATCAGGGATCTCCTCGAAAAGCGGGGCGTTGGTGTCTGTTTCTCGGGCTCCGCAGCCCCGATGCTACGACAGCGCGCGCCCGCCGTCGCGGGTCAGCCAGGCCCGAGCCGGGCGAGCTGTTCGAGCAGCCGCGTGTGCGTCGCCTCGAAGCCCGCGAGCCGCTCGCGCTCCTGCGCCACCACCGCCGCGGGCGCGCGGTCAACGAAGCTTGCGTTGGCGAGCTTCGCGCGGGCGCGGCCGAGGTCGGCCTCCACCTTGACGATCTCGCGCCCGAGCCGCTCGCGCTCGGCGGCAAGGTCGATCTGCACCTCCAGCATCAGGCGGTTCTCGCCGACGATCTGCACCGGCGCGGGCGACTCGGGCAGTCGATCGACGACTCGCACGGCCTCCAGTCGCGCCAGGAAGCGCAGGTAGGGCGCGCAGGATTCGAGCAGCGCACGGTCGCCGGCGGCCA
>JBIIHU010000028.1:0-21006 GCA_044235405.1 Burkholderiaceae bacterium
ACCCAGTGGAACTGCAGGGCCGCGAAGGGCGTCCCGGCAAGCTCGCGCCCCTTGCGGCTTTCATAGTTCGTGTACCAGACGATGCCCTCGGCATCGAAGCCCTTGATCAGCACCATGCGACTCGACGGACGGCCGTCGGCTCCGACCGTCGCGACCGTCATCGCGTTGGGTTCGGGGACCCCCGCGTCGAGCGCTTCCTGCATCCAGCGACCGAACTGATCCAGCGGATCACCCGCCGCCCGGTCGTCGGTCAGGGTGTCCCTTTCGTAGGTTTTGCGTAGGTCTCGCAGATCGGCCATGGCTTAGTGTAACGGCATGACGGTCCTTGCCCGGTGGCTGACGCGGCAAGGCCTGCAACAGGAACATGCCTGCGACACGACTGGGCGGGCGCCGATGGCTGGCCGAGCATGATCAAGCGTCACTACAACGAGCTCGAGGAAATCCAGTTTCCCTCGCTGGGACAGCGGGGCGACACGATGCTGCGCATCGCCTCGAGCCGTCTCGAGATCGGCATGTACGTGGTCGAGCTCGACGGCGCCTGGAGCGGCACGCCCTTCCCGAAGGCCGGCATGCTGCTGTCCGACCCGCACCAGGCGGCCGCGATGCGCGCGCGCTCCGAAAGCGCGCTGATCGATATCGAGCGCTCGGATCATGGCCGCCACACCGCCATCCGGATCGCTGCCCAGCTTTACGGCTCGGAACAGGAAGCGGCCGCGCACGGCCCCGGGCTGGCGACCGCGGCCTTCCGCAACGCGCCCCCTCGCTTTGGCCCCGCACGAATCCCCACGAGCAACCATGCGGCCCCGCCGCCGACCCAGTACCAGCGTCTCAATGCGGCGACCCGGACCGACCTGAGCGCCGCCGAGCGCAGGGCAGTCGAGCGAAGTGCCGAACGCAGCGCCCAGCGCATGCCCGGCTCGGCAGCGATGGCCGAGCGCGGCGATCAGCGGTCCTCGGGCTTGACGGTGACTGCCGAGCGGCCTTCCTGGACTGAGGAGGCCGAGGGACGCGAGGACGATGTCTCGACGCAACCGCTGCCGGTCATTCCCGACTACGCGCCGATCGACTCCGGCAGCCGCAGCGCACCGCGCCGCGACATCCGGATCGCGAACGCGTGGCGTCACCGGCTGCACGACCTGATGGCGGAAAACGGCCGGGTGTTGCTGCCAGTGGGCGAGGAACGCGGGCTGCTGGCCAAGGCGCGAGCCTGGTTCTCGACGCCGCGCCTGCCCAAGGCGGAGCCCGGGCAGGCACTGGCCGCGCTGCGCGAGCGTTTCGGCGAACCGCTCGGCCAGCATCGTCATGCCACCGACTGCGCGATCGACGAAACCCTCGGGCGCGCGCGAACGGTCTACGCACGGCTTCTCGTCGCTCACGCCCAGGCGCTGCAGGCAGCCCGGCAGGACGAAGCGCTGCCGTGGCCGTCGATGCAGGAAACGCTCTACGCGCTCGCCGACAGCGTGATCGAGCACCCGGATTCCGTGCTGTGGTGCGATCGCATGCACGAGCAGCGCTCGCTCGGCAACCGACCGCCCGCGACCCCGACTGTCCTGATGGCAGCCTTCGCCAGACACCTCGGTCTTCCGCGCGACGCCGTGATGGCCTTCGCGGCCATCGGCATGTGCATCGACCTCGGCAAGGCACGTCTGCCCCGGGAGATCGTCAACCTGTCGGGACAGCTCGACAAGGCGCAGTTCGAGCAGATGAAGAGCCACGTCGCGGCGTCGGTAGCCCTGCTTCGCAAGACCCCGGGCGTCGACGCGGAAATCGTGCGCGGCGTCGCGGAACACCACGAGCGATTCGACGGGTCGGGCTATCCGCGCGGGCTCAAAGGTGAAGCGATCGGCCTGCACGGCGCGTGCGCAGCGATCGTCGACGCCTACACCGCCCTGATCTCGGCACGCTCCTACGCCAACCCGCTGTCGCCGGAAGACGCGCTCGCGGCGCTCATCGGCTGGTCCGACAAGCAGCTCGACGCCGGCCTGGTCGAGCAGTTCGCGCTTGCCATCGGGCTGTTCCCGATCGGCAGCGCGGTCGAGCTCGCCGACGGGGGACTGGGCATGGTGATCGAGGTCGAGCAGGACCGCGGCTGCGGCGCCCGGGTCCTGGTGCTGACCGGACCCGACGGCAAACCGATCGCGCCACGCAGCGCCTCGGTCGACATCCGCGGCCGCCGCACGATGCGCGCCGAGCCCCGGGTCGAGATCCGACGCGGCCCGGCACTGAAGATCGCCCGTGGCCTGCCGGTGGGGGCCTTCGGCGTGCGCCTGCCCGATCACCACGCCCGGCCGGCAGGCTAGCCGGGCAGACGCGGGCATCGACAGGCGCGTCGAGGGGTCTTTCACCCTCGATTCGCGACAACGGTATAATCAAGAGTTCCCCGAGGAGCGCTGCAACGGCCGCCGGTCATTCGGCCCGCCAGGCTCGGGGTACCGTTCCTCCAACGGCGCTCGCTGATCCGTGATCCGGTCACGGCCCGCGAGCGCTCCCGCCTCGCGCCCTTCGGGCGCACCCCCAGGCGGTCAGGCGATGACGAGGGCGTGCCGGTCACCCACCGGAGTCACGCATGTCCGCCGTTCTCAAGCCTGTCTCGTTCACCGACTACAAGGTCGCCGACATTGGTCTGGCCGACTGGGGTCGCAAGGAAATCCGCATCGCCGAGACCGAGATGCCCGGTCTGATGGCCATTCGCGAGGAATACGCAGCCAGCCAGCCCCTGAAGGGCGCGCGCATCACCGGCTCGCTGCACATGACGATCCAGACTGCTGTCCTGATCGAGACCCTGACGGCGCTCGGCGCCGAAGTGCGCTGGGCATCGTGCAACATCTTCTCGACCCAGGACCACGCGGCCGCGGCGATCGCCGCCGCCGGGATCCCGGTGTTCGCCTACAAGGGCGAGAATCTCGACGAGTACTGGGACTACACCCACCGGATCTTCGACTGGGCCGATGGCCAGCCCTCGAACATGATCCTCGACGACGGCGGCGATGCGACGCTGCTGCTGCACCTGGGCACGAAGGCCGCGCGCGACGCAACCGTGCTCGAGCATCCCCACAGCGAGGAGGAAATCGCGCTGTTCGCGTCGATCCGCCGCCAGCTGGCGCGCGACCCGGGCTTCTACGAGCGCAACCTGAAGGCGATCGTCGGGGTCACCGAGGAAACCACCACCGGCGTCAAGCGGCTCTACCAGATGTCGGCACGGGGCGAACTCGCGTTCCGCGCGATCAATGTCAACGATTCGGTCACCAAGAGCAAGTTCGACAACCTCTACGGTTGCCGCGAATCGCTGGTCGATGGCATCAAGCGCGCCACCGACGTCATGATCGCCGGCAAGGTCGCGGTGGTGGCGGGCTATGGCGACGTCGGCAAGGGCAGCGCGCAGGCGCTGCGTGCGCTGTCGGCTCAGGTCTGGGTCACCGAGTGCGACCCGATCTGCGCCCTGCAGGCCGCGATGGAAGGCTATCGCGTGGTGACGATGGACTACGCCGCCGACAAGGCCGATATCTTCGTGACGGCTACCGGCAACAAGGACGTCATCACGCACGCCCACATGAAGGCGATGAAGGACCAGGCTATCGTCTGCAACATCGGCCACTTCGACAACGAGATCGACATCGCCTCGGTCAAGCAGTACCGCTGGGAGAACATCAAGCCGCAGGTCGATCACGTCATCTTCCCCGACGGCAAGCGAATCATCCTGCTCGCCGAGGGTCGCCTGGTGAACCTGGGCTGCGGCACCGGCCACCCGTCGTTCGTGATGAGCTCCTCGTTCGCCAACCAGACGATCGCGCAGATCGAGCTCTGGACGCACAAGGACTTCTACGAGAAGGGCAAGGTCTACGTGCTGCCCAAGCATCTCGACGAGAAGGTGGCGCGGCTGCATCTTCGCAAGATCGGCGCGATGATCACCGAGCTCAGTGACGATCAGGCCAGCTACATCGGCGTCCCGGTCGAAGGCCCCTACAAGCCCGACACCTATCGCTACTGAGCGATCGGCCCCGCCGCCGGCGATGCGCGCAGACCAGATGCTGGTGGCGCGCGGGCTGGCCGGCTCGCGCACGCTGGCCCAGCGGCTGATCGCCGCGGGCCGGGTCCGAGCCGGCGAACTGCCCGTGCGCAAGCCCTCCGAGGCGCTGGCCGAAGGTACCGATCTCGTCGTCGCCCCCGGGGCGGAGGATCGCTTCGTTTCGCGCGGCGGGCTCAAGCTCGAGGCAGCGCTGGCCGAGGCGGCCGTGACGGTCACCGGCATGGTCTGCCTCGATGTCGGACAATCGACGGGCGGCTTCACCGACTGCCTGCTTCGCGCGGGCGCGGCGCGGGTGGTCGGTGTCGATGTCGGGCACGGCCAGCTCGATGCGCGGCTGCGCAGCGATCCGCGCGTGGTCTGCCTCGAGCGGATCAATGCGCGCGCGCTAGCCCGCGAGATGTTCGGCCCGGCGATGCCGCCAGACGGTTTTCCGCTGATCGTCGCCGATCTTTCCTTCATCTCCCTGCTTCCGGTGCTGCCGGCCCTACGGGAGCTCGGCGCCGCGGGTGCTTGGCTGGTGGCGCTGGTCAAGCCGCAGTTCGAACTCGGCCCGCAGGCGCTCGACCGGCACGGCGTCGCACGCGACCCGCAGGCTCCCGCGAAAGCCTTCGCGAGGGTCGTCGGGCAGGCGCAGGCCCTTGGCTGGGAGGATTGCCGCATGGTCGACAGCCCGATCGCCGGCGGCGACGGAAACCGCGAATGCTTTCTGGTCGCCCGCTGGCCCCGGCTGGCGCTGCAGGCCGCCCCTTCCCACAGGACCCCCCCGCGATGAGCGCGAGTGTCAGCTTCGAATTCTTCCCCCCGAACACCGCCGAGGGCCTTGGCCGCCTGCGCGCCACGCGCGCGGCGCTGCAGGCCGCGCAGCCGGAGTACTTCAGCGTCACCTACGGCGCGGGCGGTGCCACGCGCGACAAGACGCTGGCCACCGTGCTCGACATCGCCGGCGAGGGCCTGCCGGTCGCGCCGCATCTGTCGTGCATCGGCGCCACGCGCGCCTCGATTGTCGAACTGCTCGACCTGTATCGCGCGCACGGCATCCGCCGGCTGGTCGCGCTGCGGGGCGACCTTCCCTCGGGCATGGTCGACCATGGCGACTTCCGCTACGCGGCCGATCTGGTCGCCTTCATCCGGCAGCACGCCGGCGACTGGTTCCACATCGAGGTTGCAGCCTACCCGGAGATGCACCCGCAGGCCCGCACACCCGCGGACGACCTCCAGGCCCTGATCGCCAAGCTGCGTGCCGGCGCCGACCGGGCGATCACGCAGTACTTCTACAACGCCGACGCCTATTTCCGGCTGCGCGACGAACTCGCCGCAGCCGGCGAACACGCGCCTCTGGTGCCGGGCATCATGCCGATCACCAACTACGCGCAGCTCGCGCGCTTCTCGGATGCCTGCGGCGCCGAGCTGCCGCGCTGGATCCGCACGCGGCTCGCCGGCTGGGGCGACGATCTCGAGGCGATCCGCCGCTTCGGCCACGACGTCGTGGCCTCGATGTGCGAGCGTCTGCTGGCCGGCGGCGCGCCCGCGCTGCACTTCTACACGATGAATCAGGCGGCGCCCAGCCTGGCGCTGCTCGAGGCCTGTCGACGCTGAGGGCCACCAGCGGCGACCAGCCGCCCGTTCGTCGGCCCGAAGCCGGCACCTGCCACCGATGGGCAGATCGACCTTGGGTCGGGCGCCGGCCTGCCGATAGCATGCTGTGATCCCCTTCGTGCCCGGGCAGCGAGCCGAGCACGAGATGGGCGCGGGCCGCCTCGCGGGCTGCGCGCCCCCAGCATGGTCGACCAGCCGCGGCAACCACGAACGATGGGCGCGAAGAAAACTCCTGCAGGTTCCCTCGACACCGCGACACTCACGCGGCATCCCCGGCTCGCGACAGAGCATCTGCGCATCGGCCTTTTCGTGGCCGAACTCGATCGCCCGTGGCTCGACACGCCCTTTCTGCTGCAGGGCTTCTCGATCGACCGCGAGGAGGAGATCCGCGCGCTGTGCGAGCACTGCGTGCATGTCTACATCGATGTCGCGCTGTCCGACCCGACGGCGGTACGAGCGGTGCGCGAGCGGCTCAATGCGGTGAGCGACAACGCGGGCGAGGCGGCCGACACGGCGATCGCGCGCGAACCGGACGGCACCCGCCGCGCCGAGTCCTCGATGGCCGAGCTCGCCGACGCCGCCGACACCCCGGCCACCGCGGGACCGCGACTCGAACTCCTCGATATCCCGCCCCCCGTGCGCGCAACCGCAACGCCGGCGAACAACGATGCGCCGGAGCACGCCACCGATGCCCCGGACCCGGCGGACGACGAGGCGACGCCAGCACGCCGGCGCGGCAGCGCGAAGCACGGCGAGGCGGTTTCCGCGGAAAGCCAGGAGCGGCTGCGGCGCTTCGCGATCGAGACCGCCGGTACCGGCGCCCCCGAGTCCGTGCGCCCGCGGGGGCGCGATAGCCTGATGCGCAGCCTTGGCGCCCTGCTGAAGGCGGTCGTCACGCTCGACCGCAAGCTGCTGATGTCGGTACTCGCCGGCAGGCGGGAACGCCAGGAGGGTACGGGCGCCGAAACGGCTGCAGCCCTGCCCTCGGGACCGCCGGCGCGGCTGTCGACCTGGGTCGATCCGAAGCTCGTGGACAAGCGGGCCGTGCCGGAAGGCGAGGTGCTGCGGGCCAGTGAACGCAAGCTCTCGAGCGACGCCGACGCCGCCGATGTCGGGGACAAGGACATGGCGCGCCTGGCGAACCGCCCGCTGAGCGCATCGCAGGCGGAACTCGATCACGAACTCGAGCGCCTGCTGCCGCCAGGCGCGAGCCGCGTCACCTACCGCGAGCGCAGCACCGTCGTCGAGGAACTGCCACGGGCCCGCCAGGCCTTCACGCAGAGCGCCAGTGCCCTCGAGACGCTGATGGCCGACGTGCAGCAGCAGCGCGAGATTCCGCTGGAAAGCGCGCGGGAAGCCGTCGGCGACATGGTCACCAGCATGCTCGACAATCCCGACGCGATGCTGTGGGTCGCGCAGATGCGCGAGACCCATCTCGCCACCTATCAGCATGGCGTTCGGGTGTCGCTCTACATGATCGCGGTGGGACGCAGCCTCGGCCTGCCGCGCGAGATGATCGAGGCGCTCGGGCTGATCGGGATCCTCGCCGACGTCGGCAAGACCCGCGTGCCGCGCGCGCTGCTCGACAAGCCGGGCATGCTGACGCCGGTCGAGTACCGGATCGCGAAGGATCACGTGCGGCTGGGCCTGAAGGCACTCGAAGCCGACATGCCGCTGGCGCCCGAGGTTCGCAAGGGCATCGCCGAGCACCACGAGCGTCTCGACGGCAGCGGATACCCGCGCGGCCTGAAGGGCGCCGAGATCTCGATCTGGGGCCGCATCGCCGGCATCGCCGACTGCTTCTCGGCCCTGATCACCGACCGCCCCTACGCGAAGGCCATGGCGGCCCAGGAGGCGCTGATGAGCCTGTACCAGTGGGCCGACACCTCCTTCCACGGGCCCCTGGTCGAGCAGTTCGTGCAGTCGGTGGGGGTGTTCCCGGTGGGCAGCCTGGTGGAACTCTCCAACGGCGAGGTCGCGATCGTGCTCGCGCACAACCGCGCCCGGCGCCTCGAGCCGCGCGTGATCGTGGTGGCCGACGCCCAGAAGAACCGGATCGCCGAGCCCTTCGAGCGCGATCTGTTCAAGCAGGCGGCGATCGCCGGTGCCAAGCCGCTGCGCATCCAGCGCGGCCTGGCGGCTGGCACCTACGGCCTGAACCTGCAGGATTTCTACGCCGATGAAGCCCTCGCCCTCGCCCAGACCGCCTGAAACCGTGCGGCCCGAGACGCCGACACCGATCTTCGGTGCGCGCTCGCCGCGGCTGACGCCGGCAGCCCTCGTGCAGACGATCGATGCGCTGACGCTTGCCGGTCGGCGCTGCGTGCTGCTGCTCGTGAGCCTGCACCGATCCGACCGGCTCGCGGCGCTTGCCCAGTCGCGCGCGTCGCGCGAGGTGATCGGCGAGGTGATGCGGCGGGTCGAGGGCATGCTGCGCTCGTCGGACCGCTATGCGCTCGCTTCGCACGAGGAGCTCTGGGTGCTGCTGGTCGACCCGCCCGGCGAATCGCTGGCCGAACTCGCCGGACGCACGCTGCGAGCCAACCTGTCGCGTCCGATCCATGTGTCGCTCGGCGACACCGCGACGCCGGTGCGCCTGCAGCCCGCGGTGGGCGGCGCCTGGCAGCCGGTCGGCGGCGGCACCGATGCGATGACGCTGATCGGTGCGGCGACCGACGCATGCCGCGAGTCGGAGGAGCTCGAGAGCCGCGTGCGGATCGTGACCGCGCAGTCGAGCACGGAAGTCAATCAGCGGCGCCAGCTCGAGCACGAACTGCGCGAGGCCCTGTTCGCCAACGAGCTCGACGTGCACTTCCAGCCGCAGGTTTCGCTGGAAACGGGCCGTTGCACCGGCGCCGAGGCACTGGTTCGCTGGACGCGTCGCGACGGCACGCGGGTGAATCCCGGCCTGATCGCCGCGATCTGCGAGGCGCGCGGCCTGATGACGCAGATGACCCTGTTCGTGATGAACACCACGCTGCGTCATCTGATGGCCTGGAACTCGCAGGGCATCGATGCACGGGTGTCGGTGAACCTGTCGGCGGTCACGCTCGCCGACCCGGCTTTCCCGAGCCTCGTGGGTCACGCGCTCGACACCTGGAGCATCGCGGCCAGCCGGCTGACCCTCGAACTTACCGAGACCGCGGTGGTGCGTCACGAGCAGTCGGCGATGCAGTTCATGAAGGAGATCCGCGAGCGCGGCTGCGGGCTCGCGCTCGATGACTTCGGCACCGGCTACTCGTCGTTCAACTACCTGCGCCAGTTCCCGCTGACCGAACTGAAGATCGACCAGTCCTTCGTGCGCAACCTTGCGACCGATGCGAGCGATCGACGCATCGTGCTAGCGCTGGTCGACCTCGCCCACACCTTCGGCATGCATGCCCTCGCCGAAGGCGTGGAGGACGCGCCGTCGGCGCAGGCCCTGCGCGAACTCGGCTGCGACCTCGCCCAGGGCTACCACTACGCCCGCCCGATGCCCCAGGCCGAGTTCATCGACTGGTGGCGCACCTTCAACCGCGCGCCCGCCCGGGAATCCGTCGCGACTGCGTGACGATCCAGTCGAGTGGGCGGTCGTGCGGCCCCGGCGCGAAGGCCGTCATCGCCGCGCACTCGGGCGCGACCCCGATCACGGGCGCGCGAACCCCGGCGGCCTCGAGCGCCGCCAGCGTCCGGTCGTAGAAGCCGCCGCCGTAGCCGAGCCGGTAGCCGCGCTCGTCGAAACCCAGGCACGGGATGAGCAGCACATCGGGGGTGCACGCCGTCCCGGACAGCGGCTCCCAGGTGCCGAGAAGCCCAGCGCGCAGGCGCTCGCCGGGCGCCCACGGCAGGAAGCTCAGCGCGGAGTCGGGCCCCGCCACCCGCGGCAGCGCAAGCCGCAAGCCGCCGTGCCACCACCGACGCATCGGGGCACGCACGTCGGGTTCGCCCGGCATCGGCCAGTACGCGGCGATCAGCGCGGACCCTGCCGGAGACGACACCGCCCCCCGGGCGGCGAGCAGCTCGTGCAGCAGCTCGTCGACGCCCGCGAAGATCGCGGCATCAGTGGCCTCCCGATCGGCCGGCGCGCGTCTCGCCCGGCGCTCGCGCAACGCGCGGCGGGCCCTGGGCCGATCGTCGGCTGGCACCGGGTCGCATGCTATCCTCGCCGGCGATGGGCCGCTCACGTCGTCTTTTCCCCTTTCTGGTCGCCGTCATTCTAGGGGTGCAGGCGACCTCGGCTGCTGCCGCCGAACCGAAGCGCGGCAAGCGGGCCGTCAAGGCCGCGGCGGTCGCGGCTGCCGGCGGCGGTGCGGCTGCCGCCATCGCGGCATCGCCGGGCGCCCGGCCCAGCGCCGCACCACCGCGCGAAGGCAAGGCCACGTCGGCGCAGGATGAAGCCTTCCTTGCCGCCCGACAAGCCGCCATCCAGGGTTCGCTCGACCGCTTCGAGGCCGCCGCGCCCGGGGTCGATGCCGCGCTGCGCAGCTATGTCGACTACTGGCGCCTGCGCTTCCGGCTGACCTCGCGGGGTGCACCGGCCGGCGGCGAAGCCACCGTGGATGCCGAGGCAGCCGCCTTCATCGCACGCACCGACAATGCCCTGCTGGCCGACCTCGCGCGTCGCGACTGGCTGCAGCGGCTCGCACGGCGCGCCGACTGGCCGACCTTCGATGTCCAGTATCGCCAGTGGGTGCTGCGCGACGAGGCGGCGCTGCACTGCCACGCCGGCGTGGCGAGCCTCGAGCTCGGACGACCGATCGCCGAGGAGGCACGCGAGGCCCTTTTCCAGCCCCGCGAACTCTCGGACGGCTGCGCGGCACTGCTCGAGCGGCTCGCGAACCAGCCCGGCAGCCCGGCCCGGGCGTCCCGCCAGGTTGCCGACGCGCGCGATAGCACCCGGACCGACCTGACAGGCCGCGAGGCCGCATGGTGGCGGCTGAAGCTCGCCCTCGAGGCGGGTGCCGCCGGCTCGGTTCGTCGGATCGCGCCGCTGGTGGGTCTTACCCCGGGCGAGGTCGAGGCCGCGCTGCAGCGGCCGGCGCGCGTCGCCTCACCCACCGCCTCGCGCGAGGTCGCGGTGATCGCGCTGGGTACGCTGGCCCGTCAGGACCCCGAGGCCGCCGCCGCGCAGCGCGAAGCGATCGCCGCGCTGCCGCCCGCCGAGCGCGCCTGGGTCTGGTCGCAGATCGGCGCGAACGCGATGCGCCGGCTCGCGCCGGTGCAGGCCGCCTGGCTCCATGACGCGCGTACTGCGAGAGCCTCGGACGAGACTTTCGCCTGGCTCACGCGCGCGGCGCTGCGGGCCGGCGACTGGCTCTCGGTGCATCAGTTCATCGACCGCATGTCGCCCGAGGGGCGGCGCGACCCCACCTGGATCTACTGGGATGCCCGAGCCCACCAGGCTCTCGGCAGGCAGACCCAGGCCGAGAACGGTTTTCGCGGGATTGCTGGGCAGTTCCATTTCTACGGCCAGCTAGCGGCCGAGGAAATGGGTCAACCCACCACGATCCCGCCGCCGGCGGCCGCGCCCACCGCCGCCGAGCTTGCCGAGGCTGCCGCCAACCCCGGCTTTGCGCGCGCGATGCGCCTGTACCGGATGGGGCTGCGCCAGGAGGGCAATCGTGAGTGGAACTTCCAGCTGCGCGGCCTCGACGACCGCCGACTGCTGGCGGCGGCAAGTCACGCCTGCGAGCAGCGGGTGCTCGACCGCTGCATCAACACGGCCGACCGGACCCGGGCCGAGCACGACTTCAGCCTGCGCTTCGTCACGCCGTTCCGGGTGCAGCTCGAGGCGGCTGCCGGCGAACGCGGCCTCGACCCCGCCTGGGTCTACGGCCTGATCCGCCAGGAATCGCGCTTCATCATGGATGCACGCTCGTCGGCCAGCGCGCAGGGACTGATGCAGATCATCCCGCCGACCGCGCGCTGGATCGCCCGCCGCCTCGGCGTCAACGACTTCCGTCTCGAGCAGCTCAACGAGCTCGACACCAACCTGCGCTTCGGCACCTACTACCTGCGCTCGGTGCACGATGATCTGGAGAACTCGCCACTGCTCGCCTCGGCGGGCTACAACGCGGGTCCGAACCGGCCGCGGCAGTGGCGCAGCACGCTGCCCAGACCGCTGGAGGGAGCCGCCTTCGCCGAGATCATCCCGTTCACCGAAACCCGCGACTACGTGAAGAAGGTGCTGTCGAACGCCGCGTTCTACGGGGCCCTGATGAGCGGCCAGCCGCAGTCGCTCAAGCAACGGCTCGGGCACGTGGTGCCGGCGTCGATGCGCGCCTCCGAGTTGCCCTGAGCCTCGTGCCGGGGTAGGGTTTCGGCCGATCCCGAGCGGGCCGCCGCGCCCCTCGCAACCGTCCCGCCAAAGCTTCATCCGCCCCATCCCATGACCCTGAAACGCGTCCTCGTCGCCGGCGGAGCCGGCTTCATCGGTACCCATGTCGTCGCTCGCCTGTGCGCCCAGGGCACGCGCGTCGTCGTGCCGACCCGGCGCCGCGAGCGCGCCCGCCATCTGCTGCCACTGCCCACCGTCGAGGTGGTTCAGGCAAGCCCCGGCGAGCCGGCTTTCGAGGCCGCGCTCGCGGGCTGCGAGGCGGTCGTGAACCTCGTCGGCCTGCTGCACAGCCGCTGGGGCGAGCCCTACGGCCCCGATTTCCGGGCGGCGCATGTCGAGTTGCCCGCGCGACTGGCCGACGCCGCGCGCCGCGCCGGCGTCGCACGCCTCGTGCATGTTTCGGCGCTCGGCGTCGGCGAGGACCTGTCGGCGCTGCCCTCGATGTACCTGCGATCGAAGGCCGACGGCGAGCGCGCGGTCCGTGACAGCGGGCTGCCCTGGGTGATCCTGCGGCCTTCGGTGGTGTTCGGTCCCGAGGATCGCTTCCTGAACACCTTCGCCCGGCTGCAGCGCCTGCTGCCCGTGATGCCGCTGGCCCGCGCCGATGCGCGTTTCCAGCCGGTCTTCGTGGGCGATGTGGCGGCAGCCATCGTGACCTCGCTGAGTGCTCGCGAACTGTCGGGCCGAACGCTGGAACTCGCGGGCCCGGAGGTCTTCACCCTCGGCGAGCTCGTCGCGCTGGCCGGACGCTGGAGCGGGCATCCACGCCCGATCTGGTCGCTGCCCTTCACGCTCGGCCAGATGCAGGCCGGCATCCTGGGGGCGTTGCCCCGACCGATGATGTCGACCGACAACTTCGATTCGATGCGCATCGACAACGTGGCGAGCGGGCCCATGGCGCCCGAGCTGGGCATCGTGCCCACGCCGCTGGCGGTGGCGCAGGGCTGGCTTTCGAAGCACGGTTCGCGGCTGGCCGCGCAGCAGGCGCGCGCGCACCGGTGAGCGAGGCGGCCGCGGGGCTGCGCGTCTACTGCGTGGGCGGGGCGGTCCGCGACGAACTGCTCGGCCTGCCGGTTCGCGATCGCGACTGGGTCGTGGTCGGCGCCACGCCGCAGGCCCTGCTCGAGCGCGGCTTCAGGCCGGTCGGCAAGGATTTCCCGGTCTTCCTGCATCCCGAGACCCACGAGGAATACGCGCTCGCCCGCACCGAACGCAAGACAGGTGCGGGTTACCGGGGCTTCACGGTGCACTTCGCACCCGAGGTGACCCTCGAGGAGGACCTGTGCCGGCGCGATCTCACGATCAACGCGATCGCGCGCGGCCCCGACGGCGAACTGATCGACCCCCTGGGCGGCATCGCCGACCTGCGCGCGCGGGTGCTGCGTCATGCCGGACCCGCGTTCATCGAGGACCCGGTTCGCATCCTGCGGCTGGCCCGCTTCGCCGCGCGCTTCGCCGACTTCACGATCGCGCCGGAAACCCGGGCGCTGGTCGCGCGGATGAGCGCCAGTGGCGAACTCGACGCGCTGGTGCCCGAGCGGGTCTGGCAGGAGTTTGCGCGCGGACTGATGAGCTCGGCGCCCTCGCGGATGCTCGAGAGCCTGCGCGAGGCGGGCGCCTTGTCCCGGCTGCTGCCGGGGCTCGCGGCCGGCGAGGACGTGTTGCGCGCGCTCGATGCGGCCGCCGCGACGGGGGCGACGCTGCCGGTGCGGACCGCCGCGCTGCTGCGTGCCGGGCTGGGCGAGGATGTCGCGGCGCTGACGGCACTGGCCACGAGGCTGCGCATGCCGGCCGAGGTGCGCGACCTGGCGCGGCTGGTCGTGCGCGATGCGGCTCGCATCGCACGCGCCGACACGCTGCCGCCCGCGCAGCGACTCGCGCTGCTCGAGGGCCTCGACGCACTTCGCCGGCCCGCACGCCTCGACGAGGCGCTCGCCGCCTGCGATGCGCTCGCGGCCGGCGGGTTCGTGCCGCCCGACCCCGACGGTGGCATCCGGCGAGCGGGGCGCGCCCTGCGCGCTGCGCATGCCGCGGCGGCCCGGTTGGATGCCGCGGCGATCGCGGCCTCGGCCCGGGAACAGGGCGTGGCCGGGGAGGCGCTGCGCGAGCGCATTCGCGCCGCGCGCATCGATGCGATCGCCGCGATCGATTCGCTCAGCCCGTCGCCATCCGGGTCGGCTTGAGCACCCGCAGCCGGAAGCTCAGCGTCGAGCCGCGGAACACGAAGCACCAGTGCTTCTCCCAGGCGAGCGGGCTGATCGTGAAGATCAGCCGCCCGATCTGCCCGAGCAGCCCCCCGAAGGAGAGGCGCCGCTCGACGACCCGGAAGCCGCGCCCGCCCGACGTGTAGTGCGCCACCCCCTCGCGCTCGAAGTGATCCATCGAGAAGTAGGAAAGATGGTGCACGTGGGTGGGATCGCGCCACGACGAAAGGCTCGTGAAGTGCGGCGTGCGGATCAGGATCTCGGCACCGTCGTGGCACACCCGGTGCAGTTCCTGCATCAGCGCGGGGATGTCGGCGATGTGCTCGATGACGTTGTCGAGCAGCACCTCGGCAACCGCATCGTCGGCGAAGGGCAGCTGGCGGGTGAGGTCGGCACGAAGATCGACCGCGGGCGCGGGAAAACGATCGACGCCGAGAAAACCCGGTACCCGCCGGCCACCGCAGCCGAGGTTCACGCGCAGCGGGGCCGGCCCCGCGCCGGGATCCGCGGCTTGCCGGGCCGAGCCCGCCACGCCGCCGCCGGCGGCCGCATCGGCATCGGTATGGGCGGCAGGACCGGTGGCAGGGTGGGTCATGATCTTCCCGTCAGAGGAGCCGCGCGACACCCGCGGCGATCAGCGACAGCACGATGGTGGAGGCAAGCGGCAGCGACCACTCGCGGCCGAAGGCACGGAAGTTGAGATCGCCAGGCAGACGGCCGAGGCCGAAGCGCCGCAGCCAGCGCGCCAGCCCCGAAAAGAGCAGCAGCGCGAGCACCGTGACCAGCAGCCACCGGATCATGGCACGAGCGCGAGCGGGCGATCGCCATGCGCGAAGCCGGGGCCGGGGTCGCCGAGCCCTCGCCCGAGCGCCAGCGCCTTGAAGAGCTCGCCCATCTCGGCCTCCGAGAGCAGCCGCTGCACAGACTGCGCCTCGCGCGCCTGTGCGGCGGCGTCGGCCGAGGCGAGACGCGGGCCGAGTTCGTCGAGCAGGCCGAGGTCGAGCAGCAATCGCGCCTGCGAGGCGAACCCGAGCACGTCCAGGCCGGCGTCGATCCCCGCCTGGGCGATCGCGGTGAAATCGACGTGCGCGGTGATGTCCTGCAGGCCGGGCAGCAGGAAGGGATCGCCATGGGCCCGATGCCGGTAGTGGCACATCAGCGTGCCCATCGCACGCTGCGCATGGAAGAAGGTCGGACGTGCGAAACCGTAGTCGACGAGCAGCATGGCGCCGCGCACGAGACGGCGCCCGACCTCGCCGACCCAGGCCTCGGCCTGTTCGCCGATCTCGCCCACACAGGCGAGCTCGGCCGGGTCGTCGACGCCGGCCCCCTGCGCCAGCCGCGAAAGCACCCGCGCGCCGAATGCGGGCGACGCGGGCCGCAGGGCCCAGGCGAAACCATCGCCGGATCGCGCCACGCCGCGCTCGAAGACGCGCGGTGCGCCACCGCGTGCGGGCTCCACCGCGAAGGCGCGCACCGGCATCGCATCGAGCAGCTCGTTGCCAAGCACGACGCCGTCGATGCGCTCGGGCAACGCCGTCAGCCAGCGCACGCGCGGCAGCGCGGCCGGACACTCGCGCGCAAGCCGCTCGCGCTGCCGCGCGGCGAGTTCGCCCGAGAGCTCGACAATGCAGTACTCGACTTCGCGCGCGCCGAGCCGCTCGAAGGCCGCGAGCAGCTGCGCGGCGAGGGCACCGCTGCCGGCACCGAACTCGATCACGCGCGCGGCGCAACCATCGAACCACGCCGCGCACTGCCGCGCGAGGCAGGCGCCGAAGAGCTCGCTGATCTCGGGCGCGGTGACGAAATCGCCGCCAGCGCCCAGCTTGCGGCTGCCGCCGCTGTAATAGCCGAGCCCGGGTTCATAGAGCGCCATCGCCATGTAGGCATCGAAACCGAGCCAGCCACCCTCGGCGGCGATGCGCGCGGCGATACGCGCGACGAGCGCCTCGCTCGCGGCGAGCGCCTCGGCGCCAGGCGGGGGCAGAGCCGCGTCGGATCGCATCATCCCGGCATTCTACGAGGGCGCGCGGCGGCCGCCGCGCAAGACCGGCTACACTGGCGCGCCCCGCCGCAGCCGACCGCCCGATCGCCGTGGACACCCCTGTCTCACCCCCCCGCGCACCCTCCCCGGCATGCCAGCCGCCGTCCGCCCGGCGCGTGCTGGTCACGGGTGCCGGGCGTCGCCTCGGGCGCGAGATCGCGATCGCCTTTGGCCGAGCCGGCTGGGACGTCGCGGTGCACTACGGCCGATCGGCCGGCGAGGCCGCCGAGACCGTGTCCATCATCGAGGCGATCGGCAGGCGAGCGCTGGCCCTGGCCGCCGATCTCGACGACGAGGCCTCGGTCGAGCGTCTGTTCGATGCGGCCTGCGAGGCGCTCGGCCCGCTCGATGCGATCGTCAACAACGCATCGCGCTTCGAACCTGATCGCCCCGAGAACGCCGGTTACGCGATGCTTGCCCGCCACATCGGCCCCAACCTCGGCGCGCCGCTGGTGCTCGCGCGGCGCCTGCACGCGCTGCGCACCGCGACCCAGCCTCGCGCCGGCGACCGCCCCCCGGCCGTGGTCGTCAACCTGCTAGACCAGAAGCTCGACAACCTCAACCCCGACTTCCTCGCCTACACGCTGAGCAAGGCAGCGCTCGCCAGCGCCACGACGATGCTCGCGATGGCCTTCGCGCCGCAGGTGCGCGTGGTCGCGGTATCGCCCGGCATCACGCTGGTGTCGGGCGACCAGTCACCCGAGAGCTTCGAGCGCGCGCACGGCGCCACGCCACTCGGACGCTCGTCCACCCCCGCCGACATCGCGGCGGCGGTGCTCTTCCTCGCGGATGCGCCCGCCATCACCGGCGTCAACCTCACGGTCGACGGGGGCCAGCACCTGCAGGCGCTGCCGCGCGACGTGATGTACCTGACCGGAACGCCCGACCACCGAACGGAACCCTGACCCGTGAACGATCTGCTCTCCCCGCGACTTGCCGACTGCCGGCGCATCTTCCTGCACGGCTACGCGATCGATGTCTCGATCGGCTTCCACGACTTCGAGCGTGAGGCTCCGCAGCGGGTGCTGATCGACGTCGACCTGTTCGTGCCCGCCGAGCACTCGACGCCGCGCGAGGACGAGGTCGCCGAGGTCCTCGACTACGACTTCATCCGTCACGCGGTGGCCTCGCTCGCGCGCTCGCGCCACTTCAACCTGCAGGAAACGCTGGTCGACGGCATCGTCGCGCTATGCCTCGCGCGCCCGGAAGTGCGTGCGGTGCGGGTCAGCACGCAAAAGCCCGACGTCTACCCCGACTGCCGGACCGTCGGCGTCGAGGTGCTCCGATTCCGCGACCCGCGGCCCGAATGAACCGCGCACATCAGGCGTCCCCGATGAGCCCCGAGAAACTCGCGCGCGAGCGCAACAAGCTGCACAAGCGCCTGCTGCGCCAGACCGGCGAGGCGATCGCGCACTACGACATGATCGGCGAGGGCGATCGCGTGATGGTCTGCCTGTCGGGCGGCAAGGACAGCTACGCGCTGCTCGACCTGCTGCTGACGCTGCGGGCCCGCGCGCCGGTGGGTTTCGACATCATTGCCGTCAATCTCGACCAGAAGCAGCCCGGCTTTCCGGAGCACGTGCTGCCCGAGTACCTGCGCTCGCTCGGCGTGCCCTTTCACATCGAGAACCAGGACACCTACAGCATCGTTCGCCGGGTGATCCCCGAGGGGCGCACGATGTGCTCGCTGTGCTCGCGGCTGCGCCGCGGCATCCTGTACCGAGTGGCCGACGAGCTCGGCGCCACCCGGATCGCACTTGGCCACCACCGCGACGACATCCTCGAGACCTTCTTCCTGAACATGTTCTTCGGCGGCAAGCTGAAGACGATGCCGCCGAGGCTGGTGTCCGACGACGGGCGGCACGTGGTCATCCGGCCGCTCGCCTACGTGCAGGAGGCCGACCTCGTCGAGTACGCGCGCTGGCGCGAGTTCCCGATCATCCCGTGCAATCTCTGCGGATCGCAGGAAAACCTGAAGCGGCGCGAGATCAAGCAACTGATGCGCGAGTGGGAGAAACGCTTCCCGGGGCGCGTCGAGAACATCTTCGCGTCGCTGTCGCGGGTCGTGCCCTCGCACCTGATGGACCGCGAACTGTTCGACTTCGCCGCCGCGCGGCCCACCGGCGAGCCGCAGCCCGACGGCGACATCGCGTTCGACGTCGACCCGGTGTTCGAGGCGGCGCCCGCGCTCGCGTCGGTGGTTGCGGTCACAACCATCCCGGCAATCGTATCGGGCCCGGCCGCGGTCGCGTCGTCGGCGCGCGACTGATCAGCCGGCCACGCGGGTCACGCTCGCGCGCAGCGCATCGCGCAGGCTGGCCAGGCTCTCGTCGAGGTGTGCACGGGCTTCGCGCGACAGCGCCGGGGTGCGCAGCGCGGCCGAGATCGACGCGCTCAGTCGCCGCGCATCGGCGCGCGCGAGCGAGCGGGCGTCTGCCGGCACCGCGCTGGCCGGCCGCAGCAGCAGCCCGGTGAGCTTGCGCAGGTGTTCGCGCTGCAGCATCCGCCGCGCGACGCCGATGTCGGCGCCATGTCGCAGTTCGGCCCACACCGCATCGCGCACGCCATCGAAAAGCTCGGGCAGGCGGAAGCGATCGGCGGCGCCTAGCGTGGCCTCGCTCTCCTGAATGCGCGCGAGCACCGCATCGCCGAGCAGCCGGTCGAGCAGTCGACGCTGCGCGCCGAGCACCGACTGCAGCAGCCCGGGCAGCGCCGGCGGCGCGTAGCCTCGTTCGAGCGCGTCCTGCGACAACCGCGACGCGAGCCACGGGTCGATCGCGAAGGAGCGCTCACCGAAGGCCTCGCGAGCGATCAGCGCGAGCGCCGCGCGCTGCCGCTGTCCGGCGATCGGCACGAAGGACGGCCGGCCGTCCCCGGCGACCGCGCGGTCGTAGCTCACGCCGCCCACCAGGCGTGCCGCGAGATCGGCCGCCAGCTCGAACTGGCGCAGTCCGCTGTCGAAGCCGCGGCGCAGCACGCCGTAGCTGGTGCCCGGGGGCAGCGCGCGCGACTGCAGCCGCGTCCAGAGTTCGCGCGTGAGGCGGATCCGCCGCTCGGCCCAGGCGAGCGGGTCGTCGCCAAGGTCGCGCTGGGCGACCGCCGGGTCGTAGCCCGCCGCGACCTCCTCGTCGGTGCCATAGGCGAGACCGGGTTCGCCGGCGCGCCCGGCGATCCGGGCAAGCTCGCGCGCCTCGTCCTCGGCGGCCATCGGCCGGTAGGCGTACTCGATCGCCCAGTAGTCGTAGGGCCCGAGCGAGTCCATCGCGATCGGTCCGCGCGGCTCGCCGGCCAGCGGCAGGTTGAACGCGTTGTAATCCATGACCGAGGCCGACAGCCCGCGGCTGCGCGCGAAGGCCGGATCGGCAAGCCGCGCGAGCGGCAGCGCGCTCGAGGCACGGAAGTTGTGCCGCAACCCGAGCGAATGGCCGACCTCGTGCATCACGAGTTCCTTGAGCACCTCGGCCACCAGGGCTTCGGCCTGCGGACTGCCGGGTTCGAGTTCGCCGCGCGCCTCGAGCAGCGCCAGGCCGAAGTCGAGTTCGGCCATCGCATCGGCCGCATGGGTGCAGTGCGGACCGTGCACATGGTGCACCGGCAGCGCCTGCTCGACCGCCAGCCGCCTCGCGAAGCGGGCCCAGTTGTCGGAGATCGCGATGTCGGCGTCGAGGATCTCGCCACTGCGCGGGTCGGTGACCGAGGGACCGATCGCCAGCGCCCCGGGATCGTTGTCGACGAACCAGCGGATCGACGCGTACTGCAGGTCGGCGAGCGGCATCGGTGCATCGGCCGGCTCGTCGCGGACCTGCAGCGCCTCGCGCAGGCCGATACGCTCGAAGGCCCGGTTCCATTCGAGCACCCCGGCAGCGATGGCCGCCCGGTAGCGCGTGGGGATGTTGCGGTCGAGCCAGAACACCACCGGCCGAACCGGCTCGGAAACCGGGGCCGACGGGTCCTTCTTCTCGAGCCGCCAGCGATTGACCACATGGCGACGCGGGTCGGGCGAGGCGGGGTCACTCCAGTCGACCAGCTGTTGCGTGAAGTGGCCGATGCGGGGATCCGCCCGGCGCGCAGGCATGACCGGCTCGGGCAGCGCCGCGAAACTGTAGCGGTAGTCGACGAAGAAGCTGCGGGCATCCTCGAGGTGGCGCGGCAGAGAGGGCATGGCGGCGCCCGGCGGCAGGGGGCCGGCCGGGGGCACCGGCAGACGCGGCAGCACATAGTGAGCGCTCACCATCACCGAGGTCTCGGTACTGGTGGACCGCACCGGCCCGAAGAAGGAGTTTCGCGGGTCGAAACCGTAGCCCACGCGAAACTGCGCCTCGAGCTGCCTCGAGAGCTGGGGGAGGTCGGCCAGCAGGATCGGGCCGAGCTCGACGAGCACCGAGCGACGCTCGGGGTGCTCGGCGCTGGCGATCGGGGTCGCGCCGAGCAGGCTGTCGGAGAAGCTCAGCCGCGCCACCCGGGCGAGCCCCGGGTCGCCGGGCGCGTCGAAACGGCTGTTGCGCGCCAGCAGCTGCACGCTGCCATTGACCTTGCGGAAGGCCACGAGATGTCGAAGGAGCGTCCAGTGCGGGTAGAGCCCGCGCTCCCCGAGACCGGTCGTGCGCGAGACCGCGAGCAGGAAGGGCCGCTCGAACTGCGCCGGGGCGAGTTCGAGCCAGAGCTTCTCGTCCTTCTGCCAGACGGTGAACAGCCCTTCGATACGGCGCGCGTCGCGCACCACGTCGGCGAAGGCCGGCCGCCCGCCGGCAGCCGGTGGGCGAGGCGGCACGGGGGCCGCCGTCGGGGCGGCAGCCGAGGCCGCCGTTGGGGCGGCTGC
>JBIIHU010000204.1:0-6732 GCA_044235405.1 Burkholderiaceae bacterium
GCGACCTCGCGGGGTCGGGCTGGAAGGACTACCAGGCCACGGGTGCGGTCTGCGGCATCGCGCTGCCCGCAGGTCTCGCGCAGGCCCAGCAGCTGCCGGCGCCGATCTTCACCCCGGCGGCCAAGGCCGAGCGCGGCGAGCACGACGAGAACATCGACTTCGACGCGATGGTCGCCCGCGTGGGCGCGGATCTCGCCGAGCGCATCCGCGCGATCAGCCTCGAGCTCTACCGGCGCGCGAGCGCGTACGCGGCCGAACGCGGCATCCTGATCGCCGACACCAAGTTCGAATTCGGTCTCGACGCCGAAGGCACGCTGCACCTGATGGACGAGGTGCTCACCGCGGATTCCTCGCGCTTCTGGCCCGCCGACCAGTACCGCACCGGCATCTCGCCGCCGTCCTTCGACAAGCAGTTCGTCCGCGACTGGCTCGAGAGCGTCCCCTGGGACAAGCGACCGCCGGCGCCGGCGCTGCCGGCCGACGTGATCGCCCGGACCGCCGACAAGTACCGGGAGGCGCTGCGGCGCATCACCGGTCGCGGCCTCGATGCCTGAGGCTTGACGCCGAACCCCGAATCCTGAAGCCGGCGCAGCCGCGGGAGGACACGATGGCCGACGCACAGCCCCTGGTGGGCGTGGTGATGGGCAGCAGCAGCGACTGGGATGTGATGCAGCACGCGGTGGCGCTGCTGCGCGAGCTCGCGATCCCGCACGAGGCCCGGGTGGTCTCGGCCCACCGGATGCCCGACGAGATGTTCGCCTACGCCGAGCAGGCGGCCGCGCGCGGGCTGCAGGCGATCATCGCCGGCGCGGGCGGTGCCGCGCATCTGCCCGGCATGATCGCCGCCAAGACGCAGGTGCCGGTCTACGGCGTGCCGGTGCCCTCGAAGTACCTGCGCGGCGAGGACTCGCTGCTGTCGATCGTCCAGATGCCGCGCGGCGTGCCGGTAGCCACTTTCGCGATCGGCGAGGCGGGTGCGGCGAACGCGGCGCTGCACGCGGCCGCATCGCTCGCCCTGCACGACCCGGCGCTCGCAGCCCGGCTCGCGAGCTTTCGTGCGCGCCAGACCGAAGCGGCGCGCGCGATGACGCTGCCGCCCGCGCCATGAGCGGCGCAACCCTCGCCGCCGGCAACTGGACGCCGGCCGCCGGCGCGCTGCCTCCGGGAAGCTGGCTCGGCGTGCTCGGCGGCGGCCAGCTCGGCCGCATGTTCTGCGCGGCCGCGCAGGCGCTCGGCTACCGGGTCTGCGTCCTCGACCCCGACCCGGCCAGCCCGGCGGGGCGCGTGGCCGACCACCACCTTCAGGCCGCCTATCTCGATGAGGCCGCGCTCGACGAACTCGCGCGTCGCTGTGCCGCGGTCACCACCGAGTTCGAGAACGTGCCCGCGGCGGCGCTCGATCGCCTGGCTGCCACGCGTTTCGTCGCGCCGGCCGGGCGCTGCGTCGCGATCGCCCAGGACCGCCGCGCCGAGAAGAGCTTTGCCCGCGACTGCGGACTCGCGGTCGCGCCCTGGGCCGCGATCCGCGATCCCGCCGACCTGCACGCTGCCGATCCGGCGCTCTTCCCCGGGATCCTGAAGGCCGCGCGACTGGGCTACGACGGCAAGGGTCAGGCTCGGGTCACCGACCCGGCGCAGGCGCTGGCAGCCTTCGAGGCGCTCGGCGCGGTGCCTTGCGTGCTCGAGCAGCGGATGGCGCTCGCGCGCGAGCTTTCGGCGATCGTGGTGCGGGCGGCCGACGGTCGCAGCGTGGTCTACCCGATCGCCGAGAACGAGCATCGCGACGGGATCCTGGCCCGCAGCATCGTGCCGGCGCGGGTCTCCCAGGACATCGCCTGGCGAGCCGGCGACGCCGCGCAGCGCATCGCGCAGGCCATGAACTACATCGGGGTGCTGTGCGTCGAGTTCTTCCTGCTCGACGACGGCCGCCTGCTGGTCAACGAGATGGCGCCGCGCCCGCACAACTCGGGCCACTGGTCGATCGAGGGCTGTGTCACCAGCCAGTTCGAGCAGCAGGCCCGCGTGCTCGCCGGCCTGCCGCCGGGCTCGGTCCGGCAGCTCGAGCCTTCTGTCATGATCAACCTGCTCGGCGATCTCTGGTTCGGCCATGCGGGCACCGAGGCGCGTGAACCCGACTGGGCGGCGGTGCTGGCCCATCCCGATGCACGGCTGCTGCTCTACGGCAAGGACGAGCCGCGTCACGGGCGCAAGATGGGTCATCTCACGGTGCTCGCCGATTCCGTCGAGCAGGGGCTGCACGAGGCGCTCGCGATCGAGCGTCTGCTGGGTATCGGCACCGCGGCCAACCCCGTGTCATGAGCCTGCTGGCCGCCGACCCCGACACCATCGCCCGAGCCGCACGCCTGCTGCGTGGTGGCGGCACCGTGGCGCTGCCCACCGAGACGGTCTACGGCCTGGGCGCCGATGCCGGCAGCGCCGAGGGCGTGGCAGCGGTCTACCGCATCAAGGGTCGACCTGCCGGCCATCCGCTGATCGTGCATGTGCTCGACAGCGCGCAGGCCGCCTTCTGGGCCGAGCTCGATGCGCGCGCGCAGCGCCTCGCGCAGGCGTTCTGGCCGGGGCCGCTCACGCTGATCCTGCGTCGTCGTCCCGGGGCGCCCGCCCATGCCTGCGGGGCCGAGTCCACGATCGGCCTTCGCGCGCCGGCCCACCCGGTGGCGCGCGCGCTGCTCGCCGCGCTGGCCGCGCTCGGCGGCCACGGCATCGCGGCGCCCTCGGCCAATCGCTTCGGGCGCGTGAGTCCCACGCGCGCCCGCCATGTGCTCGACGACCTCGGGCCGGCGGTGCCGATGATCCTCGATGGCGGCGACTGCGCGGTGGGCGTGGAATCCACGATCGTCGATCTCTCCCGCGGGTCGGCGGTGCTGCTGCGCCCGGGCGGCGTGCCCGCCGAGGCCATCGAGGCGGTGCTCGGCGAGCCCCTGCTTGCGCGCGATGCGCAGGCGCCGAAGTCCTCCGGCACGCTTGCGGCCCACTACGCGCCACGAACCCCGCTCGAACAGGTCGCGTCGACCGCGCTCGCGGCGCGCGTCGCCGAGCTGGCTGCCCTTGGCCTGCGGGTGGCGGTCTGGTCGCGCGCCGAGCCGCCCGGTGCCGCGCGCTGGCTGGCGCAGCCCGCCGAGCCCGAGGCCTGCGCGCACCGCCTCTACGACACCCTGCGCGCGCTCGATGCGACCGGGGCAGCGCGCATCCTCATCGAGCATCCGCCCGACGAGCCGGCCTGGGCGGCCGTCGCCGACCGGCTCGCGCGTGCCGCGGCCACCTTCGAGAGCAGCCCATGATGATCGACCTCTTCAGCGACACCAAGAGCAAGCCCACGGCCGCGATGCGCGAGGCCATCGCGCGCGCCGAGGTCGGCGACGAACAGAAGTTCGAGGACCCGACCACCAACCGGCTGCGCGAGCGCGTCTGCGAACTGCTCGGCAAGGAGGATGCGGTCTTCCTGCCGTCGGGCACGATGTGCAACGAGATCGCGATCGCCGTGCATTGCCGGCCTGGCGACGAGGTGATCGCCGAAGCCGGCTCGCACATCATCAACTACGAGGGCGGCGGGCCCGCGGCGCTTGCCGGCGCGATGCTTCGCGGCATTGTCGCGCCCTCCGGCGGCGTGCCCGGCACCTTCGACGGGGCGGCGGTGCGTGCCGCGGTGCGCGCCGAGAGCCGCTATTTTCCGGTGTCGCGCCTGATGGCGGTCGAGCAGACCGCCAACACCGCGGGCGGGCGCGTCTGGCCGCTGCCGCTGCTGCGCGAAGTCTGCGCCACCGCCCACGGGCTGGGGCTCGCCACCCACATGGACGGCGCCCGATTGATGAACGCGGTGGTCGCCAGCGGCGTTCCCGCGCGGGTGCAGGCCACCGGCTTCGATTCGGTCTGGATCGACTTCTCGAAAGGGCTCGGCTGCCCGGTCGGCGCGATGCTCGCCGGCAGCCGCGAGTTCATCGCGCAGGCCTGGCGGCTCAAGCAGCGCTGGGGCGGCGCGATGCGCCAGTCGGGCATGCTGGCGGCCGCGGCGCTGCACGCCCTCGATCACCATGTCGAGCGGCTCGCCGAAGACCATGCCAACGCGCGGCTGCTGGCGGTGTCGCTGGCCGAGATTCCCGGCATCGCGATCGATCCCGCGACGGTCGAGACCAATCTGGTGTTCTTCGATGTCGCCGGCACCGGCCTGCCAGCTGCCCGCCTGGTGGGCGAGCTCGCCGCGCGCGGCGTCCAGATGGGCGCTTTCGGCGACACGACGATCCGCGCGGTCACGCATCTCGATGTCCACCGAACCGACATCCTGCGGGCGGTCGATGCGCTGCGCGACGCGATCGCCAGCTGTGAAACCTGAGTCGATCCGGCCTGTGAGAAACTCGGCCGAGGAGTTGCCTTCATGACCGTCCCCAGTCCGCTTCCCGCCTACGAGACCCTGCTGGCCGCGATGCACGGCGAGCACGTGCTGCTCGTCACGCTGAACCGTCCCGAGGTGCGCAACGCCGCCAACACGCGCATGTGGCACGAGCTGCTCGACCTCTGGACGCGCCTCGAGGCCGAGCCGGGCGCCGTGCGCTGCGTGGTGCTCACCGGCGCCGGCAGCCAGGCCTTCTGCGCGGGCGGCGACCTCAAGGAGCGCGACGGCATGACGGCGCAGGCCTGGCGCCATCAGCATGCGCTGATCGAGCGCCAGTACCGGGCCATGATCGACTTCCCGCTGCCGGTGATCGCCGCCGTCAACGGCCATGCCTTTGCCGGCGGCTTCGAGGTGATGCTCGCCTGCGACTTCGCCTATGCGGTGCCGGCGGCGCGCTTCGCGCTCACCGAGGTCACGCTGGGCATCATGCCCGGCGCGGGCGGCACGCAGCTGCTGCCGCGCGCGGTCGGCGAGCGTCGGGCCCGCGAGATCCTGCTCACCGGCAAGCCCTTCAGCGCCGCGCAGGCCTTCGAGTGGGGGGCGCTCAACGGCCTTTGCGAACCCGCCGAACTGATGCCCACCGTGCTCGGCATCGCCACCACCATCGCCGGCAACGCGCCGCTGTCGGTGCGCCAGGCCAAGAAGTCGGTGCGTTTCGGCATGCAGATGGACCTCCAGACGGCGCTGCGCTTCGAGGCTGAGGCCTACGACCACCTGGTCGACACCGAGGACCGCCACGAGGGCGTGCGCGCCTTCAACGAGAAGCGCAAGCCGGTTTTCCGGGGCTGCTGAGCCCGCGCGGGTCGCCGCCCCTTCACCTACCTTCACGGGAGATTCGAATCATGGGAATGCTCGATGGCAAGACCATCATCGTCACGGGCGCCGGTCGCGGCATCGGCCGCGATTTCGCGCTGGTGATGGCCGCCGAAGGCGCCAACGTCGTCGTCAACGACCTCGGCGGTGATGCCGCGGGCGAAGGTGCCGACCTCAGCCCCGCGCAGCAGGTGGTCGAGGAGATCCGCGCCGCGGGCGGCAAGGCGGTCGTCAACGGCGACAGCGTGGCCTCGTGGGAAGGCGCCAACCGCATCATCAAGACCGCGGTCGACGCCTTCGGCACCGTGCACGGCGTGGTCAATAACGCCGGCATCCTGCGCGACCGCATCTTCCACCAGATGTCCGTCGACGAGTGGCGCGCCGTCATCGACGTCCACCTCAACGGCAGCTTCTACATGGCGCGTGCGGTCGCCCCGATCTTCCGATCCGAAGGCCGTGGCCGCTTCGTTCACATGACCTCCACCTCGGGCCTGATCGGCAACTTCGGCCAGGCCAACTACGCGGCGGCCAAGCTCGGCATCGTCGGCCTGTCGAAGTCGATCGCGCTCGACATGCAGCGCTATGGCGTCACCTCCAACTGCATCTCGCCCTTCGCGTGGAGCCGCCTGATCGGCACGATCCCCACCAGCACGCCCGAGGAGGCGGCGCGGGTCGAGCGCATGAAGACGATGGAAACCGGCAAGATCGCCCCGCTCGCAGCCTTCCTGATGAGCGATGCCTCGGCGGAGGTCAGCGGCCAGATCTTCGGCGTGCGCGCCAACGAGATCTTCCTGATGGGCCAGAGCCGGCCGATCCGTTCGGTGCATCGCGCCGAGGGCTGGACGCCAGCTACCGTGGCCGCGCACGCGATCCCGGCGCTGAAGGCTTCCTTCTACAAGCTCGATCGCTCGGCCGACGTCTTCAGCTGGGATCCGATCTGATCTCGGCCGCAGGAAACCCATGACCGCCCCCGCCCCGCGGCCGAAGGCTGTCCCGACCGTGCAGGTCGACAACCCGCGCTTCATCGTCACCGAGTGGCGCTTCGCACCCGGCGCCGAGACCGGCTGGCACCGGCACGGCCATGACTACGTGGTCGTGCCCCAGACCGGGGGCGTGCTGCTCCTCGAGACGCCCGAGGGGCTGCGCGAGGCGCCGCTGGTGGCGGGTCGAAGCTACTCGCGGGAGGCCGGCGTCGAGCACAACGTGATCAACGGCAGCACCCACGAGGTGGTGTTCATCGAGATCGAGGCCCGCTGAGCGGCTTGCCCTCGGCGGCCAGGTGGATCGCCGCGCGAATGCGCGGGTAGGTGCCGCAACGGCACAGATGCCCGTTCATCGCCGCGTCGATCTGGCTGTCGTCGGGCGCCGGGATCGCGCGCAGCAGGGCCCACGCGCCGAGCAGCTGCCCCGGCTGGCAATAGCCGCACTGGCTGACCTCCAGCTTCAGCCAGGCCTCCTTCAGCGCCCGTGCCTGGGCGCCCTCGAGGCGCTCGAATCCCTCGATCGTG
>JBIIHU010000205.1:0-6652 GCA_044235405.1 Burkholderiaceae bacterium
TTCTCGATGATCTCGGTCTGCGCTCGCTCGACGACCTGCCCGCGCTGGGCGATGGACCCTTGCCCGAGGCAGCGGGCGGCCCGATCGGGCAGCAGGTCATCGCCTTCGAGCAGCCGTTGCCGGCCGTGGTCCCCGCGCCTGCCGCCCTGATTTCCCAGTCCGACGGGAATCTCCTTCCCGTGCTCAAAGGATAAGCTCGTGAACAGCGTTCCCCCCGTGCCCTCCGATCCTGCCGAACCGGGCGGCGCCGACGAGTCGGCGGCTGCGCCCACGCGAAGGCTGCGGCTGCGGTTGCCCAGGCGCGCGCAGCCCGCGGGGGAGGGAGCCGGTGCCCCGCCTGCCGAAGCGCCCGCACCCGGGGAGCCCGTGCGGCAGGCGCTTCCCGTGGTCGCGGAGGCGGCGATGAATTCGCCCGATTCCGTCTCCGGGGAGGGTCGATCGCCTGGGGATCGAACCGATGGCGAGCGCGCCTCGCGGCGGCCTCGACGTCGCGGAGGTCGTGGTGGCGGATCCGGCGAGCGCGCAGCCGGGGGGCGCGAAGGATCGCCGCCGGCGGGCGGGCGTCCTTCGCCTCGAGGCGATGGCGGTCCGGGGCGCGCCGGGCCGCGAGACGAAGGATCGGCGGGTGGCCGTGGCGAGGGTCGTCGTCGACCTGCTCGCGGGCCGATCGCGGATCAGCCCGCCGAGCCGGTGCCGGTGTTTGCCGAGGCGGTGGTCATTGCGCCTGGTCCGGCCGACGGCGGGGATGCGGGTGACTCGGGCGCCTTCGAGGACGGCCCCAAGCTGCACAAGCTGCTGGCCGATGCCGGCCTGGGATCGCGTCGCGACATGGAGGAGCTCATCGTCTCCGGCCGCGTGTCGGTGAACGGCCAGCCCGCCCATGTCGGGCAGCGGATCGGGCCCAACGACCAGATTCGCGTCAACGGGCGGCCCTTCCAGCGGCGTTCCGTCCCCACGCAGGTACGTGTCCTGCTGTATCACAAGCCGGCGGGCGAGATCACCTCGCGAGACGACCCCGGACAGCGTGCGACGGTGTTCGACCGGCTTCCCAAGGTGAAGGCCGGCCGCTGGGTATCGGTCGGAAGGCTCGACTTCAACACCGAAGGCCTGCTGGTCTTCACGACCTCCGGCGAACTCGCCAATCGGCTGATGCATCCGCGCTATGGCTGGGAGCGTGAATACGCGGTGCGGATCCTCGGGCGGATCGACGACGAGGCGCGCGAACGGCTGATGACTGGCGTCGAGCTCGACGACGGGCCGGCTGCCTTCGCAAGCATCGAGGACGTCGGCGGCGACGGTGTTAATCACTGGTACCGGGTCGTGATCTCCGAGGGCCGCAATCGCGAGGTACGGCGGATGTTCGAGGCGGTGTCGCTCACGGTGAGCCGCCTCGTCAGGATTCGTTTCGGGCCGCTCGGACTGCCTCGCAGCCTCGTGCGTGGACGCTGGATGGAACTCGGCGAGACCGAGGTGGGACAGCTCCAGGCTGCCGTGCGCCGTGCCGCAGCGGCGCGCGGTGCGCCAACCGGCGAGGATCCCGCGGAGGGCGCGCATGGCGTCGATCGCGACCTCGATCTCGACGACGACGAGCTCGACGCGATGGATGACGAGTGGCAGCCCCGCTCGGCCAACGCGCACCTCGAGGGGATCACCCGCGAGGTCCGCAAGGGTGAGCCCGGTGCTCGCGGCGGCGGCCGTCGGCGTGGCCTCTTCAACGCGATCGGCCCGAGCAGCCCGGCCGATGTGGTCTTCACCTATCCGTCCGGGGGCGCGCCCGCCGGCGCCAGGATCCCGATGCCCGGGCAGGGCAAGGGCCCGGGACAGCCTGGTCAGGGCCGACCCGGCGGTAGTCGCCGGGGCAAGGGTGGCCCGCCGAAGGGGCATGCCGGCCGTGCGACCGGCCCGTCAACGGGCGGTGGCCCCGGCGCTGCGGCCCAGCCGCAGGCTGGCGGTCCGCAGTCGCCGGGTCAGCGCAGGCGGCGCGGCAAGCCCTTTGTCGCCGGCGAGCCGGCCGCCGGGGCGCAACGGCCCCCTGGGAAGCCGCCGGGACGGGGGCGCAACCGCAAACGTTCGCCAAACCCCTGAAATCAGGCTATCATTTCAGGATTCCAAGCGCTCGTCAGCCCGTCCGGCGGCGAGCGTGCTCAAACAACAATGGGCTGGCCAGCCCATTTTTTTTTGCCGGTGCGATCTCTCCAGGGGCTGCCATGCAGGCAGGCCGCAGGGGCTCTCGAGGGTCGCCCGATCGGTTCGGACAGTCGGGAGCATCGATCCGTTGAGCGCGTGGCAGTCGGCCGTCGAAGCGACGGTGATGGCAATGGGATACGAACTCGTGGACGTCGAAATGGCGGCCGGGGGGGTTCTCCGTGTGTTCATCGATGCGCCACAGGGCATCCGCATGGAGGACTGCGAACGGGTCAGCCGACAGCTCTCGCATGCGCTGATCGTCGACGATGTCGACTATCGACGGCTCGAGGTGTCCTCGCCGGGGCTTGACCGTCCGCTGCGCAAGGCGGCCGATTTTCTCCGATTCGCCGGCAGCGAAATCGCGATTCGCCTGAAGCGTCCGCTCGAAGGTCGGCGCCGTTTCGAAGGCATTCTCGAAATCGAAGCCGATGGCAGTTTCGGCCTGGTGCTCGTGGAGCCCGAGGCCGCGGCCGATCGCCGCCGGGTGGCGGCCGCTCGGCCGGGCGCGGCGCGGCGACGCGCCCCAGGGGCGGCGGCGGCCGCTGCAACCGCAGGCACGCAGGCACCGGCACGCAAGCTGGTCTTCACGCTGGATGAGATCGATCGGGCCAACCTGGTGCCCACGGTAGAGTTCTAGGAGTCTTGAGCATGAGTCGGGAAGTCCTTTTGCTGGTCGATGCGCTTGCGCGCGAGAAGAACGTCGCGCGCGAGGTCGTGTTCCAGGCGCTCGAGAGCGCGCTCGCTTCGGCGACCAAGAAGCGCTTCAAGGAAGACATCGACGCCCGTGTCGCCATCGATCGCATGAGCGGTGACTACGAGGCCTTCCGCCGGTGGCAGGTCGTGCCCGATGGCGAGCTCGAGGATCACGACCTCCAGGTGATCGTCTCCGAAGCCCAGAAGCAGATCCCCGATGTCCAGGTCGGCGATTTCATCGAGGAAGAACTCGACGCGATCGAGCTCGGGCGCATTGGCGCCCAGGCGGCCAAGCAGGTCATCCTGCAGAAGATCCGCGACGCGGAGCGCGACCAGATCATCAACGACTTCCTCGCCCGCGACGAACCGATCCTGTCGGGGACCGTCAAGCGGATCGACCGCGAGGGTGCCGTCATCGAGGCCGGCAAGCTGGAAGCCCGCCTGCCGCGCGACCAGATGATCCCGAAGGAGAACCTGCGGGTCGGGGACCGGGTCCGGGCCGTGGCGCTGCGCGTCAACCGGGAAGGTCGGGGGCCGCAGCTGATCCTGTCGCGCACGTCGCCCGACTTCATCCGCCACCTGTTCGCCCTCGAGGTTCCCGAGATCGAGCAGGGGCTGCTGCAGATCAAGGCCGCTGCCCGGGATCCCGGGGTGCGCGCCAAGATCGCGGTGTTCACCCAGGACCGTCGCATCGATCCGATCGGCACCTGCGTCGGGGTGCGGGGTTCGCGCGTGCAGGCCGTGACCGGTGAACTGGCCGGCGAGCGTGTCGACATCGTGCTCTGGTCCGAGGATCCCGCGCAGTTCGTGATCGGCGCGCTTGCCCCGGCCAACGTGTCGTCGATCGTGGTCGACGAGGACAAGCACAGCATGGATGTGGTCGTCGACGAGGACAACCTCGCGCTGGCCATCGGCACCGGCGGCCGCAACGTCCGGCTCGCCTCGGAACTCACCGGCTGGCAGATCAACATCATGAGCGCCGACGAGTCGGCCCAGAAGTCCGCTTCCGAGCGCCAGGTGGTGCGTGAACTGTTCATGCACAAGCTCGATGTCGACGAGGAGATCGCCGACATCCTCATCGACGAGGGCTTCACCAGCGTCGAGGAGGTTGCCTACGTGCCGCTCAACGAGATGCTCGAGATCGAGGCCTTCGACGAGGACACTGTCAACGAGCTGCGCAATCGTGCGCGCAACGTCCTGCTCACCGAGGCGATCGCCACCGAAGAGCGGATCGAGAACACCACCGAAGACCTCCTGTCGCTGGAGGGCATGGATCGCGAACTGGCGGCCCGGCTCGCCGACACCGGGGTCCATACGCGCGACGAACTCGCCGAGCTCGCCGTCGATGAACTGGTCGAGGCCACCGGGATCGATGAGGCGCGGGCGCGCGACCTCATCGTCAAGGCGCGGGCCCACTGGTTCGAGAACGAGTCGGCCTGACCGTACGCAAGCGACCCGAGGATGACGATGTTGCTGACCAACGTAGCCAAGTTCGCTGCCGAACTGAAAATGCCGGCCGACGTCCTGCTCGAGCAGCTGCGCGCTGCCGGGGTGAACAAGACATCCCCGCAGGACGGTCTCACGGAGGCCGACAAGGAGCAGCTCCTGTCGGCGCTTCGTCGGGCCCACGGGGTCGATGATGCCCTGCGCAAGAAGAAGATCACGCTGACGCGCAAGCAGACGACCGAGATCAAGCAGGCCGACGGAACCGGCAAGGCTCGTACCATCCAGGTCGAGGTCCGCAAGAAGCGGGTCTTCGTGCAGCGCGACGGGGCCGATCTCGCCGTCGAATCGGCGGCGGAAGCCTCGGCCGCATCGGCCGCCGAGGCGGCTGCCGAAGCCGCGGCCGCCGAAGCCGACCGCCTCGCCGCCGAGGAGGAAGAGCGCAACCGCCAGTTGCTCGAACAGCAGGCGGCCGAGCTTCGCGCCAAGGAAGAGGCGCTGCAGCGCGAGCTCGAGCGCGAGCGCGAGGCCGCGGCCGAAGCGGCGCGACGCGAGGAGGAAGCTCGCCGCGAACAGGAACGGCTGGCGGCGCTCGCCGCCGAGCAGGCCCGTGCCGCGGAGGCGACTTCCGAGCATGCACCGTCGGTCGACGAGGCGGCGTCCAGGGCGCAGGTCGAGGATCGCAAGCAGACTGAGGCGCGGGCTGCGGCCGACCAGGCGACCGCGGTCGCCCTCAAGGCCCAGCAGGAGGCGGCTGTCCGCGCCGAGGCGCGTCGACGCGCCGAGGCCGAGGTCGCCGAGATCAACCGCCTGATGGCCGCCCAGCGCAGGCCGCAGCCCAAGGCCGCGGAGGCTCCCCCACCTGCGCCGGCGGCCGCGCCGGTCCCGGCCAAGCCCGGGGCGGCGGCCCCGGGTGCCGCACCGGCTCCGGGCGCGCGTGGCGCCACCACCGGCACGCTTCACCGACCGCCTACCGGCAAGGCCGACGCCAAGCCGGGTGCCCCGGCGCCGGCGGCCGATGCGAAGGACAAGAAACACATCAAGTCCGAGAAGCTGTCGTCGTCCTGGCACGAGGAAGGTGCCAAGCGTCGCGCCCTCAAGACCCGCGGTGATACCGGGGGCGCGAGCGGCTGGCGGGGCGGGCCGCGCGGCGGTGGCGGCCGGCATCGCGACCATCGCGAGGAGGCCGCGAATGCCGGGGCGTCCGAGGCGGTGGTGCGGGAAGTTCACATCGCCGAGACCATCACCGTGGCCGACCTCGCCCACAAGATGTCGGTGAAGGCGGCCGAGGTCATCAAGCGGCTGATGCAGCTCGGTCAGATGGTCACGATCAATCAGGTTCTCGACCAGGAAACGGCGATGATCCTGGTCGAGGAAATGGGCCACAAGGCGGTTGCCGCCAAGCTCGACGACCCCGAGACCTTTCTCGAGGAGGCGCCGGTTTCCGACGCCGAGCAGCTTGCGCGCCCCCCGGTGGTCACGGTCATGGGTCACGTCGACCACGGCAAGACCTCGCTGCTTGACCACATCCGCCGCACGAAGGTTGCCGCTGGCGAGGCGGGCGGCATCACGCAGCACATCGGCGCCTACCACGTCGAGACGCCGCGTGGCGTCATCACCTTCCTCGACACGCCAGGTCACGAGGCCTTCACCGCGATGCGTGCCCGTGGCGCGAAGGCCACCGACATCGTGATCCTCGTCGTGGCCGCCGACGACGGCGTCATGCCCCAGACGATCGAGGCCATCCACCACGCGAAGGCGGCCTCGGTGCCGATCGTCGTGGCGATCAACAAGATCGACAAGCCGGAAGCGAACCCCGATCGCGTCAAGCAGGAACTCGTCGCACAGGAAGTGGTGCCCGAGGAGTATGGCGGCGAGGCTCCCTTCGTCGAGGTTTCGGCACGTACGGGAACCGGCATCGACGCCCTCCTCGAGAACGTCCTGCTGCAGGCCGAGGTCCTCGAACTGAAGGCGCCCCGCGATGGCGCGGCCAAGGGTCTGGTCATCGAGGCGCGTCTCGACAAGGGTCGCGGCCCGGTTGCCAGCGTGCTCGTTCAGTCGGGTACCCTGAAGCGCGGCGACATCGTGCTCGCCGGCAGTGTCTTCGGCCGGGTGCGCGCGATGCTCGACGAGGCCGGAAAGACCGTCACCGAGGCCGGACCGTCGATCCCGGTCGAGATCCAGGGCCTTTCCGAGGTGCCGCAGGCCGGTGAGGAAGTCCTCGTGCTGGGCGACGAGCGCAAGGCGCGCGAGATCGCGCTGTTCCGGCAGGGCAAGTTCCGCGACGTCAAGCTCGCACGCCAGCAGGCGGCCAAGCTCGAGAACATGT
>JBIIHU010000206.1:0-6651 GCA_044235405.1 Burkholderiaceae bacterium
GGGCCAGTGCGGCTTCACCAGCGACAGGTGCAGCGCCCAGGGCGAATCGCCGGCACGACGCACGAAGTCGATCGCCTCGCCCACCGTGAATGCCGTCTCGGAATGCTCCTCGCGCACACGCGCCGGAAGGTGCACGTTGCGCATGTGCCAGCCCGAGGCGGTGCCGCCGTCCGGGGTGTTCACCGCGATCACCCAGTCGGTCCAGGGGTCGTCGCCGCGGTAGCCCTGCGCGCGCAGCCAGTCCGCGTAGCGCGACCGCGGCTCGGCGTGATGGCCGTCGTGGCGCAGCGCCTCGGTGAAGCTGCCGCGCGCGAGCAGCGCGCCGAGCTCGGCGTCCCCATCAAGGCCCAGCCGAGCGAGCCCCTCGCGATCGGGCATCACGTGGGTCTTGCCGGTGAGGGCGAGACCGCGTCCGGCCTCGCGCAGGTAGTCGCCCAGCGTGTGCTCGGCCACCGACAGCGGCACGCGGTTCCAGGTGGCGCCATGGCTCGACACATAACGGCCGGTGTAGAAGCTCATGCGCGACGGCCCGCAGACCCCCGACTGCACAAAGGCGTTCTCGAACAGCGTGCCACGCGCCGCGAGCGCATCGAGGGCCGGGGTGCGCAGGCTCGGGTGTCCGTAGCAGGAAAGGTGGTCTGCGCGCAGCTGGTCGCACATCACGAACAGCAGGTTGCGCGCGCGCGCGGGTCGGCTGGCGGCCGGATCGGCCGTGCCGCCCGCAGGCGATGACGCTGGCGCGGCGGCAGTCATGGAAGCGAGGCCCGACGAGTCATCACCCCATCATAGCCCCGCCCGCCGCTCAGGGTGTTCCGGATGACGCGGGCGCGATCGCCCGCGCGAGCACCACCGCGACATGCTCCGCCCGGCGGCCCGCGCCATCCAGGATCTGGTGACGGCAGCTGGTGCCGTCGGCCACCACCAGCGTGTCGGCTGGCGCCTCGCGCACCGCCGGCAGCAGCGAGGCTTCCCCCATCGCCATCGACAGCCCGAAGTGCTCGGCCTCGTAGCCGAAGGCACCGGCCATGCCGCAGCAGCTCGATTCGATCGCACGCGCCTGCAGCCCGGGGATCCACGACAGCACCTGCATCACCGGCGTGAAGGCCTCGAAGGCCTTCTGGTGACAATGGCCGTGCACCAGCGCCCGGGTTGCGCCGATCGGCTGCAGCGGCAGCTCGAGCCGACCGGCTCGTTGCTCGCGCACCAGGAACTCCTCGAACAGCAGCGCCGACCCGGCGAGCCGGCGGGCGGTGTCGCCGAGGCCGAGCGCGAGGAACTCGTCGCGCATCGTGAGCAGGCACGAGGGCTCGAGGCCGACCACCACGGCCCCGCCGTCGACCGCGGGAAGCAGCGCGGCGATCACCCGGCGCGCCTCCTCGCGGGCTTCGTCGACCAGCCCCGCGCCGAGCAGGGTGCGCCCGCAGCACAGCGCGCGACGGTCGGGATCGGCCGCCGCCGGGCGGGCCACGCTGACGCTGTAGCCAGCCGCCTCGAGCACCCGGCGCGCCGCGCGCAGATTATCGGGCTCGAAGCGGTCGGAGAAGCTGTCGGCCCACAGGATCACCGGCGGCAGTCCGGGGCGACCCGCCCGCCGCGGCGCCGCGGCCGCATCGGCGCTCTCGAGGAAGCCGCGCCACTGCCATCGCGGCAGGCTGCGACCCGCGGCGATGCCGAGCAGACGCTCGCCAGCCCGCGCGAGCAGCGGCACCCGGTTGCGCAAGCCGATCAGCCAGTCGAGGCGCGCCAGCAGCCGCGCATGGCGCGGCAGACGGGCCACCAGGCGCTCGCGCAGGCCCAGCCCGTGACGCGCGCGCCAGTGGTGCAGGAACTCGATCTTCATGCGCGCCATGTCGACCCCGGTGGGGCACTCGCGGCGACAGCCCTTGCATCCGACGCAAAGGCTCATCGTGTCGCGCATCGCCGGCGCCACCAGCGCATCGGGACCGAGCTGGCCCGACAGCGCGAGCCGCAGCGTGTTGGCCCGGCCGCGCACGCCGTGCTGCTCGTCGCGGGTCACGCGCCAGCTCGGGCACATCGTGCCGGCGTCGAACTTGCGGCAGTGGCCGTTGTTGTTGCACATCTCGACGGCCTTGGCGAAGCCGCCGGCCGGATCCTCGCCGGTGCCCGGCGCCGTGCTGTGCTCGGTCTGCGGATCGGTGTGCACGTTCCAGGCCGACCAGTCGAGCGCCGTGGCCAGCGGCCGCACCCGGTATCCCGGCGGGAAGCGGAACAGCCGCTCGTCGTCCATCCGGGTGCCGCGAACGATCTTGCCGGGGTTCATCAGGCCGTCGGGATCGAAGAGATCCTTGAGCTCCTCGAAGGCGCGCACGAGCCGCGGGCCGAACTGCCAGCCGACCCATTCGGTGCGCACCAGTCCGTCGCCGTGTTCGCCGGAGAACGCGCCCTTGTACTGCCGCACCAGCGCGGCGGCCTCCTCGGCGATCGCGCGCATGCGGCTGGCGTCGCCCCGGCGCATGTCGAGGATGGGCCGCACGTGCAGCGTGCCCACCGAGGCGTGCGCGTACCAGGTGCCGCGCGTGCCGTGGCGGGCGAACACCTCGGTGAGGCGTGCCGTGTACTCGGCGAGATGCTCGAGCGGCACCGCGCAGTCCTCGATGAAGCTGACCGGCTTGCCGTCGCCGCGCAGCGACATCATGATGTTCAGGCCGGCCTTGCGCACCTCCCACAGCGCCTTCTGCGGCGCCTCGGCGCTCATCGACACCACCGAGCCCGGCAACCCGAGGTCGGCCATCAGCTCGTCGAGGCGCGCGAGGCGCCGCACCAGCGCGGCATGCTCGTCGCCGGCGAACTCGACCAGCAGGATCGCGTCGGGCTGGCCGATCAGCGCGGTCTCGATCACCGGGAGAAACACCGGGTTGGCCCGCGCGAGCTCGATCATCGTGCGATCGACCAGCTCGACCGCGACCGGCCCGAGCCGCACGATGTGCTGCGCGCTCGCCATCGCCTGGTGGAAGCTCGGAAAATTCACCACGCCCAGCACCTTGTGCCCGGGCAGCGGCGCGAGCTTCAGGTGGAGCCGGCGGAACCACGCCAGCGTGCCCTCGGAACCGACCAGCAGGTGCGCGAGGTTCACCGAGCCGTCGGCCGTGTAGGGCCGCTCGGAGCGCGGATGGAAGACATCGAGGTTGTAGCCACCCACCCTGCGCATCACGGTCGGCCACATCCGCGCGATCTCGTCGCGCTCGCGCGCACCGAGTTCGAACAGCGAAGACACCAGCCGGGCGGTGCGCGCCGAACCCATCGGCCGCGACGCGTCGGCGCCGAAGGGACCGAAGAATTCCTGCGTGCCGTCGGCGAGCACGGCGTCGATGCCCTCCACGTTGTGGACCATGTTGCCGTAGGCGATCGAGCGCGATCCGCACGAGTTGTTGCCGGCCATGCCGCCGAGCGTTGCCTGCGCCGACGTCGACACGTCGACGGGGAACCACAAGCCGTGCGGCTTCAGGAACGCGTTGAGGTGGTCGAGCACGACGCCGGGCTGGACCTCGACCCGCGCCGCGTCGCGGTCGAGCGCGACGATGCCGTTGAGCTTCGGACTGGTGTCGATCACCAGCGCCTGGCCCACCGTCTGCCCGCACTGACTGGTGCCGGCGCCGCGCGGCAGGATCGCGGTGCCGGTCTCGCGGGCGAGGTCGATGGTTGCGAGCACATCCTCCTCGTCGGCCGGGACGACGACGCCGACGGGCTCGACCTGATAGATCGACGCATCGGTCGCGTAGCGGCCGCGCGAGAAGGCATCGAAACGAACCTGGCCGCGCAGCACGCGGCGCAGGCGCTGGGCGAGCCGGCTGCGTTCGAGCGAGGGCGCGCTGACAGGGCGCGCGACGGATTCGGGGGCGTTCATCGGGCGTCTCCGGCGGTGTCCGGCAAGGGGGCGAACTGCTCGAGCACCGCATCGCGCTTGGCACGCAGATGCGCCTCGAGCAGCGCGCGCAGCGCCGGCGCGTCGCGGGCTTCGAGGGCCTCGAGCATCCGCTGGTGCTCGCGCACCGCGGCGTCCCACTTCGCGCGCTTGAAGTTCGAGCGGAAGCGCAAGTTTTGGATCCGCAGGTTCACGCTGTCGTAGGTCTGGGTCAGCATCGGGTTGCGTGCGCAGGCGTTGATCGCGGCGTGGATCGCGCGATTCAGCCGGTAGTAGCCGGGAAGATCGCCGCGCGAATGCGCCGCGAGCATCGCGTCGTGCAGCGCGCGGATCTCGCGCAGATCGGCGGCCTCGTGGCGCTGCGCCGCGAGCTCGCCCGACAGCCCCTCGAGGGCGGCCATCAGCTCGAACAGGTGGCGGACATCCTGCGCCGACGGCGCCGCGACACTGGCGCCGCGATGCGGATGCAGCACCACGAGGTTCTGCGCGGCAAGCACCTTCAGGGCCTCGCGAAGCGGCGTGCGCGACACCGCGAGCCGGCTGCAGAGCACCCGCTCGTTCAGTCGCTCGCCCGGGGCGAGGACACCCTCGGTGATCCACTCGCGAAGCCGCCCGGCAACCTCCTCGTGAAGCACGCGGCGCTCGATGATCGCCGAGGGCGCACCGCCGACCTCGGGGTGCGCGATGCTGGCCAGACTGTCGGATTGCATGCGGTCGACTCGCGATCGGCGACGCACGCGGCAGGCCCCACCCTGCGAGAGCCTGTCGCGGCGCGCGCCGCCCTTGAATCGCCAGAGTTTTGCATACAAAATGCAAGCGTTCAACGCCGATGCGAGCGCCCCCCCGTCGGTCCCCGTCCTCGCCCGCCCTGTCGCCGGCTCGCGCGCCGGCGATGAGGCGTACACCGCGATCCCGGAGCATTCCTCATGAAGCTTGCCCAGGGCCTTGCCCTGAACTCGCACCCCAGCGGCCGCCACTTCCTGCAGATCCCGGGGCCCTCCAATGTGCCCGACCGGATCCTGAGGGCGATGGACCACCCCACGATCGATCATCGCGGGCCCGAGTTCCAGCGCCTCGGGCAGTCGGTGCTCGCGGGGATGCGGCAGATCTTCGGCACCGAGCACCCGGTCATCATCTATCCCGCCTCGGGCACCGGGGCCTGGGAGGCGGCGCTGGTCAACACGCTGTCGCCGGGCGACACCGTGCTGATGTGCGAGACCGGGCAGTTCGCCACGCTCTGGCGCCGGCTGGCCGGACGCCTCGGCCTGGAGGTGATCTTCATCGAGGGCGACTGGCGCCGCGGCGCCGACGACGCCGCGATCGGCCGGCACCTCGCCGCCGATACGCAGCACCGCATCAAGGCGGTGTGCGTGGTCCACAACGAAACCTCGACCGGGGCGGTCACCCGCATCCCGAAGGTGCGCGCCGCGATCGACGCCGCCGGCCATCCCGCCCTTCTGATGGTCGACACGATCTCGTCACTCGGTTCGATCGATTACCGCCACGACGCGTGGGGTGTGGACGTCACCGTGGCCGGCTCGCAGAAGGGGCTGATGCTGCCGCCGGGGCTGTCGTTCAACGCCATCAGCCCCAAGGCGCTCGCCGCCAGCGCCACCGCCCGCATGCCGCGCTCCTACTGGGACTGGCAGGAGATGCTGACGGTCAACGCGAAGGGATTCTTCCCCTATACGCCGGCGACCACGCTGCTCTATGGCCTGCACGAGGCGATCGCGATGCTGCTCGAGGAAGGGCTGCCGGCGGTGTTCGCGCGCCACGAGCGCCACGCGCGCGCCACGCGTGCCGCCGTCGTGGCCTGGGGGCTCGAGGTGCTGTGCGCGGATCCCGACGAATACAGCCCCGCGCTCACGGCGGTGCACATGCCCGAGGGCCACAGCGCCGACGCGGTCCGGCGCGTCGCCCTCGAGCGCTTCAATCTCTCGCTCGGCCAGGGGCTGGGCAGGCTCGCCGACCGGGTGTTTCGCATCGGTCACCTCGGCGACTTCAACGACCTGATGCTGCTCGGCACGCTGGGCGGGGTCGAGATGGCCCTGGGCCTTGCCGGCGCGCCGGTCCGCGCGGGCGGCGTGCAGGCGGCGATGGCCGTGCTTGCGCCGGCGCCCTGAGCGACCCACCCTTCCGCGCCGCATGCGTCCGCCGCCGGTCATGCACCTTCCCACGACACGGAGCCTCAACCATGTCCCGATTCGATCCTGATCGCCGCGGCGCGCTGCGCCGCCTGGCCGCGGCCGGCACCGCAAGCGCCCTGCCCGCCCTGGCGGCCGCGCAGACCTGGCCCACCCGCCCCATCCGCCTGATCGTCGGCTTCGCCCCCGGCGGCGGCACCGACATCGTCGCGCGCACGATGGGCGCGCGCCTGTCGGAGCTCCTCGGCGCCCAGATCGTCGTGGAGAACCGCGCCGGCGCCTCCGGCATGATCGGCGCCGACACGGTCGCCAAGGCCGCGCCCGATGGCTATACCCTGCTGATGGGTCACGCCAACTCCAACGTGATCGCGCCCAACGTGGTCGCCAAGGCTCCCTACGACCCGGCCACCGACTTCACGCCCATCCACTACATCGGCTACGTGCCCAACGTGCTGGCCGTGCATCCCGGCCTGGCAGCGCGCAGCGTCGACGAGCTGGTGGCGCTCGCGCGCAGCAAGCCCGGCGTGCTGACCTACGCCTCCTCGGGCGTGGGCAGCTCGCAGCACCTGGCCGGCGCGCTGTTCGCGAAGCTCACCGGCGTGCAGGTCGCCCACGTGCCCTACA
>JBIIHU010000207.1:0-6620 GCA_044235405.1 Burkholderiaceae bacterium
AGGCATCCCCGAGCGCGCGCGCATCCATGATCGCCTGCGTCGCTCCGTTGCTGCCGATCGGGTACATCGGGTGGGCGGCGTCGCCGACCAGCGTCACCCTGCCGAAGGTCCATCGGGGCAGCGGGTCGCGGTCGACCATCGGAAACTCGAACACCTCCTGCGCGCCTCGGATCAGCTCGACGATGTCGAGGTCCGGGAACTTCCAGTCGGCATAGCGGTGTACGAAGGTCTCGACGTCGGCACGGCGGTTCCAGTCTTCCGGGGCGAGTGTCTCGCCCTCGGGCGCGGGCAGGCAGGCGATCCAGTTGGTGAGCGAGGCCCCGGCATCCAGCGCCGCACGCGAGATCGGGTAGCAGACGAACTTCTGGGCCTTGCTGCCCATCTGGACCATGGTCCGACCCGACAGGAAGGGACGGCTGCGCGTGACACCCCGATATAGCAGAAGGCGGTTCCAGCGCGGAACGCCCTCGTCGGGATGGAACTGGCGACGCGCCGCCGAGTGGATGCCATCGGCGGCGAGCAGCACGTCGGCGTGGCGGGTCACGCGGGCGCCGTCGCGGGTGGTGAAAGTGGCGGTGACGCCGTGCTCATCCTGCTCGAAACCGCTCAGCCGCAACCCGGTGAGCACGCGCGCCAGGCCCAGTCGCTCGCAGGCGGTGCGATGGAGCAGCATGTGCAGTTCTCCCCGATGCACCGAATACTGCGGGAACGGGTAGCCGGCATCGAGGCCCCGGCCGTCGGCCCAGATGCGCTGGCCGTGCCGGCTGTAGAAGGCGACCTCGCGGGTCGGGATCGCCAGCGCCGACAGTGCATCGGCCAGCCCCAGGCCGCTGAGCACGCCTACCGCGTGCGGCAGCACGTTGATGCCCACCCCGAGCGGGCGCAGCTGCGCGGTGGCCTCGATCACCTCGACGTGCAGCCCCGCCTCGTGCAGGGCCAGAGCGGTGGCCAGTCCGCCGATGCCGCCGCCTGCGATCAGGATTCTCACGAAACAGCCCTTCGTCCGACGCCTGCCAAAGTCCGGATTCTACGGCTTCGGCGCGCCGAGCCCGCAGGTCGGCCGTCCGGCGAGGTCCGGGGATTGCCATCCCGAGCGCGGCTCGGCCAGGGGCCTGCGCTATGCTGGCCCGATACCCGATACCCGATGCCCTCGACCGCGCGCCCTGGGCGCTGCCGATCGCGACCGATCATGATCCTGACGATGCTTCGAACGATGCGCGCGGGCTGGCTGGTGGTGCTGCTCGCGCTCTCCCCCGCGGCGCTCGCCCGAGACCAGGCGCTGCTGGCTGCGGCCACCGCCGAGCAGCCCGCCGTGCTGGCCACGCTCGAGAAGCTCGTCGCGATCGAGACCGGCACCGGGGATGCGCAGGGCATGGCCGCGATGGCCGCCTACCTCGAGGGCGAGCTGCGTGGCCTCGGTGCAAGCGTGACCCGTCATCCGTCGGCGGCGGGTGTGGTCGGTGACATCGTCGTCGCGCAGCTCTCCGGACGCGGGCAGCGGCGGATACTGCTGATGGCGCACATGGACACCGTCTATCCGCGCGGCACCCTGGCGAAGGCGGCCTTTCGCGTCGAGGGCAATCGCGCCTTCGGGCCGGGCATCGCCGATGCCAAGGGAGGGATCGCCGTCATCCTGCATGCGTTGCGCCTGCTGAAGGCCCGTGGTTTCGACGACTACGCGACCCTCACCGTGCTCATCAATGCCGACGAGGAACGCGGGTCGCTCGGCTCGCGCGACCTGATCGTCGCGACCGCGCGCGAGCATGATGTCGTGCTGTCCTTCGAGCCCACGCTCGCGCTGCGCGAGTTGCTCGTGCTGGCCACCTCGGGCAGCGCGACGGCCCGGGCGACGATTCGCGGCCGGGCAGCGCACGCCGGCGCAAACCCGGAGCAGGGCGTCAACGCGATGGTCGAGGCGGCCGACTTCATCCTGCGCACGCTGGATCTCGACGATCGCGCGGGCGCCTTCCGCTTCAACTGGACGACCGGCAGCGGCGGCAAGGTCGGCAACGTGATCCCGGATGCGGTCACGATCGAGGCCAACATCCGCTATCTCGATCCGGCCCGCCTCGATGCGGCGTTTCGGGTCCTCGAGGAACGCGCGGCGCGGCCTCGGCTCGAGGGCGCCCGCATCCAGGTCGAGCGGATCATCGGGCGGCCCGCTTTCGTCGCCGATGCCGGCAGTCGGGCGCTGATCGAGAAGGCACGCGCCATCTACCGCGAGATCGGCGCCGAACTCGCCGTGGTACCGGTCACGGGCGGCGGCACCGACGCGGCCTATGCAGCGCAGGCCGGTCGGCCGGTTCTCGAGGCGCTTGGATTGCCCGGCTTCGGCTACCACAGCGACCAGGCGGAATACGTGCTCGTCGACGCGATCCCGCGTCGGCTCTACCTAGCCGTGAGGATGATCGGCGATGTCTCATCTGGCCGCTGAAGAAACCGCCACCCTGGGATGGCCCCCGGTGCAGCCGGCGCTCGCCGGTGACGCCACGCTCGTCGCCAGGGCGACGGCGGTCGCTGGCGAGGTCGCCGCCTGTGCCGAACGCATCGAGCGCGACCGGCGGCTGCCCGATGCGCTGCTCGAGCGACTGCACGGCGAGCGCCTGTTCCGGTTGCTGCTGCCGCGCAGCGTCGATGGACTGGAATCTGATCCCATCAGCTTCTTCCATGTCATCGAAACCGTCGCGCGGGCCGATGCCTCGGCCGCCTGGTGCCTCAGTCAGGCGGGGGGCTGCGCGATGGCGGCGGCCTACCTCGCGCCGGAGGCTGCCCGCGAGGTCTTCGGCACCGACCCGCGTGCGGTGCTCGCCTGGGGCCCCGGACCCAGGGTTCGCGCGGTACGGGTCGAGGGCGGCTACCGGGTCTCGGGCAGCTGGTCCTTCGCTTCGGGCGGGCGTCACGCCACCTGGCTTGGCGCCCACTGCCCGGTGCTCGATCCCGACGGCAAGCCGGTGCTCGATGCCGAAGGCCGGCGTGTCGAACGCACGATGCTCGTGCGTGCCGCGGACGTCCGCTGGTCCGACATCTGGGACACCGTAGGCCTGCGCGGCACCGCGAGCGACCAGTTCACGCTCGACGATCACTTCGTGCCCGAAGCCTTCTCGATCACCCGCGACTTCCTGCATGAGCGCCGCGAGTCGGGGCCGCTCTACCGGATGTCGGCCAACACTTGCTACCAGGTCGGTTTCGCGGGCGTCGCGCTGGGCATCGCGCGCGGTGCGCTCGACGACTTCATCGCGCTGGCTCGCGACAAGGTGCCCCGGGGCCAGCGATACGCGCTGCGCGACAACGCGGTCGTGCAGTCGACGCTCGCGCAGGCGGAAGCCGGCGTGCGCGCCGCACGCGCATGGCTGCTGCAGACGATCGACGAGACCTGGCGCACGTTGGAGGCCTCCGGCGATTCGCTGTCGGTCGACCAGCGCATCGCGATCCGCATGGTGTCCACGCATGCGATCCACCGGGCGCGCGAGGCCGTCGATGCGGTCTGGAACGCGTCGGGCGCCACCGCCATCTTCCACAGCCACCCGCTGGAGCGGCGCTTTCGCGACATCCACACGGTAACCCAGCAGCTGCAGGGTCGACTGTCCCACTTCGAAACCGTCGGCGCCTGGATGCTGGGCGCCGATGCCGATCTCACCTTCGTCTGACCGCGAGGAGCCGAACCATGCCCCTGGGCGTCCTGCAGCACTTCACGATCGAGCCCGCCGATCTCGAGCGGACCAAGGATTTCTATGTCGGCGTGCTCGGCCTGGAGGTCGGCGATCGACCGCCTCTCGGCTTTCCGGGCTACTGGCTGTACTCGGGCGGCGAGGCCACCGTGCATCTGCTCGGTCCGCGCAAGGCGCGCGAGGGGGTCGTCGTGCGCGATCCGGCCCGCCACTACGAGGACACCGGCAGGCTCGATCACATCGCCTTCGCGGCGACCGACCTGCCCGCGATGCGCGAGCGGCTGAACGCGCGCGGCGTGAGTTTTCGCGAGCAGGTGATCCCGCGCACCGGAGCCGCGCAGATCTTCCTCTTCGACCCGGACGGCGTGGGTGTCGAGCTGAACTTCCCGCCACCGGCCTGAGTCTGCGGGAGCCCGCGATGCTGCGCAGTCTCGAGGTCGCGCGTGTCGAGGCGCTCGATCCGGCGATCGACTTCGGCGATACCGGGCTCTGGGAGTGGGTGTTCGGCACTGCCCATGGCGAGGTGGATCCCGATCACCCCGCCAATCGCCGGATCGCGCTGCTGGAAATGGCGCCGCGCAACCCTCGCGGCCGCGTCGAGTACGCCACCGAGGTGCACCTGCTGCGCCCTCGCGATCCGTCGCGTGGCAACGGACGGCTGCTCCTCGAGATCACCAACCGGGGTCGCAAGATGCTGTTCGCCAATCTCGGCGATGCAGCGGCCGGCTCGAACCTGCCGCGCAGCGCCGACGAGTTCGGCAACGGCTTTCCGATGCGCCTGGGCTTCACGCTGGCCTGGGCTGGCTGGGATCCGCTCGCGCCGCGGGGCAAGGATGGCCTGGTGCTGCAGGCGCCGGTGGCGATCGGCCCCGGCGGTGCGATCGTGCAGCGCGTGCGTGAGGAATTCGTGTCGGGCACGCGCGCCGGGGTGCTCGAGGTGTTCCGGCTTTCGCACGCCGCAGCCAGCACCGATCCGGCCCGCGCGCGTCTCACGGTGCGTGCCCGTCAGTCCGACACGCCGCGCGAGCTGCCGCAGCAGGCCTGGCGTTTCGACGATCCCCGGACGGTTCGCCTGACCGACGCGGCCGATACCCACCCGGGATGGCTCTACACGCTTCACTACGATGCGATCGACCCGCGGGTGCAGGGGCTGGGCTTCGCGGCGCAGCGCGACCTGGTGGCCTGGCTGCGGCACAGCCCGCAGGGCCACGCGCTCATGGGCCGCCCGCTCACGCATGCGCTCGCGCTGGGCATCTCGCAGGCCGGCCGATATCTGCGCGATCACATCGGGCAGGGCTTCAACCGCGACGAGCAGGGGCACCGCGTCTTCGACGGGGTGCTCTCGCACATCGCGGGCGCCGGCCGCGTGTTCCTGAACACGCCTTTCGGCCAGGCGGGCCGCACGGCCACGCAGCACGAGGATCACGACTTCCCCGAGAACGACTTTCCCTTTGCCAGCGCCTGCATCACCGACCCGCTGACCGGTCGGCGCGATGCGCTGCTGCGCGGCGATGCCGGCGACCCGAAACTGATCGAGGTCAACACGTCGACCGAGTACTGGCAGAAGGGCGCCTCGCTGCTGCACACCGATCCGCTGGGGCGCCACGATCTCGCGTTGCCGGGCGACACGCGGGTCTTTCTGGTGGCGGGAACCCAGCACGGCGGCCGTGCCGGCACCCCCGCCGACCGCGGTCCGGCGCATCACCCGCGCAATCCGCACAACCCGATGCCGCTGTTGCGTGCGCTGCTGGTCGCGCTCGACGACTGGGTGGCGCATGGGCGACAGCCGCCGCCAAGCGCGGTGCCCACGCTCGCCGACGGCACGCTGGTGGAAGCGTCGGCGCTCGGCTTTCCGTCGATCCCGGAAGTATTGGTTGCGGGCGCAAGCAACCGGATCGCGCCGCCGGGCGACTGGGTCGATCCGGTGGCGTCGCCGAGGGCGTGGCGTCCGCTGGTCTGCAAGGTCGACGGCGACGGCAACGAGCTTGCCGGCGTGCGGCTCCCCGATATCGCGGTGCCGCTGGCCACGTACACCGGCTGGAACCTCTATCGGCAGCCCTATCCCGAGGGCGAACTCGCCGATCGCGACGGTTCGCGGCTGCCCTTCGCGCCCGATCGGGCGGCTCGCGAGGCGCTTGGCGATCCGAGGCCCTCGGTGGCCGAGCGCTACCGGGATGCCGACGACTATGTCGAGCGCGTGCGCGCGGTGGTGGTCGAACTTCAGGATCGCCGCCTGCTGCTGGCCGACGATGCGCGGGCGCTGGTGGCGCGTGCGCGCGACGCGTACGTGCGGGCGTGCGCTCAGTCTGGCGGCGCCAGCGGCGAGCTCAGAACCGGTAGTTGAAGCCCGCCGAGAAAACCGGCTGGAAGCGCTGCCGGTCGGTCGAGTCGTCGATGCGCACGCCCTCGACCGACGGACTGGCGGACAGTCCGCCCGCGGGCGGCCGCAGGTCACCGCGGCCGAAGGCCACGCCGAGATCGGCTCGCAGTCCGAGCCCGCGCTGCTGGCTGGCGCGCGTGCCCCAGCCCACGCCAACGTAGGGGCTGGTCGCGCGGGCGAGCCCGGTGCCCACGCGGAAGCCGGAGTCGGTGGACGGATACCAGTCGCCGACCACGGCGAGTTCACTCAGCCCGTGGCGCGGCCGGAAGTCGATGCCTTCGCGCCAGCCCTCGCGACCGAGGGTTCCCCCGGCGTACTCGAGGCGCAGATCGAAGCGGGTGCTCAGGCCGAAGGCCGCGCCCACGCCGAAGCCCACCGACCCGAGCGGCGCGTACACGCCGAGGTCCGAGGCCTTGCCCGCGAGAGGGGACAGGGACAGCACGAGGGCGGTGAAGGATCGCATCAGGGCCGTCGTCGCGTTGCTCATCGCGGTTCTCCTGGTGGGCCGGGTTGTCGACGTCTGCACCCAGCCTAGCGTTACACGCGCGCGCGTGGGAGCAGCCGGGTCGCCG
>JBIIHU010000029.1:0-20485 GCA_044235405.1 Burkholderiaceae bacterium
CGATCCCGTTCGCGATCCTCGGCTACATCTTCAAGAAGCTCGACTGCGAACCGGCGCCGCTGCTGCTCGGTTTCGTGCTCGGCAAGCTGATGGAGGAGTACCTGCGGCGCGCGATGACGATCTCGCGCGGCGACTGGACGGTCTTCTTCACGAGGCCGCTGTCGGCAACGCTGCTGGGCATCGCGGCCGTGATGCTGATCGTCGTGTTCATGCCGGCCATCGCGAAGAAACGCAAGGAAGCCTTCGCGGGCGACGATTGAACGCGGCCGCGGGGGTCTTGCGGCACCGGCAGCGCCGATGCCCGAGTCCTCCGCCCGAGTCCTGCTCGCGGCACGGCCCGCCCTCGGCGGGCCGTGCGCTTTTGGGCGAGACGCTTTGCTAGACTCGCGGGCTTGATCCCCGTTGGCGCGCGTCGGGATCCGCCCGACGGCGGGCCCCCTGGCCGACCACGCTCTCCGACCCGCTCCCAAGGCCCACCGATGTCCGCCGATTCGACCCTGAAGATCCTCGCCTTCGATGTCTTCGGCACCGTCGTCGACTGGCATACCTCGATCGTCCGCGAGGTGGAGGCGCTCGGACTGGGCATCGACGCCAACGCCTTCGCCCTTGCGTGGCGTGCGGGCTATTTTCCCGCGATGGACCGCGTGCGCCGGGGCGAGCTCGGCTGGACCCGCATCGACGACCTGCACCGCATGATCCTCGACTCGGTGCTGGCGAAATTCGGGGTGAGCTCTCTGTCGCCCGAGGCGGTCAACGACCTCAACCTCGCCTGGCACCGTCTCGACCCCTGGCCCGATACGCTGGCCGGCCTGCACCGACTGCGCGCCCGCTACACGCTGGTGACGCTCTCCAACGGCAACCTCGGACTGCTCGCCAACATGGCCAGACGCGCCCGACTGCCCTGGGATCTCATCTTGTCGGCCGAAGTGTTCCGGCACTACAAGCCCGACCCCGAGACCTACCGGGGCGTGGCCGAGGTCTTCGCGGTCGAGCCGCACCAGACGATGCTGGTGGCGGCGCACAAGGAAGACCTGCGCGCCGCGGCGGCCTGCGGCATGCGTACCGCATTCGTGACCCGGCCGATGGAGTACGGGCCGACGAAGCGCCTGGACGTCAGCCCAGACCCGGCCTTCGATCACCACGCCACCGATTTCCTCGACCTCGCCCGCCAGCTGGGCTGCTGAGAGCACGCACGATGAGCGCGACACCCCACGAATTCGACTGGAAGGCTCGCTACCCGACCTTCCGCGCCCCGGTCTTCGCGCGCAACGTGGTCGCGACCTCGCAGCCGCTGGCGGCGCAGGCCGGCCTGCGGATGCTCGCCGCCGGCGGCAACGCCGTGGACGCCGCGATCGCCGCGGCCGCCGCGATCACGATCGTCGAGCCGGTATCCAACGGACTCGGCAGTGATGCCTTCGCGATCGTCTGGGATGGCGCCCGGCTGCACGGCCTTAACGCATCCGGCACGGCGCCCGCGGCCTGGGATCCGGCCTACTTCGAACGACGGCACGGCGGGCAGATCCCGAAACGTGGCTGGGACTCGGTCACCATACCCGGCGCGATCGCCGGCTGGGCGGCACTGCACGAGAAGTTCGGCCGGCTGCCCTTCGCCGACCTGCTCGGCCCCGCGATCGAACTGGCCGAGCGTGGCCACGGCGTGGCAACCATCGTCAACCAGAAATGGACGGCCGCCCTGCCCGAACTGCAGTCGCAGCCGGGCTTCGCCCGGGCCTTCATGCCGCATGGCCGAGCCCCGGCCGTCGGCGAGCGCTTCGTGTTCGCCGAGGCCGCCGTCACGCTGCGCCGGATCGCCCAGACCCGGGGCCGCGACTTCTACGAGGGCGCCACCGCCGAAGCGCTGGTCGCGCATGCCCGCGAGCACGGCGGCTCGATGACGCTGGCCGACCTCGCCGGCTACCGGCCCGAGTGGTGTGGCACGATCTCGAAGGACTACCGGGGCTACACGCTGCACGAGATCCCGCCCAACGGCCAGGGCATCGCCGCGCTGATGGCGCTTGGGATCCTGTCGCACTTCGACATCGGCGCACAACCCGCGGATGCTCTGCGTACCCGGCACCTGCAGATCGAGGCGATGAAGGCGGCCTTCGCGGACGTCTATCGCTGGGTGGGCGACATCCGGCACATGACCGAGGTCACCCCGGCGCACCTGCTCGACGACGGCTACCTTGCGCAGCGCGCGCGACGCATCCGCGAGGATCGCGCGACCGATTTCGCCCACGGGCTGCCCCCGGCCGGCGGCACCATCTACCTGAGCGCCGCCGACCAGGACGGGATGATGATCTCCTTCATCCAGTCCAACTACATGGGCTTCGGCTCGGGGGTGGTTGTTCCCGGCACAGGGGTCTCGCTGCAGAACCGCGGCTACTGTTTCGTCACCGAACCCGGCCACCCCAACCGGGTCGCCCCGGGCAAACGACCCTTCCAGACGATCATCCCGGCCTTCCTGATGCGCGACGGCGCGCCGCAGATGAGCTTCGGCGTGATGGGCGGCAACATGCAGCCTCAGGGGCACATGCAGACGCTGTCTCGCATGCTCGACCACCGGCAGAATCCACAGGCGGCCTGCGACGCCCCGCGCTGGAAGGTGCAGCGCGGCCTCGAACTCGACCTCGAGGTGACAATGCCCGCCGAGGTCGTCGAGGGATTGCGCGGGCTCGGTCACCAGATCAAGCCCTCGCTCGACACTTACATGGACTTCGGCTCCGGGCAGTTCATCTGGCGCATGAGCGACGACCTCGCCGATGGCTACGCGGCCGCGAGCGACAGCCGGCGCGATGGTTGCGCCGCAGCATTCTGAGGGCGGCAGCGTCTAGAATCCTCGTTCGCCGCATCGGTCGCCTCTGTGGCGTCCACGCGGCAGACTCGCCGAAGGTCGTCGGCACACTCACGGGAAGCCACTGGCATGAATCCTCGAAACTACGAACCCACGCCCTCCCTGAAGGTGGCCTTCCTGGGGCTCGGGGTCATGGGCTACCCGATGGCAGGGCACCTGAAGCGGGCCGGCCATGAGGTCACCGTCTACAACCGGACCGCCGCCAAGGCAGATCAGTGGGCGGCGCAGTACGGGGGACACTCGGCGCCGACACCGCGTCAGGCAGCGCATGGTGCCGAGATGGTCTTCGCCTGCGTGGGCAACGATGACGACCTGCGTTCCGTGCTGCACGGCGAGCACGGTGCCTTCGCCGGCATGGCCCCCGATACCGTCTTCATCGACCACACCACGGCCTCGGCCGAAGTGGCCCGGGAATCCTGTCGCCATGCCCTCGAACGCGGCCTGCACTTTCTCGATGCACCGGTCTCGGGCGGACAGGCGGGCGCCGTCAACGGCGCGCTCACCGTGATGGTTGGCGGCGACACGGCGGTCGTCGAACGCGTGCGGCCGGTCGCGATGGCCTTCTCCCGCGCCTTCACCCGTATCGGCGACAGCGGCAGCGGCCAGCTCGCCAAGATGGTCAACCAGATCTGCATCGCCGGCCTGCTGCAGGGGCTGTCCGAGGGGGTCAACTTCGGTCTCGCGGCCGGGCTCGACATGAAGCTCGTGCTCGAGGTGATCGGCAAGGGTGCCGCGCAGAGCTGGCAGATGGACAACCGCGGCACGACGATGGTCGAGGACCGATTCGACTTCGGCTTCGCGGTGGACTGGATGCGCAAGGACCTCGGCCTGTGCCTCGACGAGGCGCGCCGCAATCGCGCGCCACTGCCGGTGACCGCGCTGGTCGACCAGTTCTATGGCGACGTCCAGGCGCTCGGCGGGGGTCGCAACGACACCTCGAGCCTGATCCGCCGCCTGCGCCGATCCACCTGAACCCGTCCCGCGCATGACCCGCCCGCTGATCGCGCTGCTCGGCCTGGTGCTGATGCTGGCCGCCACGCACACCAAGGCCCAGTTCTCGGCCGCCGGTGGCGCGGCCGCCGAGTCGGCCGCCGAGCGCGCGCTGCAGCGCGACGGCGTCGCCTCGTACGGCAACCGCAACCTGTACCGTGCCGGCCGCACGGTGCGCACCGGCGCACCGGTGGAGGGCGACTTCCATGCCGCCGGCTCGCGGGTGGTGGTTGACGCCGATGTCAAGGGCGATGCGATCCTCGTCGGCGGCGCGGTCGAAGTGCGCAACCCGGTCGGCGGCGACCTGCGCACCGCCGCAGGCAAGCTCATCGTCGACGCACCCGTCGAGGGCGACGTGCTGATCGCGGGCTCCGAGATCGCGCTCGAACGCGGCACCCGCATCGGCAGAGATGCCCTGATCGCCGGTCGATCGGTCGATGTCCGCGGCAGCATCGACGGCGAACTCACGATCTACGCGCAGCACATCGTGATCGCGGGGTCGATCGGCGGACGAACCCGTCTGGTGGCCGAGGAGATCGAACTGCTCGACGGCGCCCGCATCCGCGGCACCCTTTCCTACACGAGCCCCAACGAGATCAAGCGTGCGGCCGGCGCCACGGTCGATGGCGAAGTCACGCGCCGCGAAGCCGAGAAGAAGCCCGACCCCGCCCCGGCAGCCGAGCACGACGACGACGGATGGGGTCTGCTCGGCGCGCTGCTGTGGCTGCTCGGGCTGTTCGTCTTCGGCGTCGTGCTCACCTGGATCTCCCCGTCGTACAGTGCCGAGGCGGCGCGCCGTGCCTGGAGCGACCCGCTCGCGGCGCTCGGGGTCGGCTTCGCGTTGCTGATCGCGATGCCGGTGGCCGCGGGACTGGCCATCGTCACCATCGTCGGCATCCCGCTGGGCGCGAGCGCGCTTGCGCTGTACCCCGTGCTGCTGCTCGCCGGCTACCTGACCGGCGTCACCGCGGTCGCGCAGCGGCTGCGCCTGACCCTCGGGCCGAAATCGCCACCGTCGGCGATCGCCCGGCTGCTGTGGCTCGCCGTCACGCTGACGGTGCTGCTGGTGGTCGGCCTCGTACCCTTCCTGGGCTGGCTGCTGTCGGCCTGGGTTCTGCTCGCCGGGATGGGCGGGCTGGTGCTCGCCGCCCGCACGCGGCGCACGGCCTGACAGCGCCCCCCCAGCCAGCCCCGCACCCGGAAAAAACCCTCGACCATCGCATCGGAGAAATACCATGGCCTTCCAGACCCTCCCTTCGGGGCTGCAGATCGACGACACCATTCCCGGCACCGGCGCCGAGGCGGTTGCCGGCACCCATGTCCGCGTGCACTACACCGGCTGGCTGTGGCAGGACGGCGCGCGCGGGCGCAAGTTCGATTCGAGCAAGGACCGCGGCGAGCCCTTCGCGTTCCCGCTCGGCGCCGGCCACGTGATCCGAGGCTGGGATGAAGGCTTCGCCGGGATGCGCGTCGGCGGAACCCGCCAGCTGCTGATCCCGCCCGAGATGGGCTATGGCGCGCGCGGCGCGGGCGGCGTGATCCCGCCCAACGCGACGCTGCTCTTCGAGGTCGAACTGCTCGGCGTGTGACGATGAGCGAGAAGGCTCCCGCCGCGATCAGCAACTTCATCCGGGCTCAGATCGAAGCCGACCTCGGCGCGGGCGTGCACGCGTCGCGGCACTGGCGCGGCGAGCCCGGCTACGGAGGCGAACATGCCACCGGGGCTCCGGACCCCGCGCGCATCCGCACACGCTTTCCGCCGGAACCCAACGGCTACCTTCATATCGGCCATGCGAAGTCGATCTGCCTGAACTTCGGCCTCGCGCAGGATTTCGGCGGTCGCTGCCACATGCGCTTCGACGACACGAACCCGGTCAAGGAAGACCAGGAGTACGTCGACGCGATCCTCGACGCGGTGCGCTGGCTGGGATTCACCTGGGAGCATCAGGACGGTGATCGTTGCGAGCGCAACCTCTACTACGCGAGCGACTACTTCGAGCACCTGTACCAGATGGCCGAGTACCTGGTCGAGCACGGTCATGCCTACGTCGACTCGCAGAGCGCCGAGCAGATGCGCGAGGGTCGCGGCACGCTGACCGAACCGGGCCGCGACTCACCGTTTCGCGACCGTCCGGCGGCCGAGAGCCTCGCGCTGCTGCGCGGCATGCGCGACGGGCTGCACCCCGAGGGCAGCCACGTGCTGCGCGCCCGCATCGACATGACATCGCCGAACATCACGATGCGCGATCCCGCGCTGTACCGCATCCGGTTCGCCGAGCATCACCGCACCGGCACGCGCTGGTCGATCTACCCGATGTACGACTACGCGCACCCGATCTCGGATGCGCTCGAGAACATCACCCACTCGATCTGCACGCTCGAGTTCGAGGATCACCGCCCGCTGTACGACTGGCTTCTCGAGCGGCTCGCCGAGGGCGGATTCTTCGCCCGCCCGCTGCCGCGCCAGATCGAGTTCGCCCGCCTGAACCTCAGCTACACGGTCACCAGCAAGCGTCGGCTGCAGGAACTCGTGGCTTCCGGTCGCGTCGATGGCTGGGACGATCCCAGGATGCCGACGCTCGCGGGCCTGCGCCGGCGTGGCTACACGCCGCAGGCTATCCGGCTGTTCTGCGAGCGAATCGGGGTCGCCCGCGCCGACACATGGATCGACATCAGCGTGCTCGAACAGGCGCTGCGCGACGATCTCGAAGCGCGCGCGCCGCGCTCGGTCGCCGTGCTCGACCCGCTGCGGCTGGTGATCGTCAACTGGCCCGATGACTCCGTCGAGATCTGCTCCGCACCCTTTCACCCGCAGCGCCCCGAACTCGGGCGGCGCGAGTTCCCGCTCGGCCGCGAACTCTGGATCGAGCGCGAGGACTTCGCGATCGATCCTCCCAAGGGCTTCTTCCGCCTGACCCCGGGGGGCATGGTGCGACTTCGCTACGGCTACGTGGTGCGCTGCACCGGCTTCGAGCGAGGCCCCGACGGCGAGGTGAGCACGGTGCTGGTCGAACGGATGCCCGACTCGCGCTCCGGCACGCCGGGCGCCGACAACTACAAGGTGAAGGGCAACCTCCACTGGGTGTCGGCCGCTCATGCGCTACCCGCCGAAGTGCGGCTCTACGAGCGCCTGTTCACCGAGGCGCAGCCCGGCTCGGGTGGCGCCGACTGGCTGGCGAGCCTGAACCCGGACTCCCGCCGCATCATCCAGGGCTGGGTCGAACCGAGCGCGGTGCAGCCCGAGCCCGGCACCTCGCTGCAGTTCGAGCGGCACGGCTACTTCGTCGCCGACCGGCGCGACAGCACGCCGCAACGCCCGGTCTTCAACCGCTGCGTCAGCCTGAAGGACAGCCGCGGGCGTTAGGGGCGGCGCAGGCCTCGCCCGGCATGCGATCGAGACGGGCGCCGATCGCCTGCAAGGCGGGCGCGCGGCGACGACCGGGCCGGGCGCCGGCCCTCAGTCGTGGCCGACGACGTCGTCAGCCACGAAGGGATTGTGCTGGCGCTCCTCGCCGAAGGTGCTCATCGGCCCATGCCCGGGGACGAAGGAGATGTCGTTGCCGAGTGGCCAGAGCTTGCCGGTGATCGAGGCGATCAGCTCGGCATGATTGCCCCGCGGGAAGTCGGTACGTCCGATCGAGCCCTGGAACAGCACGTCGCCGACGATCGCGAGCCGCGCCCCTTCATGGACGAACACCACGTGGCCGGGGGTGTGGCCCGGGGTGTGCAGCACCCGCATCTGCTGGCGGCCGAAGCTCACGGTGTCGCCGTCGTCGAGCCATCGATCAGGCTCGAAGGCCTCGAGCGGGGGAAAACCGAAACGATGACCCTGCCCGGGCAGCTGCTCGATCCAGAACCGGTCCTCGCGGTGCGGGCCCTCGAGCGGCACGCCATGCCGGCGTGCGAAGGCGGCCGACTGGCCGCAGTGGTCGATGTGGCCATGGGTGAGGAAAACCTTCTCGAGACGCGCGCCGAGCTGCTCGAGCATCGCATCGATGCGATCGAGATCGCCGCCGGGGTCGAAGGCGGCCGCCGCGCCTGTCCGGGTGCACACCAGCAGCGAGCAGTTCTGCTGGAAGGGTGTGACCGGCACGATCGCCAGCTGCAGCGGGGCGGAGTCGGCGGTGGCGTGACCGGGGTTGGAATCGGAATGGCGCGTCATGCCGCAGGGCTCGGTGGGGTTCAGGGGACGAGGATCTGGTCGAGGACCCGTCCGCCGGGATCGGTGAGCCGGATCCTGACGGGCATCAGGCCCTGATCGTACCCGAGCCAGATGTCGATCGTCGTCGCGCGCCCCGAATCCCCATCCTGCCTTCGCAGGTGAAGCGTGCGCAGCTGCCCTTCGTCGGTGGCGAGCACTTCGTCGCCGAGGCTGACGTATCGCACGGTCGCGATCGCGCGGTTGCCGAACTCGGGCAGATCGAGATGCCGCCCGGCGAGCAGCCGCTGCGGCTGCGCGCGCGCGATCAGACCGAGCTGGACCAGCACCGAGAGCCGATCCTGGGTGCCCGGCGGCAGTGCCGCCCGCTCGCCGCCGGAAAAGCTCGCCGTGCCGGCGACCCGATCGGCGCTCGCCCAGCGCTCGGGCCGCCGGCCGCGCTGTTCGGTGTAGCGTTCGGGCTCGAGCCCCTGCGGGCCGATGCGACCGGTGCTTTGCTGCGTGAGCGCACCCGACCAGAAGAGCGCGGTGAGCCCGACGGCCCGCGCCTGCGACTGCAGCCGGTAGCGGCCGTCGGCGATCTCGAGCGAATAAGCCAGTTCCGCGACGCTCTGGCCGTCGTGGTAATCGCCGAAGAACACGCGAAAGCGCCGCGCCACCGGCTGCGGCGGCGGCAGCACCGGCGGCGGCGCGACCGAAGTGCTGTCGCCAGCCGCCTGCGGCGTCGAAGGCGGCTCCGAATCCCGTGCCGGCTCGGGCCGCGCCACCGCGAGCGCACCGGTGATCGCGGGTTCATCGGGCGCCTCCGCCGTCACGGCGCGCTCGCCATTCGGCTGAGCCGGCACGGACGCTCCCGTGCCGGCGCCATCGGCCAACTGCGGTTGCGCGACCGGCGGCGGCTCGACGGCGGCTGTCGGCGGCGCCGGCGCCTCGCTCGCGATCTCCGACGGCGCAGGCACCGGCGGCGCGGCGACCGGTCGCGCCACCGGCCGGGTCGGCGCAGTCTGCGAGACCGCCAGCGGCGGGGGCGGCGGCAGGATCGCGACGCTCAGCTGCCCGGGCGGCTGCGGCGCGCTCGGGCGTGGCTGCGTCGTGTACCGGTTCAGCGCGATCAGCGCGAGCGCGTGCATCGCGACGATGGTTGCGATGGCAACCACGCGGCGCGACATGCCGCGCGTCGGCGGCTCGGAGAAATCGCTGCGGGTCGCGCCGGCGCTCACAGCAACGACGGACGATCCGGCAGCTCGTCGGGATTGGCAAGATCCGCGATCGGAAACGCCCGGCGCAGCAGCGCGTGGATCCGGCTCACCGCCGCGCAGGTGCCATCGAGCGCGTCGCCCGCGGCCAGCGCCCGGGCGAGCTCGCCGGCCACCTCGGCCCATCGCTCGGGCGCGATCGCACGTGCGGCGCCACGGTCGGCCACGATCTCGACGGCCCGGTCGGCAAGCAGCACGTAAAGGAGCACGCCGCTGTCGTCCTCGGTGTCCCAGACTCGCGACAGCCCGAACACCTCGAGCGCGCGCTCGCGCGCCGGTACGCCAGCCAGCACGGCCTGCAGCGGCAGCGAGGCCTCGAAGACCACCCGCAGTTCGCCGCGGTGCGTACGCTCCCCGTCGCGCACCGCCTGCTCGATCGCATCGAGGGCCGCTGCATCGACGAGCCGTCGCAGGCGGGCACGATCGGTCCAAAGATGCCGCCACAGGCGCGCGAGCCGCCCGGGGGCGGCGCCGCGCCCCGGCGATGATCGCGCACGACGGTCGATCGGCTCGCTCACCAGTCCCCCGAGGCGCCACCGCCGCCGAAACTGCCGCCACCGCCCCGAAAGCCGCCGCTGCCGAAAGCGCCGCCCCGGCCTCGGCCGGCTCCGTTGCCGGCGCCCGATGCCGGGCCGTGACCGCCCCATCCGTGACCGCCTCTTGGCAGTCCATGCCCGACCGGCCCGCCGCCTCCCGCGCCGAGGGCGAGCAGCAGCGGTACCGCCGCCAGGATCACGAGCGCCGAGACGCCCGCGAGCCAGATCGGCAGCCCGGTGATGACCGCGGCCGCACCGGCGGTGAGCCCGCCCGCGACCCCGCCCGGCAGGCGTCCGAGTCGCGCCGCGGCGGCCAGTCCGATCATCAGGCCCGCGATCAGCGGGAACACCGGGTCCGGCGCGTCGTCGGCCGCTCGGTCGGCCGCCCCATGCCGCGGCTCGTGCCAGGGGGCCGGCAGCGCCTCGCCTTCGATGAGCCCTGCGATACGGTCGACCCCCTGCGCGATGCCGTCGCCATAGGCACCATCGCGAAAGCGCGGCGCGATGATCTCGGCGATCACGCGCCGCGCGAGCGCATCGGGAATCGCGCCCTCGAGGCCGCGCCCGACCTCGATGCGCATTCGCCGATCGTTCAGCGCCACCAGCAGCAGCACGCCATCGTCGACAGCGACATCGCCCGCCTTCGCGCGCCCCAGGCGCCAGGCCTCGACCACCCGGATCGAATAGGCCGCGATGTCCTCGGGGGCGGTGGTAGGTACGATCAGCACCGCGACCTGCGCTCCCTTGCGCTGCTCGAGGGCCGCAAGACGGGACTCGATGCGCTCGCGATCGGCCGCCGACAGCGTGCCGGTCAGGTCGGTGACCCGCGCTGCCAGCGGCGGCACCGCAACGAGCTCCTGCGCGGTCGCCGGCGTGCCGCACAGTCCGGCGAGCGCGACCAGGGCAAGCAGCGCGGCGAGGATCGGCCCCAGCGGTGGAACGAGGATCGGCATCGCAGGGCGGGCTCGAACGCCGGACGACAGCGGGATCAGCGCGGCGCGGGCGCCGGCTTGCCGAAGTCGACCTTCGGCGGACTGGCGATCGCCTTCTCGTCGTCGACCGCGAACGGCGGTTTCGGCTGGTAACCGAAGACCATCGCGGTCAGATTGACCGGAAACTGGCGCACCAGCACGTTGTAGCGCTGGATCGCATCGATGTAGCGCTTGCGCGCCACCGTGATCCGGTTCTCGGTGCCCTCGAGCTGCGCCTGCAGATCGCGGAAGGCGGCATCGGACCTCAGCTGCGGATAGGCCTCGGCGACCACCAGCAGCCTCGACAGCGCACTGCCGACCTCGCGCTGGGCCTGCTCGAAGCGTCGGAGCGATTCGGCATCGGCGGGATCGACCCGCGCCTGCCCGACCTGCGCGCGCGCTTCGGTGACCCGCGTGAGCACCTCCTTTTCCTGATCGGCGAAACCCCTGACCGTGGCCACCAGGTTCGGAATCAGGTCGGCTCGCCGCTGGTACTGGTTGAGCACCTCCGACCAGGCCGAGCGCGTGGCCTCGTCGGCCCCCTGGATGTCGTTGTAGCCGCAACCTCCGAGGCCGACGGACAGCAACAGGCCGAGCAGCAGGCGCGAGAACAGGCGTTGCAGCATGGGGACTCCGGATCAAGGCGGCGGGCATGCCGCCCGGCCCATCGAATGTGGGGTCGACCGCGGCCCGGCGCAAGCAGCACGCGCGCAGAAGCTCGCGGCGGTCTGCGCCGATCGAACGGTCAGCCCGCCGGGGCGCGCCGCAGCCGGCTGGCGAACTGCCGTCGGAACTTCACCACCTTCGGCCCGACCACCGCCATGCAGTAGCCCTGCCACGGATGGCGCTCGAAGTAGCGCTGATGGTAGGCCTCGGCAGGCCAGTAGACCGGGAGCGGCGCGAGCTGCGTGACGATCGGGCGATCGAAGACGTCGCCACGGCCGAGCTCGTCGATCATCGCCTGCGCCTGCGCGCGCTGCGCGTCGTCGACGTGGAAGATCACGGAGCGGTACTGCGTGCCGACGTCGGCTCCCTGCCGGTTCAACGTGGTCGGATCATGGATCCCGAAGAAGATCCCGAGAATGTCGCGGTACGCGATGCGATCGGGGTCGAACACGATGCGCACCACTTCGGCGTGACCGGTGTCGCCACCGCAGACCGCCTCGTAGGACGGCGAGTCAACCGTGCCACCCGCATAGCCCGACTCGACCGAGATCACGCCCTCGACCTCGAGGTAGACCGCCTCGAGACACCAGAAACACCCGCCGCCGAGGACGGCCACTTCGCTGCGCATGAATCTGCCTCCTGAGTAGGGGCGCCGGACGCGCCACGGCGCCGATGATATCGGGCCCGCGTAGAATCGCGGCTTCACGCGACAACGCAGGATTGCCAGCCATGAGTTCCGAGAAGTCCGCCAAGGCCGTGTTCCAGTGGGACGACCCGCTGCTGCTCGATCAGCAGCTCTCCGAGGACGAGCGCATGGTGCGCGAGGCCGCGCATGCCTACTGCCAGGAGAAGCTGCTGCCGCGCGTCACCGAATCGTTCCGGCACGAGAAGACCGACCCCGAGATCTTCCGCGAGATGGGCGCGCTCGGCCTGCTGGGCCCCACGATCCCCGAGGCCTACGGCGGCCCCGGGCTGAACTACGTCAGCTACGGCCTGATCGCCCGCGAGGTCGAGCGGGTGGACTCCGGCTACCGCTCGATGATGAGCGTGCAGAGCTCGCTGGTGATGCTGCCGATCCACGACTTCGGCACCGAGGCGCAGCGCCGCAGGTATCTTCCGAAGCTCGCCACCGGCGAGTGGATCGGCTGCTTCGGGCTCACCGAGCCCAACCACGGCTCGGACCCCGGCAGCATGGCCACCCGCGCGCGTGCCGTGCCCGGCGGCTATGAGCTCACCGGCAGCAAGATGTGGATCTCCAACAGCCCGATCGCCGATGTGTTCGTCGTGTGGGCCAAATGCCAGGGCGGCGACTTCGACGGCCGCATCAAGGGCTTCATCCTCGAGAAAGGCATGAAGGGACTGTCGGCACCCAAGATCGCCGGCAAGGTCGGCCTGCGCGCCTCGATCACCGGCGAGATCGTGATGGACCAGGTGCCGGTGGCCGAGTCGCAGTTGCTGCCCGGCGTCGAGGGCCTGAAGGGCCCGTTCACCTGCCTGAACAGCGCCCGCTACGGCATCGCCTGGGGTGCGCTCGGCGCTGCCGAGGACTGCTGGCATCGGGCCCGGCGCTACGTTCTCGACCGTCACCAGTTCGGACGTCCGCTGGCCGCCAACCAGCTGATCCAGAAGAAGCTCGCCGACATGCAGACCGAGATCACGCTCGGCCTGCAGGGCTGCCTGCGGCTGGGCCGCATGAAGGACGAGGGTACCGCGGCGGTCGAGATCACGTCGATCATGAAACGCAACTCATGCGGCAAGAGCCTCGACATCGCCCGCATGGCCCGCGACATGATGGGCGGCAACGGCATCAGCGATGAATTCGGCGTCGCGCGTCACATGGTGAACCTCGAGGTGGTCAACACCTACGAGGGCACCCACGACATTCATGCGCTGATCCTGGGACGCGCCCAGACCGGCATCCAGGCCTTTTCCTGACCCCCGCCCCGGCGGCTTCGTCGTCCGACGAGGTCGCCGGCGCGCGAGGCGGCGCGCCTCGCGGAGACTCACATGATCTGGTTGACGACGCCGCCGTCGACCCGCATCGCCGACCCGGTCGTGGCGCTTGCACGTGCACTGCACAGATAGACCGCCGCGTCGGCCACCTCGCGCGCGCTGGTGAAGCGCGACAGCAGCGAGGTCGGCCTGAACTGCCGGAAGAAATCGGCCTCGAGCTGCTCGACACCGATGCCGGCGGCGCGGGCGCGCTCGGCACGCAGACGCTCGGTATTCTCGGTGCGGGTGGGTCCGGGCAGCAGCGCGTTGACCGTGACCCCGGTGCCCGCGAGCTCGATCGCGAAGCCTCGCGAGACCGCGAGCTGCGCCGACTTGCTCATGCCGTAATGGATCATCTCGCGGGGAATGTTCAGGCCCGACTCGCTGGAGACGAAGATCACGCGCCCCCAGCCGCGACGCGCCATCGCCGGCGCATAGTGCCGCGTGAAGCGCACGCCGCTGAGCACGTTGGTGTCGAACATGCCCTGCCACTGGGCGTCGGTGATACCAAAGGCGGTGCCGCGCTCGTAGACACCCAGGTTGTTGACCAGGCAATCGACCTCGGGCAGCGCATCGAAGACACGCTGCGCGCCATCGGCGGTTGCGCAGTCGGCGGCCACCCCGCGCGCTTCGCACCCCGGGACCGCCTGCGCCAGCCGCGCGAGCGCGGCATCGACGCGCGGCTGCGATCGGCCGGTGATCCAGACCCGGACTCCCTCGCGGGCGAGGCCCTCCGCAATCGCCCAGCCGATGCCAGCGGTGGCGCCCGTGACGAGCGCCGTGCGCCCGGCCAGTCCGAGATCCATGGCAGCGCCCCCGCGATGATCAGAAGGCGCTGAACAGCGCACCACCGGCGCCGGAAGCGAGGTAGCGCCCCAGCCCGAATGCCACGCCGCCGAGGCCGCCGGATGCGCCGGTGGCGACCCGGGTCCAGGCAAGGCCGTCGCTGCTGAGCAGCGCGCCGCCATCGGCCGCCACCGCCACGAAGCGACTGCCCCAGGTGAGTGCCTGCAGCGATGCGCCCGGGGCCAGCGCCAGCGCGGACCAGGCAAGCCCGTCGGTGCTGGTGAGGACCGTGCCGCCATCGCCCACCGCCACGAAACGCGCCCCCGATGCGGCAACCCCGTTCAGCGTTGACGTGGTGCCCGAGACGAGCGGCTGCCAGCTGCCGAGGTCGCGCGACAGGTGGGTCAGCAGGATCCCGCCGGCGCCGGCCACGACCAGACGCTCGGTCGTGCCGCCGATCGCGCGAAGCGACGCCTGAGTGCCCGAGGCGACCGCGCCCCACACGGAGGTATCGACGCTGATCAGCAGCGCGCCGTTGTCGCCGGCCGCCACCGCCACGCTGCCGAGACCGCCGACCGCGCGCAGGGTTTCGGTGGTCCCCGAAACCCGGGGCGTCCAGGTGGTCCGATCGAGGCTGGTGAGTACGGTGCCGCCGGCGCCGACCGCGATGTAGCGCGAGTTCACGAAAGCGATCGCATGCAGCTCCTGGGTGGTGCCCGAACTCGCGGCGCTCCAGGTGAGGCCATCCTCGCTGATCAGGATCGCGCCTGCAGCGCCCACGCCGAGAAATCGCGTGCCATCGAAGAAAAGTGCGTTGAGCTGCACGCCCGTCGGCAGCGAGGCCGGGCTCCAGAGGTCGCCGGCCGGGCGCGCGACCGCGGTGACCGGCGCGCTGGTCGGACCAACCTTCGAGCCATCGCGAGAGGCGCCCACCGCGAACGCATACTGCTGGCCGTTGACCAGCCCGGTGATCAGGGCCGGCGAGGTGGCGCTGCGCACCGAGCGGTAGCCTGGCGTGTTCATCGAATCCGGGAACGACACGGTATCGCCCGGGGCGTAGAACACCCAGTACTGCAGTCCCGGCTCCTGCGTGAAACGGACTTCGACCCGACCATCGCCGGGCGACACCGTGACGCCGACGGGCGCTTCGGAGGGAGCGGACGAACCGCCGCATCCCGCGACAAGGGCGGCGAGCAGCAGACCGAAGCAGGCGGACAGGATTTTCATGAGGAGCGCTCTCGGAGGCATCGCGTCGCGCCGACCGGAAACGGAGCGGCCGACGATGGATCAAGGGTATCAGAAGCCCGATGCGCACCCGCCGCGCGGCCTTCAGTCGATCCGCAGTCCCGACAGATCGGCGCGCGCCGGCGGATAGCGGGGATCCATGCGACGCAGCGTGCGCACCAGGATGCTCATCACCGCGAGGTCGCGGAACCACTTGCGGTTGGCGGGGATCACGTACCAGGGCGCGTGCCGGCGATCGGTCTCGACGATCGCCTGCCGGAAGGCGCTCATGTAGCGGTCCCAGTGGCGGCGCTGCTCGATGTCGTGCGGATCGAACTTCCAGTGCCGCGACGGGTCCTCGAGGCGCGCGCGCAGCCGGCGCGCCTGCTCGTCGCGGTCGATGTGCAGGTAGCACTTGACGATGGTCGTCCCTTCGTCGACGAGCATGCGCTCGAAGGCGCGGATGTGCGCGAAACGGCGCCGCCAGCGGGTGGCGGGCACCAGTCCGTTGACCCTCACCACGAGCACGTCCTCGTAGTGCGAGCGGTTGAAGATCGCGATCTCGCCGGCTGCCGGCACCTGCGCGTGCACGCGCCAGAGGTAATCGCGTGCGAGCTCCGCGGCGGCGGGTCGCTCGAAGCGCGCGACCCGCACGCCCTGCGGATTGACGCCCGAGAACACCCGTCGGATCACACCGTCCTTGCCGCCAGTGTCCATCGCCTGGAGCACCACCAGCAGCCGCTGGCGCGACTCCGCGTACAGGCGCGCCTGCAGCGCCACGAGTTCGGTGCGCAGCGCATCGGTGAGCTCGCTCGCGCTGGACTCCTCGCCCCGGAAGCCCGGCGTCGCGTCGGCATCGAGCGAATTCAGATCGGTGGTCGCGTCGATCGCGAGCCAGCAGCGATCGGCGAGCGAGGAGGACATCGTGGTCACGCGGGGACTCCGGCATGCGGGCCGGCACGCCGGCCCCTGCCCGCGCATCGCCGAAGCGCACAGGCAACCAGTCTGCCATGCGGAGCTCCGTGCGAGAATCGACGGCATGTCCCCGGAGCTGCCCGTCGCCACCGCCCTGACGCTGCAGGCCGGCGGGCGCCGCCTCGAGGCGCAGCGACTCGGCGAGCCGCAACCCGGGCAGCCGGTGCTGGTGTTCCTGCACGAGGGGCTCGGCAGCATTTCCCTGTGGCGAGATTTTCCGGCGCGGCTGTGCGCACGGCTCGGCCTGCCGGGTCTGATGTACTCGCGCGCAGGCTATGGCCGATCCGACCCCGCCGAACTGCCCCGGCAAGCATCGTTCATGCATGCCGAGGCCCGCCTGCTCGAGAGCCTGCTCGAGAACCTGCGCGAGCAGGCCGGTGCACAACGGGCGATCGTGGTGGGGCACAGCGACGGCGCCTCGATCGCGCTGCTCCATGCCGCGCGCCGGCCCCAGGGGCTGCTGGCCACCGTGGCGATGGCGCCGCACCTCTTCGTCGAGCCGATCACGCTCGCCGCGATCCGCGACCTGCGTCAGCGCTTCGCGCACGAGGACCGGCAACTCGCTCAACGCCTCGCGCGGCATCATGCCGACGTCCGGCACACCTTCGATGGCTGGGCCGACATCTGGCTCGACCCCGCCTTCGTCGACTGGTCGATCGAGGCCGATATCGCCGCGATCGACACCCCGGTGCTCGCGCTGCAGGGATGGCAGGATGCCTACGGCACAATGGCACAGGTGCGGCGCCTGGCCGAGCGGGTGGCCACAGCCCGCTGGATCGGGCTGGAGGATTGCGGCCACAGCCCCTTCGTCGACCAACCGGCCCGGGTGCTCGAACTCATCGAGGCCTTCGTCAGAAAAGTCGTCCCGACTGGCCCGGGCTGAGCGCCGGCCTGCAGGCCGCCTCGATCGCCAGCAGGCGCCGCTTGGTCGCCAGCCCGCCCGGCGCCGAGAAACCGCCGGGTCGGCCGCCCGCGGCGAGAACCCGGTGGCAGGGCACGATGATCACGAAGGGGTTGTCGCCCAGTGCCCGGCCTACCGCGCGAGCGGCGCCAGGGTCGCCGAGCCGCGCCGCGAGCTCACCATAGCTCAGGGTGGCGCCGGGCGCGATCTCGCGGGCAAGCGCATAGACCCGCAGCGCGAAGGCCGGGATGCCGGTGGTGTCGAGCGCAACCTCGCGCAGGTCGCGGGGCGCGCCACCCAGGAGTTCGACGATGCCGGCCACGGCGTCGGCGATTTGCGGCGGCGGGATCGCGCAGCGGCGCCGGCTGCCCGGGGCCGCGACACCGGCCGCACGCGCGAGCCGTGCCAGCGTCGCGTCATCATCGATCGACGGCAGCTGTACCGCACGCACGCCGGCATCGGTCCAGGCGATCGCGCAACGCCCCAAGGGGCTTTCGAACAGGCACAATGACGCTTCGATGCCATGCGGCGGATCGGTCCGATCGGAAGTCTCGAACGGGCGTGGCATCGGCGAACTCTCTCATGAAGCAGCAGCACCCGATCCCGATGACGAGCCGCCGCCGTCTGATTCCGAGCCGCCGCGCCTTCCTGATCGCGGGCGCGGGCGTCGCCAGCGCTCTGGTACTCGGCTGGGCGATCGCCCCTCCCCGGCAGCGCCTGACCGGGAGCAGACCCCTGCCCGCGGCCGCCGGCCAGACCCCGCTCAACGGCTGGGTACGCATCGGCAGCGATGACCTCGTCACCATCATGATCGCCCGCGCCGAGATGGGCCAGGGGGTGGCGAGCACGCTCGCGGCGATTCTCGCCGAGGAACTCGACGCCCGCTGGGCGCAGGTACGCATAGCGAGCGCCCCGATCGACGATCTCTACAACAACCTGGTCGTGGTGGTCGACGGCCTGCCCTTCCATCCCGACGATCACGGTCTCATGCGACGCGTCGGCAGTCACCTCGCCGCGCGACTGATGCGCGAGACCGGCCTGATGGCCACCGGCGGATCCTCCAGCATCAAGGACCTCTGGCTGCCGATGCGCGAGGCGGGTGCCGGCGCGCGCGCGATGCTGCTGGCCGCGGCCGCCCGGCAGTGGCAGGTTCCGCAGGCGGAGTGCATGGTCGCCGAAGGGCGGGTCAGCCACCGCGACGGGCGCAGCGCCACCTTCGGCGAACTCGCGGCACGGGCGGCATCCGAGCCGGCGCCGGCGCGCGTCGCGCTGAAGCCGGCAGCGCAGTGGCGCCTGCTCGGTCGACCGCTGCCCCGGCTCGATGCCGCGGGGCGGCTCGACGGGTCGACCCGATTCGGCATCGACGCGGCGCCACCCGACGCACTGCATGCCCGGGTGATGATGTGCCCGACGCTCGGCGGTTCCGTCGCGCAGCTCGACGAGGCACCTGCACGCGCGATGCCGGGCGTGGTAGCCGTGGGTCGATTCGCGGGCCGTCATGGCGGCACCGGCGGCGCCGCGGTGATTGCCGATGCGCCCTGGCGGGCGGAGCGCGCGCTGCGCGCGCTCGAGCCTCGCTGGACGCCAGGTCCGGCCGCGGGTTTCTCGAGCTCGGCCTTCCTGGCTTCCCTCGAGGAGGCGGTCACCGATGACGACGCCGGTTTCGCGCTGCGGCGCACCGGACGCCTCGACGAAGCCTTCGCGGGCGCGGCCCGCGTCGTCGAGGCGCGGTTCAGCGCGCCCTTCCTCGCCCACCTTGCGCTCGAGCCGCTCAATGCCACGGTGCGTGTCGACGGGGATCGCGCCACGCTCTGGGTCGGCACGCAGGTTCCCGATCTCGCGCGGATGGCGGTCGCCCGAGCGCTCGGCCTGGCGCGGGAGCGGGTGGAGGTCGTCCAGCTGCCGATCGGCGGCAGTTTCGGCCGTCGCCTCGAGATCGATTTCATCGCGCAGGCAGCCGAGATCGCCGCGCTTGCGCCCGGGCGCGCCGTCCAGACGGTCTGGTCGCGCGAGCAGGACAGCACGCACGACTGCCTGCGCCCGGCCTGCGCCGCCCGGCTGAAGGCCGCGCTCGATGCCGAGGGCCGCGTGCTCGGCCTGCTCGCCGTATCGGCCGGTCCGGCGCCGGTGCCAGCCGCCCTCGAGCGCTACTTCGGCGTGCCGCTCCCGGGGCCCGACAAGACCACTCTGGAGGGCGCCTTCGACCAGCCCTACGAATGGCCGGCCGCGCGAATCGCGCACCGGCGGATCGACGCGCCGGTGCCGGTGGGCTTCTGGCGATCGGTGGGCCACTCGCACCAGGCCTTCTTCACCGAGTGCTTCATCGACGAGCTCGCACAGGCCACCGGGCGCGATCCGGTGGCCTTCCGTGCCGCCCTCCTCGGCAGGCACCCGCGCCACCTGGCCGTGCTGCGGCGGGCAGCCGACGCGGTCGGCTGGGCGACGCCGCCGCCACCCGCATTCGACGGGCGCCCGGTAGCCCGCGGCATCGCGCTGCACGAGGCCTTCGGCAGCGTGGTCGCGCAGGTGGCCGAGGTGTCCGTCGACCCTCGCGGCCGCATCCGGGTCCACCGGGTGGTCTGCGCCATCGACTGCGGCACGCCGGTCAACCCGAACCTCATCCGCCAGCAGGTCGAGGGAGGCATCCTCTTCGGCCTGTCGGCGGCGCTTCACGGCGACACCCCGATCGACGATGGACGCATCATGCGCGCCAACTTCCACGAGCATCCGGTGCTGCGAATCGGCGAGGCACCGCTGATCGAGACCCTGATCGTGGAGAGCGCCGGACCGCCCGAAGGCGTGGGCGAGCCGCCGGTGACCGCGATCGCACCGGCGGTGGCCAACGCGCTGGCCCGACTCACCGGCAAGCGCCTGCGCAGCCTGCCGTTCGGACTGCCCGCCGCGTGAGGGGCATCGACGAAGCCCGAACGTCCACTCGGCACGAGCCACCCGCGAACATGCCGCCCACGACCCATCACCCGACCCTCGACCACCCCCATCGGATGCCAGGATGCCGACACTGAACGTCAATGGCGAGCTCCGCGACAGCGGCGCGGAGGCCGATGCGCCCCTGCTCTGGGTGCTGCGCTCGGAATTCGGCCTCGGCGGCCCCAAGTATGGCTGCGGCATCGGCCTTTGCGGTGCCTGCACAGTGCTGCTCGACGGCCAGCCGGCG
>JBIIHU010000208.1:0-6562 GCA_044235405.1 Burkholderiaceae bacterium
GAGGCCGCGCGCCGCCAGCACACGCCCAAGGTGGCCTTCGTCGCCCCCCCGGCGAGCTACACCGCCTCCAGCGGCAAGCGCGTGGAGGCCTCCGACATCGACCTGCTTGTGCGCGCGCTCTCGATGGGCAAGCTGCACCACGCGATGATGGGAACCGCCGCGGTGGCCATCGGCACCGCGGCGGCCATTCCCGGCACGCTGGTCAATCTCGCGGCCGGCGGCGGCGAGCGCGAAGCGGTGCGTTTCGGCCATCCGTCGGGCACGCTGCGCGTGGGTGCGCAGGCGGTGCGCGAGGATGGCGAATGGGTCGTGCGCAAGGCCATCATGAGCCGTAGCGCGCGTGTGCTGATGGAAGGCTGGGTGCGGGTGCCCGGCGATGCCTTCTGAACGGGAGAGGTCATGAAGATCGAGGGCGGCTGTTACTGCAAGGGGATCCGCTACGTGGCCGAAGGCGAGCCGATGGGCGCGCTGCAGTGCCACTGCCGCGAATGCCAGTACATCACCGGCGGCAACCCCAACGTGATCATGCTGATGCCCGATGCCGGCATGCGCTTCACGAAGGGCACGCCAAGCGCCTTCACGCGCACCGACATCGAGAACGCCGTCACGCGCTATTTCTGCCCGACCTGCGGCACCGCCATCGGGACGCGCTCGCCCAAGCGCCCAGGTACCTTCATCCTCAAGGTCGGCACCTTCGACGATCCCTCGGTCTTCCAGCCGAAGGCGGCGATCTTCACCATCGACCGCCAGTCCTTCCACCACATCCCCGAGGGGCTGCCCGCTTTCGAGCGGCGGCCGGGCTGAATGACGGTCCGCATCGCGCAGGTCAGCGATGCCCACCTCTCGGCGAGCAAGCCGGCCTTCGCCGGCAACTTCGCCCGCATCGCCGAGGCGATCCGAGCCGAGCGTTTCGACCTGCTGCTGGCCACGGGTGATCTGAACCTGCTGGGCGAGGACTCCGAGGATGAGCTCGCCCATGGTGTGGCCGAACATGCCGCGATCGGGCCCGAGATGCTTTGCGTGCCCGGCAATCACGACGTGGGCAACGATCCGGCGCTCGGCCGCAACCAGGCTACGCCAGAGCGCGTGGCCCGCTGGGAGCGACAGGCCGGACCGTCGGCCTGGACTCGTGACCTGCCGGGCTGGCGGCTGATCGGGCTCGACTGCCAGAGCCTCGATTTCCACGACGCGCAGTGGGATCTGATCGCGCGGGCGCAGGCCGATCTCGGCACCCGCAGCCTCGCGCTCGTGCAGCACATGCCACTGACCGCCGATGCGCTCGGCGACGCTGACGCAATCTACTGGACCCCCACGCCGGCGATGCGCGCGCGGTTGATGGCGGCCTTCGACCGGCAACGCCCGTCGCTCGTCATCAGCGGCCATGTCCACCAGTGGCGGGATCGGGTGGCCGATGGCATGCGACAGATCTGGGCGCCATCGACAGCCTTCGTGCTCGGCGATGCCTGGCAGCCGACCTACGGCACCAAGGTGATCGGCTGGGTCGAGCATGCCTTCCATGCCGACGGCACCCACGATGCCCGCTTGCGCACGGTCGATGGGCTGGCCCTGAACGACATCGGCCACATGCCACAGGTCTATCGGCCGATGCCCACGCTGGCCGATCGGCCCGATCTCTGGGAGAAGCGTCGATGAATCGATCCCGCCGCCGGTTGGCGGTCCAATTGCCCGCGGCGGGTGCGGCCGCGCTCGCGGCGTCGGCCCTTCTCGGCCGTCCGCGCGTCGCCGCCGCCCAGGAGACCTGGCCTGCCCGGCCGCTGCGCTGCACGGTGCCGTTCGCCGCCGGCGGCATCCTCGACATCACCACCCGTGCGCTGTCGGCCCAGATCGCCGCCCAGATCGGCCAGCCGGTCGTCGTCGAGAACCGCGCGGGCGCCAACGGCAACATCGGCACCGAGCACGTGCTGCGCACGCCCGCCGACGGCTACAACCTGATGGCCTGCTCGCCCTACCTGGCCATCAACCCCCACCTGGTGGCCAACACCCGCTGGAAGAGCGCCGACTTCTCGGCGATCGGCCTGATCGGCGCGCCGCCCAATCTCTTCGTGGTCCCGGCCTCGCTGCCCGTGAACTCGATGCGCGAGCTCGTCGACTACGTGAAAGCGCGTCCGGGTCAGCTGAACGTCACGAACCCGAGCGCGGGCAGCTCCAACCACCTAGGTCAGGAACTGCTGTTCGGCCTCACCGGCATGGACATGCAGAACGTGATGTACAAGACCCAGGCCGAAATGCTGCCGGATCTCGTCAACGGCATGCACGCGCTGAGCCTGATGACGCTGGGCCTCGCGCTGCCCCATGTGCGCGAAGGGCGCCTGAAGGCGCTGGCGATCAGCGCGCCGCGGCGCTCGCCCGAGCTGCCCGCGGTGCCCACGCTGGCCGAGGCCGGGTACGGCGACGCGATGTTCCTGCCCTGGTTCGGTCTGGTTGCGCCCGCAACCACCCCGCGGCCGATCGTGCGCCGGCTGTCCGATGAGTTGCAGAAAGCGCTCGCGCAGCCCGAGCTCATCGCGCGGCTCGAAAAGCTCGGCACGCTGCTGGTGCCGATGGCGGGCGACGAGGCTGATGCCTTCATCGCCCGCGAGAACGCGCGCTGGTCGGCGGTGATCCGGCAGCGCGGCATCAAGCCGCTAGCGTGACCGCGATGCCGCCGCTGGTCCCGGTGATCCTGTGCGGCGGCGCGGGCTCGCGCCTGTGGCCGGTGTCGCGCGAGCTCCATCCCAAGCCCTTCATCCGTCTGGCCGACGGCCAGAGCCTGCTGCAGAAGGCCTTCCTGCGCGCGGTGGCGCAGCCGGGCGTGGTCGAACTGCTGACCGTCACCAACCGCGAGCTGGTCTTCAAGACCGCTGACGACTACCGCGAGGTCGATACTCTCGGCACCCGCACCACCCACATCCTCGAGCCCTTCGGCCGCAACACCGCGCCCGCGATCGCGGCGGCGGCCCTGCAGGTCTCGGCCGCGCACGGCGACCAGGCGCAGCTGCTGGTGCTGCCCGCCGACCATCTGATCGCCGACCTCGCGGCCTTCGGCGCGGCCGTCGCCCAGGCCCGCGTGCTGGCGGCCGAGGGTCATCTCGTCACCTTCGGCATCCGGCCCACGTCGCCCGAGACCGGCTACGGTTACCTCGAGGCCGATGGTCACCGGGTGCGTCGCTTCGTCGAGAAGCCCACGGCCGACGTGGCGCGCGAGTACCTCGCCTCCGGGCGCTTTCTCTGGAACGCCGGCATGTTCTGCTTCTCGGCTGGCGCGCTGCTGCGCGAGATGGCCGAGCACTGCCCGGCCATGCTCGACGCCACCCGAGCCTGCATCGAGGGCGCGCGACGGGCGAACGGACCGGGATTCGAGCAGATCGAGCTCGATGCGAAGCGCTTCGCCGCCGTGCCCGAGGACTCGATCGACTACGCGCTGATGGAGCGTTCGGCCCGGGTTGCGGTCGTGCCCTGCGACATCGGCTGGAGCGATATCGGCTCGTGGCGCGCGCTCGGCGACATCGATGCCCCGGACGCCGACGGCAACCGCACCCGCGGCGAGGTGCTCATGCGCGATGCGCACGGCTGCACCATCCATGCCGACGATCGCCTGGTCGCCGCGGTGGGTGTCGACGACCTTCTGGTCATCGACACGCCCGATGCGCTGCTGGTCGCGCACCGCGACCGCGCGCAGGATGTGCGGCACCTGTACGCCGAACTGAAGGCCCGCGACCATCCGGCGCATCGTCTGCACCGCACCGTGCATCGTCCGTGGGGCACCTACACGGTGCTCGAGGAAGGGCCGGGCTTCAAGATCAAGCGCATCGTGGTCACGCCCGGGCGCAGCCTGAGCCTGCAGATGCACTACCACCGCAGCGAACACTGGGTGGTGGTCTCGGGCATAGCCCGTGTCGTCAATGGCGACAGCGAGCTCTTCGTGCGCACCAACGAGTCGACCTACATCGCGGCCGGCATCCGGCACCGGCTCGAGAATCCGGGCCGCCTGCCGCTGGTGATGATCGAGGTGCAAAGCGGCAGCTACCTGGGCGAAGACGACATCGTCCGCTTCGACGACATGTTCGGTCGCGGCTAGGCGCTTCGTTCCCCGGCCTCACAAGGCCCGATGCGTCCGGCTGATGCCGGCGTTCACCTCGCCCTGCTACCATCGCCGCCTTCGCAAGCCCTGTCAGCGGCCCTCGCGGGCCCGCTTCTGCCATGCTCGACCCCCAGATGCTGCGCAAGGATCTCGACGCCGTCGCGGCGCGCCTTGCTGACCGCGGATACACGCTCGACGTTGCCTGGTTCCGCGAGCAGGAAGCCGCCCGCAAGGCCTTCCAGACCCGCGCCGAGGAACTGCAGGCGCGCCGCAACGCGCTGTCGAAGCAGATCGGCGCGATGAAGGGACGCGGCGAGGACGCCTCCGCGCTGATGGCCGAGGTGGCCGGTATCGCCGAGGGGCTCGCGGCCGCGCAGCGTGATAACGACGCGGTGCAGAACCGCCTGGCCGACTGGCTGCTGACGCTGCCCAACTTGCCGCAGCCGACGGTACCGACGGGGCGCGACGAGACCGGCAATCGCGAGGTGCGCCGCTGGGGAGAGCCGCGCGTCTTTGCGAATCCCGCGCGCGATCACGTGGCCATCGGCGAGGCCATGGGCCTCGACTTCGAGACCGCGGGCCGGCTGGCCGGCTCGCGCTTCGCGCTGATGCGCGGTCAGATCGCGCGACTGCACCGGGCGCTCGCCCAGTTCATGCTCGACCTGCACACGACCGAGCACGGCTACACCGAGTGCTACACGCCCTACATCGTCAACGCGGCGACGCTGCGAGGCACCGGCCAGCTGCCCAAGTTCGAGCAGGACCTGTTCGCGGTGCGCAAGGGCGGGCAGCAGGGCGATGAGGAGGCGCTGTACCTGATCCCGACCTCCGAGGTCTCCCTTACCAACATCGTGGCCGGACAGATCCTGTCCGCCGAACAGCTGCCGATGCGGCTGACCGCACACACGCCGTGTTTCCGCTCGGAGGCGGGTTCCTACGGGCGCGACACCCGCGGCATGATCCGGCAGCACCAGTTCGACAAGGTCGAGATGGTGCGAATCGAGCGCCCCGAGGACAGCGATGCGGCGCTCGAGCAGATGGTCGGCCATGCCGAGACCGTGCTGCAGCGACTCGAGCTGCCCTACCGGGTCATGCTGCTGTGCACCGGCGACATGGGCTTCGGCGCGGCGCGCACTTACGATCTCGAGGTCTGGCTGCCGGGGCAGAGCGCCTATCGCGAGATCTCGTCGTGCTCGAACTGCGAGGCCTTCCAGGCTCGCCGCATGCAGGCGCGCTATCGCAACGCGCAGGGCAAGCCCGAGTTCGTGCACACGCTCAACGGCTCGGGTCTGGCGGTCGGGCGCACGCTGGTGGCGGTGCTCGAGAACGGTCAGCAGGACGACGGCTCGGTGCGCATTCCGCCGGCGCTGCGGCCCTACGTGGGCGGGCTCGAGGCGATCGTGCCCGCCTGAGGGGCAGCGCGCGGCGCGCGCCTGCCGGGAACTGGCCACGTGCCCGACGCCGCGGCGTCAGGGCGGAACCGTCGAGCCGTCCCAGGCGAGCACGCTGCCGCTGTCGGCCGGCGTCGCGGCCGCGATCACCGCAAGCAGGCGTGCGGCCGCATCGGCCGGCGCGAAGAGCCCGCCAGGCGCGACGTTGCCCTGGAAGGGCGCCGACAGCGAGGTATCCACGGTGCCCGGATGCAGCCCGAGGCACATCGCCTGCGGCGCGCGGCGCGCGAGCTCGATCGACAGACCGCGGATCATCATGTTGAGCGCCGCTTTCGAGGCGCGGTAGGCATGCCAGCCGCCGAGGCGGTTGTCGCCGATGCTGCCCACGCGCGCGGACAGCGCGGCAAACACCGATCGTCCCTGGCGCGGCAGCAGCGGCAGGAAGTGGCGGGCCACCATCGACGGACCGATGCAGTTCACCGCGAACACGGCGGCCATGGTGTCGGCGCGCAGGGCGTTCCAGCTCTTCTCGGGCGCGATGCCTGCGCCGTGCAGGATGCCGGTGGCGACGATCACGAGGCGCGGCTCGCCAAGCGTGCGGGCCTGCGCGGCGGCCGCGGTGATGCTGCCCTCGTCGGTCAGATCGAGGTGGCCGGTGACGATGCCGGGCGCGGCTGCGGAGAGCGGCGCGCGCGACAGGGCGAGCACGGCCGAGTACGCGGGGTCGCGCGCGAGCGCATCGACGAAGGCGCGACCCAGGCCGCCGGTGGCGCCGATGACGACGGCAATGCCGGGAGCATCGGCGGGCGAGGGCACGTTCATGGTCGGGGCTAGGAGGAGGCAGACGGGGGGAGCTCGGAGGGGACACTTGACCAACGAGCGCTTTGCTATACTCTAAGGCTTCGATCAAGCAGCGACGTTCAATACCCGTCGCGGCGCCCCGGAACACGGAAAGGTGGCAGAGTGGTCGAATGCGCCGGACTCGAAATCCGGTTTACCGGTCTCCGGTAACGTGGGTTCGAATCCCACCCTTTCCGCCAAGAAAACAGCCCGCGCAAGCGGGCTTTTTTCTTTGGCGGAAAGGAGCAGG
>JBIIHU010000209.1:0-6557 GCA_044235405.1 Burkholderiaceae bacterium
CTGTCCGGTGGTGCGGTCGTAGATCTTGGTGCTCTGGCCGATGAACACGCCCATCGACAGCACCGAGTTCTCCTCGACGATCACGCCCTCGACGACCTCCGAGCGCGCCCCGATGAAGCAGTTGTCCTCGATGATCGTCGGATTGGCCTGCAGCGGTTCGAGAACCCCGCCGATGCCGACGCCGCCCGAAAGGTGGACGTTGCGCCCGATCTGCGCGCACGACCCGACGGTTGCCCAGGTATCGACCATCGTCCCCTCGTCGACGTAAGCGCCGATGTTCACATACGAGGGCATCAGCACGACGTTCCGGCCGATGAACGCGCCGCGCCGGGCAACGGCCGGCGGCACCACGCGGTAGCCCCCGCGAGCGAAATCCTCGGCATCGAATCCGGCGAACTTCGTGGGTACCTTGTCGAAGAACTGGAGCCCGCCCGCGGGCAGCGGGGCATTGTCCTCGAGGCGGAAGGAAAGCAGGACGGCCTTCTTGACCCACTGGTGCACGACCCACTGGCCGTCGGCCTTATCGGCCACGCGCAGCCGACCGGCATCGAGTTCGGCGATGACGTGACCCACTGCGTCGCGGGTTTCGGCCGGTGCCGATTTCGGGGAGAGCTCGGCGCGGGTTTCCCACGCGGTTTCGATCGATCGTTCCAGGGCGTTCATGTCGGTTGCGCTCATCGAATGGTCGGTTGACGGAAGGGGCGAGTGAGGATTCAGGGCGCCGGCACGCCGGGGTCCGCTGCAACGAATTCGACGATCCGGCGCGCGCCCTCGATGCAGGCTTCGAGCGGCTCGACGAGGGCGAGCCGTACATGCCCGGCGCCGGGGTTGCGCCCATCGAGGCCCTCGCGCCCGAGGTAGCTGCCCGGCAGTGCCAGCACGTTGTGCCGACGGTAGAGTTCGCGGACGAAGGCGGCATCGTCGCCGCCCGGCACCCGGGCCCAGAGGTAGAAGCCGGCCTGCGGTCGTTCGACGCCAAGCACCGGCGAGAGGATCGGCAGCAGCGCGTCGAACTTCGCCCGGTACTGGCGCCGGTTGTCGACAACATGCGCTTCGTCGCGCCATGCGGCGATCGAGGCCTGCTGCACCGGCGGGCTCATGGCGCTGCCGTGGTAGGTGCGATAGAGGAGGAAGGCAGCCATCAGCGCGGCATCGCCCGCCACATAGCCGGAGCGCATGCCGGGCGCGTTCGAGCGTTTCGAGAGGCTGCCGAAGACCGCAAGGCGAGGGTAGCCGCTGCGGCCTGCCGCCTGGGCTGCAGCCAGTGCGCCGAGCGGCGCTTCGGCCTCGTCGAGGTAGATCTCGGAGTAGCACTCGTCGGCGGCGATGACGAAGCCGTGGCGGTCGGAAAGCGCGAACAGCTGCGCCCATTCGGCCTGAGTCAAGACCGCGCCGGTGGGATTGCCCGGCGAGCAGACGAAGAGCAGGCGCGTGCGGCGCCAGACCGCCTCAGGCACCGAACTCCAGTCGCAGCGATAGCCGTTCGCGGCATCCTGCGCGACGAACCAGGGCGTGGCGCCCGCCAGCAGGGCTGCGCCCTCGTAGATCTGATAGAAGGGGTTCGGACAGACGACCAGCGCATCGTTGGCCGGGTCGATCACGGTCTGGGCGAAAGCGAACAGCGCCTCCCTGCTGCCATTGATCGGCAGCAGCTCGGTTCGCGCATCGAGACTGCCGAGCCCGTGCCGGCGCACCAGCCAGTCCCGGAGCGTCGAGCGCAGCGCGGGAACGCCGGCGGTGGCGGGGTAATTCGACAGCCCCGCGAGGCTTGCGGCCAGGGTGTCGGTGATCACCGCAGGGGTCGGGTGCCTGGGTTCGCCGATCGAGAGGTTGATCGGCGACAGCGCCTCGGCGGGCTGCACGCCATCGAGCAGCGCGCGCAGGCGCTCGAAGGGGTAGGCCTGCAAAAGCTTGAGTCTTGGGTTCAACTTCACGCTCCAGATTATTGATTTTATTGATTATCTAATGTTCGACTGGAGCGGGAATTCGTCGAGTTCGACGCGCGGGGCCGGTGTCCAGCCCGGCTGCCGATGCTCGACCACCACGTTGGTGAAGATACCGCCGCGCACGTACCAGCGGGCGGTGAGCCTCATGAAGCGCGGGGATGTGGCCGCGACCAGGTCGTCGAGGATGCGGTTGGTGACCGCCTCGTGGAAGGCGCCCTCGTTCCGGTACGACCAGGCGTACTGCTTCAGGCTCTTGAGCTCGACATTGCGGGCCTCGGGGATGTAGTCGAGGATCAGCGTGGCGAAGTCGGGTTGCCCGGTTAGCGGGCACAGGCAGGTGAACTCGGGGATCTGGATGTTCACCCGGTAGTCGCGACCCGGCTGCGGGTTCGGGAAGGTGTCGAGCTTGCGGTCGGGTTGTGCGGGCATGGCGGGCTGGACGATGGGAAGGCTTCTCGGGGGCGCCGTGCGGGCGCCGCCGCGGTGGCAGGGGGAGTGCGCGTACGCGAGGGCTGCGGCCGGCAGGGACGCGCGGGGGGCGGCTGGTATTATAGGGACACCACAAACAGGGAAGCGCCGGCGGGCCTCTCGGGCGGGCAAGGCCGCGTCCCGCGAGGCGCTCCGCTTCCGGAGTGCACCAGTGCGGTGTGCTTCGCCCCGGGGTCCTTCGCGCGTGCGGCTCAAGCAGATCAAGCTTTCCGGCTTCAAGTCCTTCGTCGATCCCACCGCCTTCGAGGTGCCCGGCCAGCGGGTTGGCGTGGTCGGACCCAATGGCTGCGGCAAGTCGAACATCATCGATGCCGTGCGGTGGGTGCTCGGCGAGTCGAAAGCCTCCGAGCTTCGCGGCGAGTCGATGCAGGATGTCATCTTCTCGGGGTCGGTTGACCGCAAGCCCGCATCCCGTGCCTCCGTCGAACTCGTCTTCGACAACAGTCTCGGGCGTGTCGCGGGCAGCTGGGGCACCTTCAGCGAGCTCGCGGTCCGCCGCGTGCTCACCCGCGACGGCCAGTCGACCTACTTCATCAACCAGCAGGCGGTGCGCCGCAAGGACGTGCACGACCTGTTCATGGGCACCGGGCTCGGCCCGCGCGCCTACGCGATCATCGGCCAGGGCAGCATCTCGCGGATCATCGAGGCGCGTCCGGAGGATCTCCGGGTCTTCCTCGAGGAAGCCGCCGGCATCTCCCGCTACAAGGATCGCCGGCGCGAAACCGAGAACCGGCTCTCGGACACCCGTGAGAACCTGGTCAGGGTCGAGGACATCCGGCGCGAGCTCGCGGCGCAGATCGAACGGCTCGCGCGGCAGGCGGAAGTGGCGCGCCGCTTTCGGGAGCTCGAACGCGATCGCGACGCGAGGCAGCGGATGCTCTGGCTGGTACGCCGCGATGAAGCGGTCGCCGAGCAGCAGCGCTGGGCGGCGGAGGTCGCGCGCGCCCAGGCCGCGCTCGACGGCCTGATCGCCCAGCAGCGCGAAGCGGAGGCGGCCATCGAAGCGGTTCGTGCCGGACATGCCGCAGCCGCCGACGATGTCCATGCCACCCAGGCGCGCTATTACGAGGCGCAGGCGCGGGTTGTCCGCCTCGAGGGCGAGATCCGGCTGGTCGTCGAGTCGCGAGCGCAGCTCACCGAGCGCATCGAGTCGCTGGCGGTGCGGGAGCGTCAGGCGCAAGCCGACGGCGAGCAGAGCGCCCTGCAGGCGCAGGTGGCGCGCGCCGACCAGGACGAGGCGAAGGGGCGCGCGGACGACCTCGCCGATCGGCTGGCCGCGCTTGGCGACGCCACCAGCCCACTCGAGGTCGAGGCCCGTGCGGCCCGCGAAGCACTCGATGCGAGCCGTGCCGGGGCCCAGGCGTCGCGCCAGGCCATCGAGCTGTCGGCGATGCGCCAGCGAACCGCTCAGAGCTCCCTGACCGATGCGCAGCGCCGCGAGGAGCGCCTGCGCGAAGAGATCGCTCGAGTGCACGCGCCCGACCCCGACGAGCTCGAGGCTGCCATCGAGTCGCTTGCGGCGGCCGAGGCGCTCGAACAGGAGGCCGCGCATGCTCAGGACGAGGCCGCGGCTGCGTGGCAGCTGGCCGAGGAGGCGCGCCCGGCGGCACAGGCCCGGCTGCGCGAGTCGGAATCGGCCGCCGCACGCATCGAGGCCCGGCTGGCGGCATTGCGCCAGTTGCAGGAGCGGGCGCGCAGTCAGTCGCGTCTCGGGCCCTGGCTCGAGCGCCATGGTCTCGCCGCGATGGGGCGCCTGTGGCAGCGGCTGCGGATCGAGGCGGGGTGGGAGGTGGCGATCGAGGCGGTGCTGCGCGAGCGCGTCGAGGCCATCGAGGTTTCGCGCCTGCAGTCGGTCGCGGCGCTCGCCACCGACTCGCCACCTGGCAAGATCGTGTTCTTCGCGCCGTCCACCGCGCCCGCGGCGCTTGCCCCGCGGCCAGGCTGGCGCCCCCTCCTGGAGGCAGTGCGGGCAGGCGATCCCGCGCTGCAGGCGCTGCTCGCCGACTGGTTGCATGGGTGCTGGATCGCGGGGTCCCTCGAGGAGGCGATGGCTCGTGCGTCCGAGCTCGTACCCGGCCATCGGTTCGTGACCCGGGAAGGGCACTCGGTCGGACCCGGTTCGCTGCATCTGCATGCCGCCGATTCGGCCCAGGAAGGCGTGCTCGCGCGCCAGCAGGAGCTCGAGCACCTCGGGCGCGAGCAGCGGGCGCAGCAGCTCCTCGCCGACGAAGCCCGCGCGGCCGCGCTTGCCGCCGAGAGCCGTGCAGCCCAGGCGGCTCGCCGGCAGGCCGAAGCGCGCGATGCGCACGGCCGCGCACTGCGCGAGCTTGCCGCGCTCAGGCTGGAGGTGCAGCGGCTGCGCGAACAGCACGAGCGCGCGCGTCAGAGCCGCGATCGCATCGAGATCGATCTCGCTGATGTGCGCGAGCGCCTCGAGGTGGCCCGCGAGACCCTCGAAGAGGAGTCGGCGCGCTTCGAATCCCTCGATGCCGAGCTCGCCGAGCGCCAGGAGGCGGTCGAGGTCGCGGTCCGGCGCCACGAGGCGGCCGACGAGGCCCTTGCCCGCCACCGCGACGGCCTGCGAAGCTGCGAGCGCGAGGCTCAGGAGGCCGCCTTCCGCGTGCGCGAGATCGCGGCGCGCCTCGAACGCCTCGAGGCGCGGGTGCGCGAGGCGGCCGAGCGGGAAGCGCAGAGTCGTGCCGAACGCCTCGACCAGGAGGCGCGGCGGGTTGCATTGTCCGATGCGCATTCGCGCGACCAGCTCGATGTTGCGCTTGCCGAGCGGCTCGCCGCCGAGCAGGCGCTCGCCGCGGCGCGCGAGCGACTCGAGGGGATCGGGCAGTCGCTGCGCCAGCGTGAGGAAGAGCGGGTGCGCCTCGAGCGCGACCAGGAGCCGATGCGCGCGCGCGTCGGCGAGCATCAGCTGAGGGAGCAGGCGGCGCGGCTCGGTGCCGAACAGTTCGCGCAACTGCTGCTGGAGCATGCGGTCGATGAGATCGCCATCCGCGCGCTTTTCCCCTCGGGGGCTCGCGCCAGCTGGCTGCAGGCCGAGCTCAACCGCCTGGCGCAGGCCATCGCCGAGCTCGGTGCGGTCAACCTCGCTGCCCTCGAGGAACTCGGCGCCTGCGAGGAGCGCAAGAGCTTCCTCGATGCGCAGTCGGCCGATCTCGAGGAAGCCATCGCCACGCTCGAGGACGCGATCCGTCGCATCGATCGCGAGACCCGCGATCTGCTGCGTCAGACCTACGATGCGGTCAACCGGGGCTTCGGGCAACTGTTTCCGGAACTCTTCGGCGGCGGCGAGGCGCGGCTCATCCTGACTGGCGACGAACTCCTGGATGCCGGCATCCAGGTCATGGCCCAGCCGCCCGGCAAGCGCAACACCACGATCCATCTGCTGTCGGGCGGGGAAAAGGCGCTGACGGCGATCGCGCTGGTGTTCGCGATGTTCCAGCTCAATCCTGCGCCGTTCTGCCTGCTCGACGAGGTCGATGCACCGCTCGACGACGCCAACACCGAACGCTACTGCGAGATGGTGCGCCGAATGTCCGATCAGACCCAGTTCCTGTTCATCACCCACAACAAGATCGCCATGGAGCTTGCCCAGCAACTCGTCGGCGTCACGATGCAGGAGCGCGGTGTTTCCCGCATCGTTGCCGTCGACATCGATTCCGCGCGCCGGTTCGCGGAGGCCGCATGATGGAGAGCCTCGGTATCAGTTCGCTGGCGCTCAGTCTCTTCGCGCTTGCCGTCGGGGCGCTGGTCGCCGTTATTGCGCACAACGCGTGGTCGGGGCGCAGGCGGCGCGGCGCGACCGCAAACGATGGCGGGGGCGGTGCCGATTCCGCCCAGAGCGGCTCGGGCACCGCGGTGGCCAGCGGCGAGCGCCGCCGGGCCGAACCGAGCTTCGGCGCCCCCGAGGAAACGGCAGGCGTGACCCCGGAGGCCGAGCCGCCCCTGCCTGCGGCGGCCGACGGGCAGGCCGCGCCGCGGCTCGATCCGCTGACCGACTGCATCATCGAGTTCGAACTCGATGCGCCGGTGGCCGCCGAGCGGCTGCTGCCTACCCTGCAGGGACTTCGTCGCGCTGGCGCCAAGCCGGTCGTGGTCGAAGGCTGCCTC
>JBIIHU010000210.1:0-6550 GCA_044235405.1 Burkholderiaceae bacterium
TGCGCGCGGCCGGCGTGCTCGTGCCCTTCGCCGACGGCTCCGGGCTGACGGTCAGCAGCCCCTTCGAACTCGACGGCGTCCGCAAGTGCGCGCCGCGCGCCGCGCCGGGCGTCGGCGAGCACGGCGACCAGGTGCTGCGCGAGGCCGGCTACACGCAGGCCGAGATCGATGCGCTGCGCGCCAGCGGCGCGGTTGCCGGCGGCGCATGATGGTTGATGACGCAACGAGTTTGCCCGGCTCCGCGCTGCCGCTGCGTGGCGTGCGGATCGTCGACCTGACCAGCGTGATCTTCGGGCCCTACGCGAGCCAGTTCCTTGGCGACTACGGCGCCGACGTGATCAAGGTCGAGAGCCCGCAGGGCGACTCGCCGCGGCGCACCGGCGAGGCGCGCGTGCCCGATCTCGCAGCCGGCTTCCTGACGGTCAACCGCAACAAGCGCAGCCTGGTGCTCGACCTGAAGCAGCCCGCGGCGCGGGCGGCGCTGATGCGCGTGGTCGAGGGCGCCGACGTGCTGATGCACAACATCCGGCCGCAGAAGCTCGCGGCGATCGGCCTGGACCCGGCGCAGGTGCGCGCGCGCAACCCACGGCTCGTCTATGCGAGCCTGGTCGGCTTCTCGGAGGCCGGTCCCTACGCGGGCCAGCCGGCCTACGACGATATCGTGCAGGGGCTTTGCGGCCTGGCCGACCTGATGCAGCGCCAGGGTGGCGAGCCACGCTTCCTGCCCACCATCGCGGCCGACAAGACCTGCGCGCTGATGGCGGTGCATGCGATCCTCGCCGCGCTGTATGCGCGCGAGCGCGACGGGGTGGCGCGCCAGGTCGAGGTCTCGATGTTCGAGGCGATGACCGCGTACACGCTGCTCGAGCATGTCGGCGGCCAGGCCTTCGTGCCGGCGGGTGCGCCGGCCGGCTACGCGCGGGTACTGACGCCCTGGCGCCGGCCCTACCGCACCCGCGACGGCTGGCTGTGCGTGCTGCCCTACACCGACGCCCACTGGGGCCGGTTCTTCGCGGAGGTCGGGCGCCCCGAGCTTGCCGGTGATGCCCGCTTCGCGACGATCCAGGGGCGAACCGCGAACATCGAGGTGCTGTACGCGATGGTCGGCGGCTTCATCGCCGAGCGTGGCAGTGCCGAGTGGGTCGAGGCGCTCACCCGCATCGACGTGCCGCACGGGCGGGTCAACACGCTGGAGGATCTGTTCGTCGACCCGCACCTGCAGGCGGCAGGCTTCTGGCGGGAACTGCCCGCCGGCGACGGCAAGTCCACCGTGCGTTTCGCGGCCAACGGCGTGCGGCTCGACGGCGAGACCGGCCCGGTTCGGCTCGCGCCGCCGCGGCTCGGCGAGCACACCCGCGAGGTGCTGCGCGAGGCGGGGCTCGGCGACGACGAGATCGCGGCGCTGCTCGACAGCCGTGCCGCGGTGGCGGCCAGCGCCTGAGCGGCGGGGCGACACCGTCGCGGCCACTTGCCGGCGACCGCATCGCCCGTCGCCACCCGGTCTGCCCTGTCATCAGGCCGGTCTGATCACCACCCCTAGACCCGGAGATCCCGATGGACGAACTCGCCGTACCCGTTTTGCCCGACACCTGGTGGGATGATCTGAGCGTGGGCAGTCACTGGCGCACCCAGGGCCGCACCATCACCGAACCCGACCTGGTGTCGTGGCTGAACCTCACCTGGCTGACCGAGGAGCTGTTCACGAACCTCGCCGACCGCAGCGGGTCGGCGATCGAGGGCCGCTTCGTGCCGGGCGCGCTGATCTTCGCGTTCTCGGAGGGCCTGACGCTGGGCGCGGTCGGTATCCACGGCATGGCCTTCCTGCACGGCGATGTCGACGTGAAGGGCCCCACCTTCGTGGGCGACACGATCCACGTGCGCTCCACCGTCGAGGAGCTGCGCGCCACCTCCAAGCCCGACCGCGGGCTGTGTCGTACCCGCAACGAGGTGGTCAACCAGCACGGCACGGTCGTGCAGGTCTACTCGGCACTGCGGATGATCCGGCGACGGCCGGCCTGAGCGCCGACCGGGGGCCGCCCGCGCGGCCCGGCTGCACGCCATCGCCCGCTGACGGCGAGCGACGGCGCGCGTGCGTTCAGCCGAGTTCCTTCATGCGCAGCACGCTCGGCGGGCCGTCCATGAAGGCGCCCATCTCGCGGCCGAGGCTGCGGAAGTGGTCGGTGCCGCGGTGGTTCTTCAGCGCGTCGTCGTCCTTGTAGCGCTCCATGAACACGTAGGTGAGCGGGTCGTCGCCCTTGCTCAGCGTGTAGAGCAGGCAGCCGGGCTCGTTGGCGTTGACCGCCGCCACGAGCTTCAGCGCCACGGCCTCGAAATCGGCTTCGTGGCCGGCCTTCACCTTGATGGTCGCGACGATGCTGTGGGTCATCGGGTGTCTCCTTGGGCCGGTCGGTCCGGCAGTGGTGGGTCAGCGAATCGCGTGCCGCCTGGCGCGTGCGGTGTTCCGGTGCAGGTGCCGTTCAGGCGCGCGCGCTGGGCCGCGCCGAGACCTCGGCGAACCAGCGCGTGAGGTTGGCGAGCTCGGCCGGGATCGGGGTGCCGGTGTGCTTGCCCAGCAGCAGCGCGCACTGGGCGGTGATGTCGGCCACCGTGTAGCGGCTGCCCACGAAAAAGGGCCGCGTGCCGATCTCGCGGTCGAGCCAGGCCATCACCTCGAGCGCTCGGGCGCGCGCCACGTCGCCATAGGCTGCCACCTGCGTGCGGCGTCCCTGCCAGAAGGGCGAAAGATGGATGAATGCGTGCTGGATCGGCACCTGAAGCTCGAGTTCGAGCCGGCGGTTCCACATCTCGACCTGCGCCTGCTCGAGCGCCGAGGTGCCGAACATCGGGGGCTCGGGATGCAGCGCCTCGAGGTAGCGGCAGATCGCGACCGATTCGGTGATCACGGTGCCGTCGTCGAGTTCGAGCGCGGGCATCGTGCCCAGCGGGTTGATCGCGAGGTAGGCGGGCTGCCGGTTCTCGCCGGCGTTCATGTCGACCTGGACGGTCGGCAAGCTGATGCCCTTCTCGGCGAGGAAGATGCGCAGCCGGCGCGGGTTGGTGCCGGCCTTCAGGTCGTAGAGCTTCATGGTCTCAGCCTCTCACCTGGTGGTAGGCCCATTCGAGCCAAGGCAGCATCGTGCGGATGTCCTCCGGCTGCACGGTGGCGCCGCACCAGAAGCGCAGGCCTGCCGGCGCATCCTTGTACGAGCCGCAGTCGAGGGCCACGTTCTCGGTCTCGAGCAGCTTGACCAGTTTCTTGACCTGGTCGGCCGAGAGGTCGACCGACAGGCACACGCTGGTGCTCGAGCGGGTGGCCGGGTCGGTCGCCAGGAAACGGATCCAGTCGTGCGTGGCGACGAAGTCCTCGAAGAGCGCGAGGTTCGCGCGCGAGCGGCGGATCAGCTCGGGCAGCCCGCCGATCGAGTCGGCCCAGGCGAGCGCATCGAGGTAGTCCTCGTTGGCGAGCATCGACGGGGTGTTGATGGTCGCGCCCTCGAAGATCTCGTCGAGCAGCTTGCCGCCCTTGGTCATCCGGAAGATCTTGGGCAGCGGCCATGGCGGCTTGTAGGTCTCGAGCCGCTCGACGGCGCGCGGCGAGAGCACCAGCATGCCGTGGGCGGCCTCGCCACCGAGCGCCTTCTGCCACGAGAAGGTGCAGACATCGATCTTGTGCCAGGGGATGTCCATCGCGAAGACCGCGCTGGTGGCGTCGCACAACGTGAGTCCGCCGCGGGCATCGCTGATCCAGTCGGCATCGGGCACGCGCACGCCGCTGGTGGTGCCGTTCCAGGTGAACACGATGTCGTGGTCGGGGTTGGCCTGGCGCAGGTCGGGCAGCTCACCGTAGGGCGCGTTGAAGAGCCGCGCGTCGGCGAGCTTGAGCTGCTTGACGATGTCGGTCGCCCAGCCTTCGCCGAAGGACTCCCACGTGAAGATGTCGACCGGCCGCTGGCCGAGCAGCGACCACATCGCCATCTCGAAGGCGCCGGTGTCGGAGGCGGGCACGATGCCTACGCGCCAGCCCTCGGGGATGCCGAGGATGCGGCGCGTCTCGGTGATGCTCAGCGCGAGCCGCGCCTTGCCCAGTGCCGATCGGTGCGAGCGGCCGAGGACGTCGGTGCGCAGCGCGGCGAGGCTGTAGCCAGGGCGCTTGGCGCAGGGGCCCGACGAGAAATGGGGATTCGCGGGTTTCAGGGCGGGTTTCAAGGCGTGTATCCCGTGAACGATCGACAGGGGGCTGGCGATTCTAGCCGAGATGGGCGAGCCCGCTGGCGGGCACGGATTCCGGTTGCGTGGGCGGCACTCGCGAGGGATCGCCGCATGCCGCTGTGTAGAATCCCAGTATTCGACGACGCCATGCCCCAGCTCCTCGCCAACCTCAACGAACATCAGCTCGCCGCGGTCACGCTGCCTGCGCAGCACGCGCTCATCCTCGCGGGGGCGGGCAGCGGCAAGACCCGCGTGCTCACCACCCGCATGGCCTGGCTGATCCAGAGCGGGCAGGTGAGCCCGCAGGGCCTGCTCGCGGTCACCTTCACCAACAAGGCGGCTCGCGAGATGCTCGCGCGGCTTTCAGCGATGCTGCCGGTGGCCACCCGTGGCATGTGGGTCGGCACCTTTCACGGGCTGTGCAACCGCATGCTGCGCGCTCACCATCGCGATGCCGGGCTGCCGCAGTCCTTCCAGATCCTCGACTCGCAGGACCAGCTCGCGGCCATCAAGCGCCTCCTCAAGACGCTGAACATCGACGACGAGAAGTTCCCGCCGCGCAACCTCGCGCACTTCATCAACCATGCCAAGGAAGAGGGGCTGCGGCCGGCGCAGGTCGAGGCCCACGACGACTGGACCCGCCGCTGCGTCGAGCTCTACGCCGCCTACGACGACCAGTGCAACCGCGAGGGTGTGGTCGATTTTGCCGAGCTGCTGCTGCGCAGCCACGAGCTGCTCGAGCGCGCCGAGCTTCTGCGCGAGCACTACCAGCGACGCTTCGCCCACATCCTGGTCGACGAGTTCCAGGACACCAACGTGCTGCAGTACCGCTGGCTGAAGCTGCTGGCCGGGGGCGGTGCCTCGGTCTTCGCGGTCGGCGATGACGACCAGAGCATCTATGCCTTCCGTGGCGCCAACGTCGGCAACATGGCGGCCTTCGAGCGCGAGTTCCGGGTGTCCAACCTTATCCGGCTCGAGCAGAACTACCGCTCGCATGGTCATATCCTCGACTGCGCCAACGCCCTGATCCGCAACAACAGCCGCCGCCTCGGCAAGGAGCTCTGGACCGAGGCCGGCCACGGCGAGCCGGTGCGTGTCCACGAGGCCGTGACCGACGCCCAGGAGGCGCAGTGGCTGCTCGAGCAGATCCGCGCGCTGGTCGCCGAGGGCTCGGCGCGCACCGACATCGCGGTGCTCTACCGGGCCAACGCGCAGTCGCGGGTGATCGAGCACGCGCTCTTTTCGGCCGGCGTGCCCTACCGGGTGTACGGCGGGCTGCGCTTCTTCGAGCGGGCCGAGGTCAAGCATGCGCTCGCCTACCTGCGGCTCATCGACAACCCCGACGACGACGGCGCCTTCCTGCGAGTGGTCAACTTTCCGGCGCGCGGCATCGGGGCGCGTTCCCTCGAGCAACTCCAGGACGAAGCCCGTCGCGGTGGCACGAGCCTCGCGCGGGCGGTGGCCGCGCTGCCCGGTGCGGCCGGCGCGCGGCTCGGCGCTTTCGTGCGGCTGCTCGAGTCGCTCGCGCGCGACTGCCGCATGCTGCCGCTGCCCGAGGCGGTCGGCCATGTGGTCGAGCACGCGGGCCTTGCGGCGCATTACCAGGCCGACAAGGAAGGCGCCGAGCGCCTAGAGAACCTGCGCGAGCTGGTCACCGCGGCGGCGGCCTTCCTGGCCGAGGAGGGCATCGGTCGCGACGTGCCGGCTTCGCTCGGGGTGGCGCAGGGCGCCCGGCCGCTCGGCGAGGTGCTCGCCCCCGACGACACCGTGCTCGGCCCGGCGGCTCCCGGCGCGGTCGCGGTCACGCCGCTGGCGGCCTTCCTCGGGCATGCCTCGCTCGAGGCTGGCGACAACCAGGCCGCCGAGGGCACCGACGCCGTGCAGCTGATGACCGTGCACTCGGCCAAGGGGCTGGAGTTCGACGCGGTCTTCATCACCGGCCTCGAGGAAGGGCTCTTCCCCCACGAGAACGCGATCGCCGAGGCCGATGGCCTCGAGGAGGAGCGTCGGCTGATGTACGTGGCGATCACGCGTGCGCGCAAGCGTCTTTACCTGTCGCTTGCCCAGACCCGCATGCTGCACGGCCAGACACGCTACAACCTGCGTTCCCGCTTCCTCGACGAACTTCCCGAGGCGTCGCTGAAGTGGCTCACCCCGCGCATCCAGGGACAGCGCGCCGCGTGGGGCAGCGGCTATGCGGCCGCCTGGGAGGGCTTCGGCCAGACACCGGCGCGCCCGCGTGATGCCGACACCGGCCGCTCGGACGCCTCGGCGCGGCGTGCGGCGCAGGGTTTCGAGCGCGGCGTGGCATGGCGCGTCGGCCAGAGCGTGTCGCACGCGC
>JBIIHU010000030.1:0-20311 GCA_044235405.1 Burkholderiaceae bacterium
TGCCTGTCGGTGTTCTGCGGCCACTGCGAGTACTGCCTGACCGGCCGCATGTCGATCTGCTCGAACCTCGAGGTCAAGATGCCCCCGGGCGCCGCGAAGCGGCTGCGCTGGAAGGGCCAGCACCTGAACCAGTACCTGAACCTTTCGTCGTTCGCCGAACAGATGCTGGTCCACGAGCACGCGCTCGTGAAGGTCACGCCCGAGATGCCGCTCGACCTCGCCGCGCTGATCGGCTGCGGGGTGATGACCGGCGTGGGCGCGGTCTTCCACACCGCGAAGGTGCAGCCCGGCTCGAACGTGGCGGTGGTGGGTTGCGGCGGCATCGGCCTGGCTGCGGTCAACGGCGCGGCGATCGCGGGCGCCGGCCGGATCATCGCGATCGACAAGGACCCCGCCAAGCTCGAGCTCGCGAAGACCTTCGGCGCCACCGATGGGCTGCTCGCCTCCGACGACGTCGCCAAGCGCGTGATCGAGATGACGCAGGGCGGCGTTCACGACGCCTTCGAGTGCATCGGCCTGAAGCAGACCGCCGAGCAGTGCTTCGCGATGCTGCGCCAGGGCGGCACCGCGACCATCATCGGCATGATCCCGTGGGGCACGAAGATCGAGCTGCACGGCCCCGACTTCCTGCGCGAGCGCCGCATGCAGGGTTCGGCGATGGGCTCGAACCACTTCCGCATCGACATGCCGCGGCTGATCCAGTTCTACCAGCAGGGCCGGCTGCACCTCGACGAACTGATCTCCGGGCGGCTGAAGCTCGGGCAGATCAACGAGGGCTTCGAGGCGCTCAAGCGCGGCGGGGTGTCGCGCAACGTGATCGTCTTCGACCAGTGAGACCCACCCCAGCGCCCCACCGTACACCGATTCGCGCAGAACATCCCATGAGACGACGCCTACTCGCCGGCGCGGCGGCCAGCCTCGGCGGCCTGACGCTGCCCGGCCTCGCCCGCGCCCAGACCGCCTTCCCCACCAAGCCCGTCCGCTTCATCGTCGGGCTGGGCCCGGGCAGCGGCGCCGATACCGGCACTCGCTTCGTCGCCGAGCGGCTGAGCAAGATCACCGGACAGGCCACCACGGTCGAGAACCGGCCGGGCGGCGACGGCGTGATCGCCGTGCAGGCGCTCCTCGCGGCGCCGCCCGACGGCCACACCATCATGTACATCACGCCGTCGCCGATGGTGCTCACGCCGCTGCTGCGGCCCGAGACGCCCTACGAACCGTTACGCGACGTGCGGCCGGTGGCCTTCCAGTCGCGCAGCTACTCGGTGATCGTCACGGGCGCCAGCTCGCGATTCAGAAGCCTCAACGACCTGATCGCCGAGGCCCGCGCGAAGCCGGGCACGGTGAAGATGTCCAATTACGGTCATCACTACCGGATCGGCGGACTATCGCTGCAGAAGGCGACCGGCGCGGAGTTCATTCACGTGGCCTACAAGGGCGCCGCTCAGGCCAACAACGACGTCATCGCCGGCGAGATCGACATCGCGATCACCGACCACGGCGGCGCGATGCCGCTGATCGAGGCCGGCAAGCTGCGGCCGCTGGCGATGACCAGCCCGACCCGCCACCGGATGCTGCCCAATGTGCCCACCGCGCGCGAGCTGGGTGTGCCCTTCGAGCTGATGGTCTGGGTGGGCTATGGCATCTCGGCGCGCACGCCCGAGGCGGTGGCCCAGCGCGTCGAGGCCCAGCTGATCGACATCATCCGATCACCGGAATTCGCAGCCTACAACGACCGCACCGGGGGTGCCGAGACGGTCGCCGGCAGCGGAGAGCAGCTGCGCAGGCACATCGAGTCGGAGTTCGCGCGCTACCGCGAACTCGGACGTACGATGAACCTCGCCGACCGCTGAGCGCACCGCGCGCGCGGCTGGTGAGCCGCGCGCGAGGGGAGGGCCGCACCCCGGGCTGGGGGCGCAGCCGGCAGGCATCAGTTCACCGTCGCGCCCGACTCCTTGACCACCTTGCCCCAGCGAACGATCTCGGACCGGATGAAGGCATCGGTCTCGGCGGGCGTCATGCCGACGATGTCGTAGCCGTAGCCCTCGATCTTCTCCTTGACCTCGGGGGCGCGCATCGCCCGCAGGAACTCGGCGTGCAGCCGCTGCACGATCGGCGCGGGCGTGGCGGCCGCGGCCAGCACCGAGTACCAGACCGAGACATCGAAGCCCGGAACGCCCTGCTCGGCGACCGTGGGCACCTCGGGCAGGATGCGGGAGCGTCGGGCCGAAGCCATCGCGATGGCCCGCAGCTTGCCACCGCGAATCTGCGGCAGCGACGAGGACAGCGAATCGAACATGAAGTCGACCTCGCCACCAAGCAGGCCGATGATCGCCGGCCCGCTGCCCTTGTAGGGCACATGGATCATGTCCAGGCCGAGCTGCGACTTCAGGTACTCGACCGACAGGTGGCTGGTGTTGCCCGGACCGGCCGACGCGAAGGTCAGCTTGCCGGGGCGCGCCCGCGCCGCGGCGACCAGCTCCTGGAAGCTGCGCACTGGCGACTGCGCCGGCACCACCACCACCAGCGGCAGCGTGGCCGCGAGCGTGATCGGCGCGAAGTCCTTCACCGTGTCGTAGGGCAGCTTGGGCATCAGCGTGGCGTTGATCGCGTGCGCCGACAGCATCATCACCAGCGTGTAGCCGTCGGGTTGGGACTTTGCGACGAGATCGGCACCGATGGTCGTGCCACCACCCGGCTTGAAGTCGATGACGACCGGCTGGCCGAGGTTCTTCGTGAGCTCCTGGGCGATCGGCCGCGCCAGGATCTCGGAGCTGCCGCCCGGCGCGTAGGGCATGATGAAGCGGACCGGCCGGGCAGGCCACGCGGGCTGCGCGCCTGCGGCCAGCGGCCACGGGGCGGCGAGCGCGCCGGCACTGGCGAGCATCAGCTGTCTGCGGGAAGTCATCGCGGATCTCCTGGTTCAGGCCCCGCCGCCATCGACGGCAATGTTCTGGCCATTCACATAGGGGTTGGCGTCGGAGGCGAGGAAGGCGACCACCGCCGCGACATCCTCGGGGACGCTGACCCGCCCGAAGGGCGAGCCGGCGTCGAGCGAGCGGATGTCGGCGCTGCCACGCGCCTTCGCCAGCCGGCGCCCCATCTCGGTGTCGGTGAGGGTGGGGCTGACGATGTGGGTGCGGATGCCGTGCCGCCGCTCCTCCTTGGCCAGCGTGAGCGCGAGCGCCTCCATCGCGGCCTTGGCCATCGAATACGGCGCGCCGTTGGCGGCGTAGCGCCGGGTGGCGACGCTCGAGATCATGACGATGTCGGCACGACCGTGGCCGCGCATCGACGGGATCAGCGCCTGGCAGAGGTGGAACGGGCCCCAGACATGCACGCCCATCACCCGCTCGGGCTCGCCCGGATCGGTGTCGACGACGCTCTGGCCGCGGCTGCTGATGCCGGCGTTGTTGACGAGCACGTGAACGGCGCCGAAGTCGGCGAGCACCGCCTGCACGAGGCGGTGCGCGTCGTCGCGGGATTCGACCGAGGCCGGGTACGCGCGGGCCTTGCGGCCCAGCGCCTGGATGGCGGCCACCGTCTCGGCGGCCGCTGCCTCGTCGCGGCGGTAGTTGATGGCGACATCGGCGCCGGCCTGCGCCAGGCGCAGGGCGATCGCACGGCCGATGCCGCGGCTGCCGCCGGTGACCAGCGCGATGCGCCCTTCGTGGGAGATGGCAAGGCTCATGGTGGCAGCGCTCAGGCCTTGGCGAGGCCGGCCTTGATCAGCAGCGGCTTGATGGTGTTGAAGTAGTTCTCGGCATAGGCGCGGTACTGGGCCGGGTCGCGTTTCCAGGGCACCTGCAGGTAGCGGTCGAGCAGCTGCAGCAGGCCAGGGTCGTTGGAGACCTCGGCGAAGGCCTCGTGAATGGTCTGGACAATCCCCATCGGAGTGTCCTTGGGCGCGACCAGTCCGTAGGGGCTGTGCGCGATGACGTTGACACCGCGCTCCATCAGCGTGGGCACGCTGGCGTACTTGGCCACGCGCTGCTCGGTGGCCATCGCGAGGATCCGGAACTTGCCGTCGTCGACGAAGGGCGCCCATTGCGCGGCATCGGCCAGGAAGTTGATGTGACCGGCGAGCAGGGCCTGGGTCCATTCGGCGCCGCCCTTGAAGGGCACGTGGGTGAACTTCGCGCCGTGCGACTGATCGACCTCGATCATCATCAGGTTGCCACTGCCGCCGACGCCGCTGGTGCCATAGGTGTACTTCTCGGGCTCGCGCTTGCCGGCGGCGATCAGGTCTTCGATCGTCTTCCAGGGCGCGTCCGCGCGCACGACGATGCCCATCGTGTACGACGACAGCCCGGTCACGTAGACGAAGTCGCGCAGCGGATGCCAGGACACCTGCTGGTAGTGCGGGTAGCGCAGGCTGTTGATGCTCATGCAGGCGAGCTGGTGGCCATCGGGCTTGGCCGACATCAGCTGCGCGGGCGCGAGGGTACCGGCAGCGCCGGCCTTGATCTCGACCAGAACCGGCTGGCCGAGCATGCGCGAGACCTTGTCGGCCATGTAGCGCAGCTGCAGGTCGGTAACGCCGCCCGCGGCGAAGGGGTTGTAGATCGTGATCGGCTTGTCGGGCTTCCAGCGCGACTGCGCGCGCACGATCGCGGGTGCCGCGAGCACGCCGGCGGCCGCCTTGACAACCGTACGACGGCCGAAGCGAGGCTTGTTCGAATCCATGGGTGTTCTCCGAGTGGCCGGCTCGAGCCGGCTCGTGCGTGGGCTGCCTGACGCCGGATTCATGGTCCGGCGATCCGATTCTGTTGGCGTTCGCCCCCGGGGTCAACGCGGGCGTTCCGCTTGCGGGGCGCCGCAGCCGCGCGACGGGTGTCGCGCCACGCCACGCCGGGGCTCAACGACGAAACAGCCTTCGCGCGCTCTCGATCAGAACTGCCCCGAGCGCAGCCCCCAGCCCGTTGGCAACCACATCGCCCCACTCGGCGTACCGATAGCCGGTGCGCGCCTGCAGCACTTCGATCAGCGCGCCCCAGATCAGCAGGCCCGCGAACTGCCGCCATGCCGGCGCGCGCGGCCAGCCCTGCCGCGCCAGCGCGCCAAGCAGGGCGTAACCGAGCAGATGATTGCTCTTGTCCCAACCGGTGGAGGGAAGCGCCTCGGGCGCGGGCAGCAACGAGAGCACCGCGATCGACAGCAGCGAGATCAGGAAGGCGAGACGCCAGACCGCGTCCCGTCGACGTTTCAGTCGAAGCATTCGCAGCGACCGAGCGGCAGGCCAGCGGCGTCCTTGGCCGCCACTCGCGGCTCGCCAGCGAGCGGCCAGCGCACACCCACGGCCGGATCGGACCACAGCAGGCTGCGCTCGTGCTCGGGGAACCAGTAGTCGGTGGTCTTGTAGAGGAACTCGGCCGACTCCGAGGTCACGACGAAACCGTGGGCGAAGCCCGGTGGCACCCAGAGCTGGCGCCGGTTGGATGCCGACAGCTCCACCCCCACCCACTGCCCGAAGCGCGGCGAGGAGCGACGCAGGTCGACCGCCACGTCGAAGACCGCCCCCTGCACCACCCGCACGAGCTTGCCCTGCGGATGGCGGATCTGGTAGTGCAGGCCGCGCAGCACCCCCTGCACCGAGCGGCTGTGGTTGTCCTGCACGAAATCGGGGTCGAGCCCCGTGGCCGCGGCGAAATCGCGGCGGTTGAAACTCTCGTAGAAAAAGCCGCGGTCATCGCCGAAGACCCTGGGCTCCAGCACGAGCACCTCAGGCAGCGCGGTCGGGGTGACGGTGTAGGGCATCGATCGTCTCCGGATGGCGTCAGCCCAGCAGGCCGAGCAGGTAGCGTCCGTAGCCGTTCTTGACCAGCGGCGCGGCCAGCGCCCGCACCTGCGCGGCATCGATCCAGTGCTGAGCGTAGGCGATTTCCTCGGGGCAGGCCACCATCAGGCCCTGGCGCTTCTGCAGCGTCGCGATGAAGCTCGCCGCCTCGAGAAGGCTGTCGTGGGTGCCTGTGTCGAGCCATGCGTAACCGCGCCCCATGATCTCGACGTCGAGCTGGCCCATCTCGAGATAGCGTCGGTTGACGTCGGTGATCTCGAGTTCGCCGCGCGCCGACGGACGGATCTGCGCGGCGATGTCGCAGACCTGGCGGTCATAGAAGTAGAGGCCCGTGACCGCGTAGTGGCTGCGAGGCCGGGCGGGCTTTTCCTCGATGCTGATCGCGCGTTGCGCGGCATCGAACTCGACCACGCCGTAGCGTTCGGGGTCGTGAACCCGATAGGCGAAAACGGTCGCGCCGGTCGGTCGCTGATCGGCGCTGACCAGCTGGCGCACGAGGTCGTGACCGTAGAAGATGTTGTCGCCAAGGATCAGCGCGCTCGGCCGGTCGCCGACGAAGTCGCGCCCGATGATGAAGGCCTGTGCCAGCCCGTCGGGCGAGGGCTGAACCGCGTACTGGATGCTCATGCCCCACTGCGAACCGTCGCCGAGCAGCTCGGCGAAGCGCGGCGTGTCGTGCGGCGTGGAGATCACCAGCACCTCGCGGATGCCGGCGAGCATCAGCGTGGTGAGCGGGTAGTAGATCATCGGTTTGTCGTAGACCGGCATCAGCTGCTTGGACACCGCCTGCGTGACCGGGTACAGGCGGGTGCCGGAGCCACCGGCGAGGATGATGCCGCGGCGCGCGGTCGGAGAGCTCATCGCTTGGGGTTCCTGGGGTGCCGTCAGAGGATCTGTCGAAGCACGTGTCCGACCCCCTCCTGCCAGGGCGGCAGGCGCAGGCCGAAGGTGCGCTCGAATCGGGAACAGTCGAGGCGCGAGTTGGCGGGCCGGCGCGCGGGCGTCGGGTACTGCGCGGTGGTGATCGGGTGAACATCGTCGGGCCCCGCCTTCAGGGGCCGGCCGGCGGCTCGGGCCTGCGCCAGCACGAAACGCGCGTACTCGAACCAGCTGGTGTGGCCCGAGGCGGTCGCGTGATAGAGGCCCCAGGCAGCGCCTTCGTCGCCGCGGCACTGCCACTGGCGAAGCAGGTGCGCGCCGAGATCGGCGAGGAGCGCCGCTGAGGTGGGCGCGCCGATCTGGTCGGCCACGACACGCAGGCTTTCCCGCTCGGCGGCCAGCCGCAGCATCGTGCGGGCGAAGTTGCCGCCGCGGGCGCCGACCACCCAGCTCGTGCGCAGCACCCAGTGCCGCGGGTTGGCCGCGGCGAGCGATCGCTCGCCGTCGAGCTTGGTGCGACCGTAGACGCTCTGGGGCTCGACCGCGTCGGTCTCCCGGTAGGGTCGATCGAGCCGACCGTCGAACACGTAGTCGGTGGAAAAGTGCAGCACCGGCGCGCCGTAGGCCGCGGCGATCTCGCCGATCACCCCGGGCGCGAGCGCGTTCACGGCCGTGGCGGCGGATTCGTCGGACTCGGCGCGATCGACCGCGGTATAGGCCGCGGCGTTCACGATGATGGCGGGCTCGAGGGCTCGAAGCCGCTCGCGAAGACCGTCCGCATCGGCGAGATCGCAGGCGGCACGATCCAGCGCGCGCACATCGCCCAGCGGGGCGAGCGCGCGCTGAAGCTCGAAACCGAGCTGCCCCTCGGCCCCGGTAAGCACGATGTTCATGTCGCCGCCCCGTACTGGGTGCTGACCCACTGGCGGTAGGCGCCACTGGTCACGTTGGCCACCCAAGCCTGATTGTCGAGGTACCAGCGCACCGTCCTGCGGATGCCGGTCTCGAAGCTCTCGGCCGGCTGCCAGCCGAGTTCGCGCCGCAGGCGCGAGGCGTCGATCGCGTAACGCCGGTCATGCCCGGGCCGGTCCCTGACGAAGCTGATCTGCGCCCGATACGACGCGCCGTCGGCGCGCGGACTCAGCGCGTCGAGGATGTCGCAAAGGGTGTGGACCACCTCGATATTGGCCTTCTCGTTCCAGCCGCCGATGTTGTAGACCTCGCCGGGGCGTCCCGCTTCGAGAACACGGCGGATGGCCGAGCAGTGATCGCCGACGTAGAGCCAGTCACGCACCTGCCGGCCATCGCCGTAGACCGGCAGCGGCTTGCCGGCCAGCGCGTTGTGGATCACCAGCGGGATCAGTTTCTCGGGAAAGTGGTAGGGCCCGTAGTTGTTCGAGCAATTGGTGGTGAGGACCGGCAGCCCGTAGGTATGGTGATAGGCGCGCACCAGATGGTCGCTTGCCGCCTTGCTCGCCGAGTAGGGGCTGTTGGGCTGGTAGCGGTGCGTCTCGGTGAAGGCCGGCTCGTCGGGGGCGAGCGATCCGTAGACCTCGTCGGTGGACACATGCAGGAAGCGGAAGAGCTCGCGCTCGCCCTGCGGCAGACCTGCGACATGCGCGCGCACGCACTCGAGCAGGCGGAAGGTGCCGACGATGTTGGTCTGGATGAATTCGCCCGGCCCGTGAATCGAGCGGTCGACGTGGGATTCGGCGGCGAAATTGAGCACCGCGCGCGGCCGGTGCCGGGCGAGCAGCGCGGCCACCAGCTCGGCGTCGCCGATGTCGCCATGCACGAACACATGCTCGGCGCGGCCCTCGAGACTCGCGAGGTTCTGACGATTGCCCGCGTAGGTGAGCTTGTCGAGATTGACGATCGGCTCGCTGTGGCCCGCAAGCCAGTCGAGCACGAAGTTGGCACCGATGAAGCCAGCGCCACCGGTCACGAGAAGAGTCATCGGAGGCTCCTGGGGAAACACGAGACGGCGCGAGCCTGCTGCCGGCAGATCCCTTCAGGGCTGGTCGAGTTCGGCCTGCGGAACCGACTCGAGCAGACCGCGCGCGGTCTCGCGCATGCGCTTGCGTTCGCCCTGCTCGAGCGAGCGCCCGAGCTGCTGGCTCAGGCGCAGCAGCAGCTGACGATCGGCCTCCTGGGGCAGCCCCCGGTGCCGCGGCAGCAGCGCGGCGAGCTCCTCGCGCTGCGCCTCGTCGACGCCCGCCCACCATTCGCGCACCGAGGCATCGATCGCATCGTCGTCGAGCACCACCACCGCCGCGGCGGGCTGCGCCAGACCTCGCGCGACCACCCGCCGATCGGCATGACGCAGCAGCGTCGCCCACGAGGGGTCGGTGCGCGCCAGCTGATCGAGATCAGCGGCCGAGTCGTCGGCGAGCAGGTGCACCTGCAGCCCGTGCAGTTGCGCTTCGTCGATCGCGGGCAGCAGCCGGTCATCGTCGGCGGCGATCAGCACATGCGCGCAGGCATGGTTGCGGGCGAGCTGCAGCAGGTCGCGGGCCATCGCGACGACAAGGCTGGCATCGCCATCGGCGTCCTTGGGCAGCACCTGACGAACGATCTGGCCGCCCACCACCGCGGGGCTGCGCTGACTGGTGTACCAGTAGCAGCGCAGCAGGTCGGCCGGCACGCCGGCCTCGGCCAGGCTCGCGCCAAGCAGCGCGGCGAGCGCCTCGCGCCGCTGCGCGCCACGACCTCCCGCATCGTCTTCGTGGCCCTCGAGCCACGCCAGGAAATGGGCATCGAGCAGCGCGATGCAGGACTCGCGCACGACTTGCCGGGTGGGCGCCGGCGGCCGCGACCAGTGGGATTCACGAAAGCTCATGGATGATCCGGAAGGAGGAAAGGCCCTGGAGGATGCCGGCGCCGGCTCGTCAAGGCTGCAAGGGCTGGACGCGAGGGGCTGCCCGGGGCGATCGGGCACGGGCCGCGGCATGGTCGTCTCAAAACGCCGGCGGGCCATGGAGCCCGCGCAACGGGACCTCGATTATCTCAGGTTCCGGGCCCCCGTCGCCTGTCAGAGGCCGCGTCGGCGCAGGCGCGCATCGAGCCGCGGGTAGACCCGGCGTGCATTGCCCTCGAAGATCCGATGGCGGTCGGCGGGCGATAACGCCTCGACGGCATCGATGTAGCGGCGGGTGTCGTCGAAATAGTGCCCGGTGAGCGGGTCGATGCCGCGCACCGCGCCGACCATCTCGCTCGCGAAAAGGATGTTGTCGATCGGGATGACCCGCGCCAGCAGGTCGATGCCCGGCTGGTGGTACACGCAGGTGTCGAAGAAGATGTTCTTCAGCAGGTGCTCCTCGAGCGGGGGCTTGCGCATCTCCAGCGCCAGCCCCCGGAACCTACCCCAGTGGTAGGGCACCGCGCCGCCGCCGTGCGGGATCACGAAACGCAATGTGGGAAAGTCGCGGAAAAGCTCCGAACCCAGGCATTGCATGAACGCGGTGGTGTCCGCATTCAGGTAGTGCGCGCCGGTGGCATGGAAGCAGGGGTTGCAGCTGCCGCTGACATGGATCATCGCCGGCACGTCGTACTCGACCAGCTTCTCGTAGAGCGGGTACCAGTGGCGGTCGGAGAGCGGCGGCTCCCGCCAGTGGCCGCCCGAGGGGTCGGGATTGAGGTTCACCCCGACGCAACCGTAGTCCTCCACGCAGCGCACCAGCTCGGGAATGCAGCGGGCCGGATCCACGCCGGGGCTCTGCGGCAGCATCGCCGCCGGTACGAAGTGGTCGGGGAAGAGCTCGCTCACCCGGTGGCACAGCTCGTTGCAGACCCCGGCCCACACGCTGGAGACCTTGAAATCGCCGACGTGATGGGCCATCGAGATGGCCCGCGGACTGAAGATCGTGAGATCGTGGCCGCGGCTGCGCATGATGCGCAGCTGGTTGCCTTCGATCGATTCGCGGATCTCGTCGTCCGAGACGCGCAGGAGCGCCGGGTCGGGCGCCGGCCCCCCATCGGCGAAGGCGGCGACCTGGCGCTCGCGCCAGCGATCGACCGTCGCCGGAACGGTGGTGTAGTGACCGTGACAGTCGATGATCATCGGCAGGCTCCTGGTCGGCGCGCGCCCGCAACCCGCGGGGTGCAGCCACGCCGGATTGCGGAACCGACGGGGCGCCGGCGGCGCGGCTGCGCGCAGGCGCCATTTTGCGCCGGATCGCGACTGCGGTAGAAAGGGTTTCCGAACCATCTTTTCGGGATGCCGCCCCATGTCCGCAGCCCCTGCCGAGCCCGCCGACTGGCGCGATGAGGTCTTCGAGGTCTTTCGCCGCAACGCGATCGCGCAGGTCGCCTACGTGCCCGATGCCGGTCACGCCCGGCTGATCGCGCGCGCCCATGCCGACCCGGGCATCGCCACCTATCCGCTGAGCACCGAGGAGGAAGGCATCGCCGCGGCCTGCGGCGCGTGGCTCGGCGGGCAGCGCAGCGTGCTGCTGATGCAGTCGAGCGGCGTGGGCAACTGCATCAACATGCTGAGCCTGGTCGAGAACTGCCGCATCCCGATGGTGATGCTGGTGACGATGCGCGGCGAATGGGGCGAGTTCAACCCCTGGCAGGTTCCGATGAGCCGCGCCACGCAGGGCAGCCTCGCGCTGATGGGCGTCAGCGTGCGCCGCATCGACGAGGCCGCGCGGATGCCCGAGGCGGTCCAGACCGCGATCGACGATGCCTTCCTCGCCGACCAGGCGGTCGCGATCCTGGTCGGCCAGCGCATGCTGGGCCGCAAGCAGTGGACGAAATGAACACGGGCAGGGAGCAGCCATGAACACGATCACGGGCGGCAACGGCCGCGAACTCGAACGCCGCGCCGCGGTCGCCGAACTGCTGCGCGATCGCGGCGACCTGCTGGTGGTGTCGGGCCTGGGCTCGCCCACCTATGACGTGGCCGCCGCGGGCGACCACCCGCGCAACTTCTACCTGTGGGGCGCGATGGGCGGCGCCGCGATGATCGGCCTCGGGCTGGCGCTCGCGCAGCCGGCGCTGCCGGTGCTGGTGATCACCGGCGACGGCGAGCAGCTGATGGGGATGGGTGCGCTCGCAACCATCGGCGCGCGCCGGCCGCCGAACCTCGCGATCGTCGTGCTCGACAACCGCCTTTATGGGGAGACCGGGATGCAGGTCAGCCATACCGGCCAGGGCACCGACCTCGCCGGCGTGGCCGCGGCCTGCGGCTTCGCCTGGACCGAGCGCATCGACGAGGCCTCCGCCCTGGCCGCGCTTCGCGCACGCGTGCACGGCCGCCAGGGCCCGGGCCTCGCGGTGCTGCGCATCGCGCAAAGCGAGCCGCCGCGGGTGATGCCCTCGCGCGACGGCATCGAGATCAAGAACCGGTTCCGGCGCACGCTGGGACTGAACACGATCTGAGGGTCACCGGCCGCGGTCGCGGCGCACCGCGCCGCCCGCGGAGCGCCGCCTAGCCCAGCCGCAGGCTGGCCACGCCGGCGACGATCACCGCCGCGCCGAGCGCCCGGCGCGCGCCGAAGCGCTCCCCGAGCAGCCAGGTCCCCAGGATCGCGCCGAACAGCACCGAGCTCTCGCGCAAGGAAGCGACCGCGGCCACCGGCGCCACGGTCATGGCCCACAACGCGATGGAATACGAGCCGAGCGAGGCCACCCCGCCGAGCAGCCCGATCGACCAGCGCCGGCGCGCGTACTCGAGCAGCGCCTCGCGTCCGGCCGCCCCGCGCCGCAGCCACACCAGCAGCGGGAAGGGCAGCGCACCGCCGACGTAGTGCAGCATCGCGTAGCCCAGCGGGTTGCCCGAGACGCGCACGCCGCGGGCATCGACCACCGTGTAGCAGGCGATGATCGCGGCGTTGGCGAACGCGAAGGCCAGCGCCCGGCGGTGCGCGAGCGCATCGCGCGCCCGCGACAGCCCGACCAGCGCCACCCCGGCGGCAACCGCGCCCACCCCCAGCCACTGGCCCGGCGACAGCCGCTCGCCCAGCGCGATCCCGCTGCCCAGCGCCACCAGGCAGGGCGCGGTGCCGCGCATCAGCGGATAGGCGACGCCGAAGTCGCCATGGCGATAGGCCTCGCTCAGCGTGAGGTAGTAGCCGACGTGGATGGCGAGCGAGGCCGCAAGCCACGGCCAGGACGCGGCATCGGGCAGCCCGACCACCAGCAGCACCGGCAGCGCGGCCATGCCGGCGAGCGCCGCGAGCAGCGCCACGTCGAGGCTCTTGTCGCCACCCGACTTGACGAGCACGTTCCAGCCGGCGTGCAGCAGCGCGCCACAGAGCACGGCAAAGACCACCGGCCAGCCCAGCTCGATCGACGGGACCGCGGCGGCCAGCGCGCCCGTGGCCGCGCTCATGTCGATTGCGGCGACGCCGGCTCAGCCGGCACGCGGCGGCACCGGCACGCCGAGCTCGCCAGCGACCTCCGCGGAGTGCTCGCCCTGCCGCCCGGCATGGCGCAGCGGCTGCGGCTCGCGCGCCGAGAAGCGCACCGGCATGCCGACCTCGAGATACGGGCCCTCGGTCGGATGCTCGCGGCGGCGGATCAAGCCGCTGGCGCGCACCTGCGGGTCATCGGGCAGCTCGTGGATGCGATTGACGCGCATCGCCGGCACGTTGACCTGCTTCATCAGCGCGAGCCACTCGTCGGTGGTGCGCTCCGGCGCGATCTGTGCCATCAGCTCGAACATCTGCGACATGTTGGCCCGGCGCGTGGGCTTGTCGATGAAGCGAGGCTCCTTCAGCACGTGGCCGTAGCCCGCGGCCTCGAAAAAGCGCACCCAGCGATCGTCGAGGTAGGGCGCGAAGGCGATCCAGCCGTCCTTCGTGCGCATCGGCTGGCGCGTGGGGTCGAGCTGGCGCTGATAGTAGCCGGGCTGCGCGGTCGGCGGCACCCAGCTGTTGTCGCACAGGTGCTCGAGGGTGTTGAAGCTCACCATCGACTCGAACATCGGCACCTCGACGTGCTGGCCCTCGCCGGTGCGCAGCCGGTGGACGATCGCCGCGAGCACGCCGTAGACCGCATGCAGGCCCGAGACCTTGTCGGCGATGGCCGCCGGCAGGAAGCGCGGGCGCGGATCGCCATCGACCATCGGCAGCAGCTGCGACAGGCCGCTGGCCGCCTGAATGATGTCGTCGTAGGCCTGCAGGCCGGCGTTCGGGCCACGCTCGTCGAAGCCGGTGCAGTGCACGTAGACGATGTCGGGCCGGATCGCGCGCACGCTTTCGTAGTCCAGGCCCACGCGCCGGATCGCATCGCTGCGGATGTTGTGGATGAACACGTCGCTCGAGGCGATCAGCGCTCGCATCGCTTCGCGCCCGGCCTCGGTCTTCAGGTCCCAGTCGACCAGGCGCTTGCCGCGATTGAGCCTCAGCCAGACCGGCCCCTGCAGCGGCGTGGCCGGCGGATTGCCGACCAGCCGCGAGGTATCACCCTCGGCAGGCTCGAGCTTGACGACGTCGGCGCCGAGGTCGGCCAGGGTCTGGGTGCAGTAGGGTCCGAAGAACACCGTCGTGAGATCGGCGACGCGGATGCCTTCGAGCAGGGCCTTGCGGGTCATGGGAGTCTCCGGATGCGACGCGCGGGATCAGCGGGTGTCGATCGGCACCGGGTGCGCGGCGAGCTCGCGGGCCGCGGCCTCGCCCAGGTCCCAGTACAGACCCGACATGATCGCGAGCGCCTCGCGCACGAGCTCCGCCGGCACATTCTCGTTGGGCGCATGGTTGGCCGAGGCCGGATAGCCGTGCGGCACCCAGATCGTGGGCAGGCGCAGCACCTCGGTGAAGACATCGTTGGGCAGCGAACCGCCCAGGCTGGGCAGGATGGCCGGCTCGACGCCGGTGGTATCGCGCACCGAGCCCGCCGCCCACTGCACCCAGGGATGCGCCGGGTCGATGCGCGAGGCCCGGAACATGTTCTCGCGGCTCGGCGCGATACGCACCATCGACAACCCCTGCCGGTCGAGGAAGACCCGCAGCTTCGCGAGCAGCGTGTCGGGATCCACCCCCACGACATAGCGCAGCTGCATGCGGGCCCAGGCGCGCGGCGGGATCGCGTTGACCGGCTGGCGCGGGTTGCCGGTCTCGAAGGCAAGCACCTCGCAGCTGCACCAGGCGAAGACCCGCTCGGCGGGCGTGAGCCCCGGTTCGCCCCACCACGGCTCGATCTCGGGATCGCCCGGTCCGGGTTCGAAAGCCAGGCGCCCGACCGCCTCGCGCACCGAGGGCGGGATGCTCTCGGGCACCCAGCCGGGCACGCGGATCTGTCCGGTCGGCCCGACGATGGCGGCAATCGCATGCGCGAGTATGACGCCGGGATTGGAGATCAGCCCGCCCCAGTTGCCGGAGTGGTGGGCGCCTTCGCGGCACTCGACGGTGAGGTCGAAGCCCAGGCCGCCGCGCGAACCCAGGAACAGCGTCGGGCGGCGCCGCGCGATGCGCGGCCCGTCGGAGGCGATCAGCACGTCGGCGCGCAGCAGATCCGCATGGGCTTCGCACAGCTCGCGCAGCCCGCCCGAGCCGGTCTCCTCGCCCATCTCGATCAGCCAGCGCGCGTTGAAGCCGAGCCGGCCGCCGCGAGCCGCGATGACCGCCCGCATCGCCTCAAGGTTGATCGAGTGCTGGCCCTTGTTGTCGACCACGCCGCGGCCGAACCAGAGCCCGTCGCGCTCGCTCAGGCGCCACGGCGACAGTCCCTCGCGCCATCGGTCATCCTGGCCGCGGATGACGTCGCCATGCCCGTAGCCGAGCACGGTCGGCAGTCCCTCGCCCTCGCGGCGCTCCGCGACGAGGAAGGGCGCGAGCGCCTTCGGATGCTCGAGCACCCGGCAGGAGAAGCCCAGCGCCTGCAGCGCCGGGATCATCTCGTCGTCGAGATAGCGACGCATGTCGGGCGCACGCTGCGGGTCCTGGCTTTCGGTGGGTATCGCCACGCGTCGCGCGATGGTGGCGAACAACGAGCCGTCATCGAAGCTGCGGCAGGCGTCGGCGATCGCCGCGGCACGGCCGGCTGGCGCAGCGGCGGCAGCCAGACCCGCCGCAGCGGGGACGTCGGGCGCTGCAGGGGGCGCGGCGCTGGCGGACGGGGCGATGGCGATGGCGTCGGGCATGGGCTGTCTCCGGAAGGCCGCAGATTACGCCGCCGCCGCCGGCACGACCAAGCCCGCGCAGCGCACGGGCTGGCCGCGCCCCCGGAAACGGATCATCATGCCGTAATGCCTCCAAGCACCTCAGACGACGCCCGGCTGCACGACTGGCAGCCCTGCCCCCGCCCGCAGCGGATCGCCCTCACCGGCCGCTGGTGCCGCCTCGAGCCGCTCGAGCCGGCGCGGCATGGCGACGACCTCTTTGCCGCCTCGATGGCGCCTGGCGCCGATGCCCGTTTCCGCTACCTCTTCGAGAGCCCGGGGGAGCGGCCCGCCTTCGAGGCCTGGATGGCACGTGCGGCCGCCTCGCCAGATCCGCTGATGTTCGCGGTGATCGATGCCGCGAGCGGGCGCTGCGAGGGTCGCCAGAGTCTGATGCGCATCACGCCCGAGCACGGCGTGATCGAGATCGGCAACATCCTCTGGGGGCCGGCGGTCGCGCGCACGCGCGTGGCCACCGAGGCGCTGGCGCTGTTCGCCCGCCATGTCTTTGACGAGCTCGGCTACCGTCGTTTCGAGTGGAAGTGCCATGCCGACAACGCGCCCTCGCGCAAGGCGGCGCTGCGATTCGGTTTCCAATTCGAGGGCATCTTCCGCCAGCACATGGTCTTCAAGGGCGGCAACCGCGACACCGCCTGGTTCGGCATGACCGACGGCGACTGGACCCGGCTGCGCCCCGGTTACGAGGCCTGGCTCGCCCCCGCCAACTTCGATCGCACCGGGTGCCAGCGGCGGTCGCTGGCCGAGTGTCTCGGGCGCGCTCAGGCCGGGGGCTGAGCGCCCGGAGGCGGTGGCGGCACGGGCTGATGGCCCCGAGGAGGCCGCGGCGCCGGCTCGGCGCGGACCCGCGACGCCTCGAAGGCGCGCAGCAGCGCCCTGGCCTGCCCGGTATCGGCGCACAGCCATGCATCGATCTCGTCGGCGGCCAGCAGCACCACCGAGCGCTTCTCCTCGCCTGGGGCGTGGAATGCCCCCATCACCGGATGGCCGTCGGCGTTGATGGTCAGCATCGTGAAGGAGCCGATCACCTGGCCGGCTGGCGAGCACCAGCTCTCCCAGAGGCCGGCGATCGCCAGCGGGCTGCCGTCGGCCGACGCGATGCGCCAGCGCACCGCTCGTCCCGCCTGGTGGCTCGGCTCGAAGAAATCCTCGGCCGGCACCACGCACCACTGGCACGACCGCCACGCGTGGCGAAACGACGGCTTCTCGGCCACGGTCTCGCTGCGGGCGTTGTAGCAGCGGCGAAAGTCGCGCCCGTCGACCGACCATGGCGGAATCAGGCCGAAGATCGCGAGCCGACCGACGCGCGCTTCGGGTGCGCCTGCGCCCGCGCAGACGATCGGCGCGACGTTGCCGGGGTAGGCCTCGGCCACCCAGTCGTCGCGGCTGACGCCGACGCCGAAACAGCGGCGCAGCCGTTCGGGTCGCACGGGCGTGTAATTGGCGCACATGGGAACGGGGATCGAAACGATGGGTCGCGCGGCGATGGTGTGAGCGCGCAGGCTAAACTGCCGGCATGCCGATCGTCCATCCCATCGAAGCCATCACGCTCGACCTCGACGACACGCTCTGGCCGGTGCTGCCCACGCTGGTGGCGGCCGAGGCTGCACTCGCGCAATGGCTGCGCGAGCAGGCGCCCGCCACCGCAACCGCCTTCACGCCGCAGCTGCGTCAGAGCCTGCGCCGCCAGCTGCTCGCCGAGCGCCCCGAGCGGGCCCACGACATGGGCTGGCTGCGACGCGAGCTGCTGCGGCGTGCGCTGGTGCAGACCGGTGATCCAGCCGAGCTCGCCGAGCCTGCCTTCGAGGTCTTCCTCGCGGCGCGCCAGCGGGTGAGCCTTTACCCTGATGTCATGCCGGTGCTCCAGGCCTGGTCGCGGCGCTACCGTCTGGTCGCGGTGACCAACGGCAACGCCGACATCGCCGCGATCGGCCTCGCGCCCTACTTCGCCGGCTGCATCAGTGCGCACGACATCGGCTGCGCCAAGCCCGACCCGCGCATGTTCCACGCGGCATGCCGGATGGCTGGAACCGATCCGGCCGCCACGCTGCACGTCGGCGACGACTGGCAGCTCGACGTGCGCGCGGCGCGCGTGGCCGGCCTGCAGTCGGCCTGGCTGCGGCGTCCCGATCTCAAGCACGAGACCCCGCCCGATGCCGGCGAGCACGATGCCCCGCCGGCCTTCGAGAGCCTGCACGCGATGGATGCGCACCTTCACCAGGACAGCCCGCGATGACCGACCACGCCGCCCCTTCGATGCACTTCGACGACCCTCACCTGGAGAGCCTGCTGCCCGCCGTCCCGACCTCGCGCCGGGGCTTCCTCGCCGGCGGGGCGGGTGCGGGCTTCGCGCTCGCGGCCGGGCCGCTGGCGGCATCGACCGCGATACGCACGCCGGCCGACGGACTCGAGGTAGCCGACCTGCGCATCGCGGTCGACGGCGGCGACATGCCGGCCTACCTCGCCGCGCCGCCAGGCAAGGGGCGCCACGCCGCGGTGCTCGTGATCCCCGAGATCTTCGGCATGCACGAGTACCAGAAGGACATCTGCCGGCGACTGGCGCGCGCGGGCTACGCGGCGCTGACGCTCGACCCTTATTTCCGCTTCGGCGACCTGTCGAAGCTCACCGAGGTGCGCGAGGTGGTGGCCAAGGCCAACCAGCTCGACGATGCCCGGATGCTCGCCGATCTCGATGCGGTGATCGATTTCGCCGCGGGCCATCCGCGTGTCGCGCAGCGTCGCATCGGCATCACCGGGATGTGCCGTGGCGGGCGCACGGTCTGGAAGGCGATGGCGCACAGCCCGCGCCTGAAGGCCGGTGTCTCCTGGTACGGTGGCCTGAATCCGATGCCGCCCGCGATGCCCCGCACGCCGCTCGACGTGGCAGCAGGGCTGCGCGGGCCGGTGCTCGGCCTGTACGGGGGGGCCGACGCCGGCATCCCGGTGTCGAGGGTGGCCGCGATGCAGGAGGTGCTCAGAACCGGCTCGCCTGCCGCCCGGGCCAGCCGCTTCATCCTGTATCGCGACATGCCGCATGCCTTTCATGCCGATTACCGACCCTCGTACCGGCGCGAGGCCGCCGAGGATGGCTGGCAGCAGATGCTCGGCTGGTTCCGCAGCCACGGCGTGGCCTGAGGCGCGCCGAGCTCGCGCAACCGGCACGCGAGGGCGGCGACGCGCACGATCGTCATGGCGACTCCCAACCCGTTTGCCGCGATCGCCACGCATCCCTGGCTGTATCCCGCGCTCGAGGTGCTTCATCTGGTGGGCATCGCGCTGCTGCTGGGCAACCTCGTGCTGGTCGAGCTTCGCCACTGGCAATCGGCCGCGCAGCCCGAAGCCGTCGATCGCCTCGCGCTCGGACTCGTGGCGGGCGGTTTCGGCCTGGCAGCGCTGAGCGGGCTCGCGATGTTCGCCAGCCAGCCGCTCGAACTCGTCGCCAACCGCGCTTTCCTCCTCAAGATGACGCTGCTGATGGTGGCCGGCAGCAATGCGGCGGCCTTCCATGCGCGCGGCGGCCTGACCCGGCGCGACGCGATCGCCCGCACCCAGCGTCTGGCCTCGCTGCTGCTCTGGCTGATGATCCTCGCCTGCGGCCGCGCGATCGCCTACGCTTGAGCATCCGTTTGCGCTCATCGATGGAGACCCGACCCATGCGACGACGTTCCCTGCTCGTGATGCTCGCGGCATGGCCCGCGGGCACGGCACTGGCGCACCACGGCTGGAGCAGCTTCGATCTTTCGCGCCCGATCTGGCTCGAAGGCACCGCGCGCCGGGTCGCCTGGCGCAACCCGCATGCCGAACTCGATCTCGAGCTGCCCGCCGAATCGCGACTGCCGCCCGATCTCGGCCGTCGCACGGTGCCGCCTCAGACCGCCGGCGTCGACGGCGCGGCGCTGCTGGCGCGCGCCCGCCTGCCGGAGCGGCGCGATCGCGTCTGGCATGTGGAACTCGCGCCGCTGACGCGGATGCAGGCCTGGAAGATCGCCGAGATCGTCGACGGCGACCGCATCGCCGTGCTCGGCTTCGAATTCGCCGAGTCGCGCACCCCGGCACTTCTGCGCGCCGAGTACCTTTTCGCCGGATCGGCGATCTACGGCCTGCGCTCGTCGCCCGCGGGTGGCTGAGAAGGGCCGAAAACCCGTGACCGAATCCCCCGAACCCGCTGTTGCCGGGCAGCAACATCCCGGGGGCGCAGACGCCGTTCCTGCCGGCTGAATCACCGTTCGGCGACCCGGCTGCTCCCACGCGCGCGCGTGCAACGCTAGGCTGGGTGCAGACGTCGACAACCCGGCCCACCAGGAGAACCGCGATGAGCAACGCGACGACGGCCCTGATGCGATCCTTCACCGCCCTCGTGCTGTCCCTGTCCCCTCTCGCGGGCAAGACCTCGGACCTCGGCGTGTACGCGCCGCTCGGGTCGGTGGGCTTCGGCGTGGGCGCGGCCTTCGGCCTGAGCACCCGCTTCGATCTGCGCCTCGAGTACGCCGGGGGAACCCTCGGTCGCGAGGGCT
>JBIIHU010000211.1:0-6516 GCA_044235405.1 Burkholderiaceae bacterium
ACCGCCGCGCGTGAAGATCTGGATCACACCGCCCATCGCCGCCGACCCGTACAGCGCCGAGGCCGGGCCGCGAACGATCTCGATGCGCTCGATCGCGGCAAGTGGCAGGTATTCGAGATTCGCACCGCCGCCGGCCGGATTCTCGAGACGAACGCCGTCGACCAGCACCAGTGTCTGCGCGGTCTTCGTGCCGCGCACGAAGACCCCCGAAAGCGAGGCCGGCCCGCCGTTCTGCGAGATCTCGAGGCCGCCGCGCGCGCGCAGCAGTTCCGGCAGCGAGGTGACGCCCGAGCGCGCGATCTCGAGCGCGTCGATCACGCGGATGTCGACCAGCATCTCGTCGAGCACACGCTCGCTGCGCGTGGCGGTGACGACGACCTCGGGGAGACTCTGGGCGTGGGCCGATGCCGCGAACGCTCCCGCGAGCGCCGCGCATGCCGCGACCCGGCGGGACTTGAGCAAGGATGACAAGAAGGGCTCCCGCGCCGACCAGCCGGAGATGCGGGTCGACGCACCGGGTCGCTGCCCACCGCAGCGACACATTGGCGACGTGAAGGCGCCAGCCGGCAGCCCTCCCCCTCTCGGCCGGTATCCGGGCTGGCAGGACCGAGCGGACCGCCTTCCCAGCGACGACGTGAACGGTCGATCGCCAGTGGCATGGGCCCGCCCGCGATCGGGTTGAAGACCGATCGCGCCTGCTTACCGTTGCGGGGGCAGCGCAGGTTGGCCAAAGCGTGACGCGCAGCGCGCCGCGAAGGCTCCCTGCTTCCCGTTTAACCGGATACCCGAGCGGGTATCCGGCACCGAAAGCGAATCCAGTATAGCAACCACGACCCTCGCCGGCCGCCAGCCCTCGGCCGATCCGGTCCGCTTCGTGCGCCCGGCCACGGGCGACCCCGACCGCTCGCCCGGTCAGCGCAGCGCCGCCAGCGCCTCGAGGACGAGCCCCGTGGTCAGCAGCTCCGGCAGCATGCGCGGCTGTTCGCCCGCGCCACCGTAGAGCAGGTAGAGCGGCACGCCGTTGCGGCCGTGACGGGCGAGCTCGGCGGCGATCTGCGGATCGCGCTGGGTCCAGTCGGCGCGCAGCCGCAGCACGCCGGCACGCGCGAAGGCCTCGCGCACCGCCTCGCGCTCGAGCACGAGCCGCTTGTTCGCCTGGCAACTGACGCACCAGGCGGCCGTGAAATCGACGAAGACCGGCTGGCCGCGCGCGCGCGCCTGCGCCACGGCTGCCGGGCTCCATGGCCCCCAGTCGGCCCCGGCCTGCGCAAGCGCCTGCCCCCCGGCCCCGGCACCCGCCGGCTCGCGCGATACCTGGCCAGGTGCCTCGTGGGACCCTGCTGCAAGATCGGCGAAGGCGAGCCACAACCCTCCGGCCGCCGCGGCCACGGCGAGCAGCCAGGCGGCGACGATGCGCGCGCTCGCCGGATACCCGAAGGGTACGAAACGGCCGACGATCCAGGCACCGAGCGCGAGCAGCACGGCGCCCAGACAAAGGCTCAGGACCGCGTCGATCCCGGCCTGCTGGCCGAGCACCCAGGCAAGCCACGCCGCGCTCGCGAGCATCGGGAAGGCCATGAACTGCCGCAGGCTTTCCATCCAGGGCCCGGGGCGGGGCAACCGCCCGACCAGCGCGGGCACGAAGGCGAACAGCACGTAGGGAAGCGACATCCCCACGGCGATGGCGGCGAACACCGCCAGCACGACGGGCGCGGGCTGGCCGAGGGTGAAGCCCAGCGCCGACCCCATGAAGGGCGCGGTGCAGGGGGTGGCGACCAGCACCGCGAGCACGCCCGAGCCGAAGGAGGCGGCCGCACCGGCGCCGCCGCCCACGCCCGCCCGCGCGGCCAGGGCGGCCTCGTGCTCGCCCAGTCGGGTGAGCGCGGTACCGATCGTGAAGACCCCTGCGAAATTCAGCGCCAGAAGCACGAAAAGCAGGGCGAGCGCCACCACGAAGACCGGCGACTGCAGCTGGAAGCCCCAGCCCACCGCCTGTCCCGCCGCGCGCAGCGCGAGCAGCAGGCCGGCAAGCAGCAGGAAGGTGACGAGAACGCCCGCGGCGAAGGCGAGCGCACCGCGCCGAGCCTGCGCCGCGCCCACACCGGCGAACGCGCTCAGCTTCAGTCCGATCACCGGAAAGACGCAGGGCATCAGGTTGAGGATCAGCCCGCCAAGTGCGCCGAAGACCAGCGCCAGGCCGAAGGACAGCGCGGCACCGGCCTCGGCGGATGCCCGTGCACCGGCCGAACTCGCCGCGCGCCCGGCCGCATCGAGCAGACCGCCCGCGCTCCCGGGCGCGACCGCGAGAAGCTGCCGCCCCCGCGCGCTGCCGATGCGCTCGCCCGGCTCGGCCGGGATCGCACCGGCCGTGGCCACGACCTCGACGGCCTGGGCATCCTGTCGCAGGACCCCGATCGGGCGGCCCGCGCCAAAGCCGGCGAGCCACGCCGCGCCGTCGACGCCCTCGGCCAGCGGCACCGACAGCCGCAGCCGCGCCGGCACAGCGCCGGCGAGCCGATCGAGATCCTGCGCGGCGGCGGCGGCCACCCGCGCCGCCTCGTAGGGAAAGAACTCGGCCTGTCGCACGCCGGTATCCGCGAAGGCCAGCTTCAGGATGCCGTCGGCAACCGCCGCGACCACCGCCGGCCCCGGCGCCGGCAGGGCGGCCAGCGTGGCGTCGATCGCGCCGCGCCAGGGCGCGGGCGGTGCCTCGCCCGCCGCCCGCACCGGCAGGCGCAGGGCGAGCTCGGCCTCGCCCGGGATGCAGACATCCTTGCAGACAAGCCAGCTAGCCCGCACGCGCAGGTCCGCCATGGCTTCGGCAGCAGCACCCGCGGGCACCGTGATGCTGACCGGCAGCAGGACCTCGCCTTCGTAGCCGTAGTTGGCCAGGGGACCGATCAGCAGCCGCGAGGGTGCGGGCCAGCGGATCTCGCCAGCCTGCCAGCCGGCGGGCAGCTGCCACTCGAGCCGGGTGGGCAAGCCGGAGTCGCCAGGGTTGCGCCAGTAGGTATGCCAGTGCGGATCATGGCGGATGCGCAGCGCGACCTGCAGCGGCCGACCGGCCACTGCCGCAGCATCGCGCGCGACGAGTTCCACCTCGACCGCGTCCACCCGCTGCGGCGCGGCGCGGCCCGGGGCGCCCGCCAGCGCGAGCAGCAGCGCGAGCACGAGCGTGGCGAGCCAGGCGCGCGGAAGCGGAAAGTCCAGGATGGTCGGCATGAACATCACCCGGCGATGCTATCGCAAGCGGCGCCACCGACCGGCGCGGACGCCGGCTTGACCCTCCTGCGCTCGCTGCCTACCATCGGCCCATGGATCCGGAACTCGAACGCCTCGAGCACCAGCTCGAGCGCCTCATCGCGTCGGCGCGCCGCCTGGCCGACGAAAACAGCCAGCTGCGGGCCGAACTCGACAGCGCACGCGAACGCGAGCAGCTACTCGGGAGCCGCATGGACGAAGCCCGCGAGCGCGTCCGTCGTGCACTCGCCAGGCTGCCCGCCGACATGCCCGCCGCTTCCGACGGCGCCGATATCGCCGATGTGGCCGATGCCCACGACGCCGACGCGCAGGACTGACATGGAACAGATCGAGGTGCGCATCCTCGACCGCGACTACCGTCTCGCGGTCGGCCCCGATGAAAAGGCCGGGCTGCTGGCCGCTGCGGCACTGGTCGACGAGACCATGCGCAGCGTTCGCGACGAGAACCGCCTGACGCACCTCGACCGGATCGCGGTCGGGGCGGCCCTCCGACTGGCCGAGGCGCTGCTGGCGGCGCGCCACGGTGGCGGAGCCTCGCCCGCGGCCGAAACCTCGCGTCGGCTGCGCGCGATGAACCAGGCCCTCGAGGACGAACTCAAGCGCCAGGACTCGCTGTTCTGAGCCTGCATGCCCCGCGACCAGCGGCCATCCGCCACGGGAAGGCCCGGACCCGGCAACAGGGGCGCTACAATGGTGGCGCCCTGCGGTGCTCGACCAGGCCTTACATTCCTTGAACCAATGTGCTGTACCAGGCCGTGGCGAATCGCGCGTCGCTGTTGTGATCGTCCCCTCGTCGGACGAACCTGATGTGATGCCCGCTGCGGCCGACCTGAACCTCATGGTTCAGGATGCCGGCCTGACGGCACAGGCGGGGCACCTCTAAACTGCCCGGCGCAACGGCGCCGGGCGTCGCGCCGGCAGCCGGCCTCCCCCTGGGGCGCCAGGCCCTCAGGCCAGGCCCAGCTTGGCGGCGAGCCCGATGCGCTGCAGCTTGCCGGTGGCGCCCTTCGGGATCTCCTCCAGGAAGATCACCTTGCGCGGCACCTTGAAGTCGGCCAGCCGCTTGCCGGCGAACTCGCGCAGCTCCTTCTCGGTCAGGGCAGCGCCCTCGCGCAGCACCACCGCCGCACCGACCTCCTCGCCGAGCTTGTCGTGCGGGATCGCGAAGGTGACGACCTGCGCGACCGCCGGGTGGTCCATCAGCACTTCATCCACCTCGCGCGGCGACACCTTCTCGCCGCCGCGATTGATGATCTCCTTGAGCCGCCCGGTCAGCGTGAAATAGCCTTCGGCATCCATCACGCCCTGGTCCCCGGTGCGGAACCAGCCATGGGTAAAGGCCTCGGCATTCGCCTTGGGGTTGCTCTCGTAGCCGCTCGTGACGTTCTCGCCGCGGATCACGATCTCGCCGATCTCGCCCGCCGGCAGCAGCCGGCCATCGGCGTCCATGATGGCGACCTCGGGGCCGGCGGCGATGCCCACCGAGCCCGGCTTGCGGCTGCGCGGCGGCAGCGGGTTGGCCGCCATCTGGTGGGCCGCCTCGGTCATGCCGTAGGACTCGACCAGCGGCGCACCGAAGACTTCCTCGATCTCGCGGATGACCTGCGTGGGCATCGCCGATGACGACGAGCGGATGAAACGCAGGGGGTTGGCCTCGATGATCGCGCGGTTGTTGGCGGCACGCCCGAGGATCGCCTGGTGCATCGTGGGCACCGCGGTGTACCAGGTGGGCCGCGCCTCCTCCATCCAGCCGAAGAATTTCAGCGCGTTGAAGCCCGGCGTGCAGCAGACCTGGCCGCCGGCCGACAGCGGCGCGAGCACGCCGGCGATCAGGCCGTGGATGTGGAACAGCGGCATGATGTTCAGGCCGCGGTCCTGGGCGGTGAGGGCGAGGAAGTTGCGGATGTTGCGCGCCGACGCACAGACGTTGCGCTGCGACAGCGGCACGATCTTGGGCCGCGAGGTCGTGCCCGAGGTGTGCAGCACCAGCGCGATGTCGTCGGGCTGCGCCGCACCCGGCGCGGCGGCCGCCGCCGCGGGCCCCGCGTCGAGCGTGAAGGCGCCCGCGCCGCGCTCGCGCCGGGGCTGCAGCTCGATCACGCGAACACCCAGGCGGCGCGCCACCTCGACCGCGGGCGAGCTGCTGCCGGCCTCGACGATCAGGCCCTTCGCGTTCAGGTCCGACAGGTAGAACTCGAACTCGTCGGCACGGTAGGCGGGGTTCAGCGGCGCCGATGCCGCGCCCGCGGCCACCGCGATGAAGGCGGTGGCCATTTCGGGGCCGTTGTTCAGCACGATCGCAACACGATCGCCGCGGCCGATGCCGCTGGCATTGAGCGTCGCCACCGTTTCGCTGACCAGGGCGCGCAGCGCGGCGAAGGAAAGCGCGACGGCACCCGGCGAGGTGAGCGCGACGTCGCCGTCGGCGCCGGCGGCAATGAGGTCGATGAGCGTGCGAGCGTCGGACATGTGAGAGCAATCCCTGAGCAAAAAGCGAAACCATTGATTCTACTTCGCGGACCAGCACGTACCATTCGCGCCTTCGAAATCAGTCAGGAACTTCGCAAATGTCCGACACACGCGCCCTTCCGGCCTCCCGGCTCGCCCGTCCCGCCACCGGCCGGCTCGCCCGAGCGGCGCTGCTTGTCGCGAGCCTGATCGCCGCGCCGCTGGCCTGCGCCTGGGAGCCGACCAAGCCGGTCGAGTTCGTGGTCCCCGCCGGCACCGGCGGTGGCGCCGACCAGATGGCGCGATTCCTGCAGGGCGTGATCAGCAAGCACGCGCTGATGAAGCAGCCGCTCGTGGTCGTCAACAAGTCGGGCGGCGCCGGCGCCGAGGGCTTCCTCGACGTCAAGGCGGCGCGTGGCGAGCCGCACAAGATCGTCATCACGCTGTCGAACCTGTTCACCACGCCGCTGGGCACCGGCGTGCCCTTCAACTGGAAGGACATGACCCCGGTGGCGATGCTCGCGCTCGACCAGTTCGTGCTGTGGGTCAACGCCGAGACGCCCTACAAGACCGCGCGCGAGTACCTCGAGGCGGTGAAGGCGGCGCCGCCGAACACCTTCAAGATGGCCGGTACGGGCTCGCGCCAGGAAGACCAGATCATCACGGTGGCCCTCGAGAAGGTGGCGGGCCGCAAGTTCACCTACGTGCCCTTCAAGGGCGGCGGCGACGTCGCGGTGCAGCTGGTTGGCAAGCACGTGAACTCCACGGTCAACAACCCGATCGAGGCGGTCGCGCACTGGCGCGCCG
>JBIIHU010000212.1:0-6514 GCA_044235405.1 Burkholderiaceae bacterium
GACCGGTCGCCGTGGCGCGTCCGGCGACGCGCCACGACGATCGAAGCCCCGATTCAGCCGATCGCACGCTCGTGCCGGCGCAGGCTGCGCAAGCCCAGCAGCCCGATCGCGAGCAGCGCGATCGACGGCGCGATCGGTACCACCCCGAGGTTGTCGATGCCCGCGGCCGAGTCCCCGGCATTGGCGTACTCGGTGAGGCTGAAGCTGAGCGACACCGGCTGCTGGCTGGTCAGCGTGAAGTCGACATCGCCCGACCACGACCCGCGCCGGCCGGATTCGTTGCGCAGCACGTCGTCGAAGCGCAGCAGTTCGAGCAGCATGCCGTTGCCGTCGCTCAGCGTGACCACGAAGTCGTCGGGGCTGCGCGCCTGCGTGGTGCCGGGTGCCAGGTTGGTGTCGAACACGAAGTCGAAGCTCAGCCCGAGACGGTAGCTGCCGGGGTCGAAGACACCGAGCGCGAAGCGCGCGGTGCTGACCTGCGGCGTGGTGGCGCCGACAGGCCCGGCCGGCGTGCCGTTGCCCAGCGCGCCGTTGAAGTCGCCTAGCGACAGGAAGCGGCCGGAACTGCCGAAGAAGCCGTCGAAGCCGGCGGTGGTGCCGGTGTTCAGGCTGTCGGTGCCCGGGCGGATCTGCACCGCGGACGTGCCGTTGGATACCGGCCCGGTGGCGCTGTAGCCGATGATGCCCGCGTCGAAGTCGTCGTTGATCAGGAAGCCGGCCCGAGAGGGCGCGGCGGGCAGCGCGAAGGCCGCCGCGAAGGCGCCTGCCAGCACGGCGGCGCGATGGAACTGGGATCGCATCGGATGCTCCTTGCGAATAGCGGAAGCTCCGTTATCGCGTAAGCCCCCGCGACGCGATTGACGCGCGTCAGCGACCGCGCGCGACCGCCCGCGCCAGCACGCGACGCGCTGATCAGCCGCAAGCCATGACATCATGGCCGGGCTGCCAACACCCCCGCCGATCGCATCCCGTCATGAGCCACCCGATGCCCTCCGACTACGCGCATGCCCGCATCGCCTTTCTCGATGCCGCGACCCGACGCGGCGCGCGCATCGAGTCGGTGGCTCACCCCCGCCAGGGCCTGCACGGGGAAGCCCTTGCCACCGACCTCGCCTGGATCGGCCCGCCGGATGCCGCTCGGGTCGTGCTCAGCCTGTCGGGCACCCACGGCGTCGAGGGCCTGCACGGCAGCGCATGCCAGCGGGCGGCTCTTGCCGGGCCGCTGGCAGACAGGCTGCCCGCGGACACCGCGCTGGCCTTGGTGCATGCGGTCAATCCCTACGGCTTCTCATGGCTGCGCCGGGTCGATCACGAGAACATCGACGTCAACCGCAACTTCGTCGACTTCACCGCGCCGCCAGTCAATCCCGACTATGCCGGCGTGCACCCGCTGCTCGTGCCCGACGAATGGGGCACTGCCGCGCTCGGCAGGCTGCGCGCCGACCTCGACGCGGCGGTGGCACGCCTGGGCCGGCAGGGCATGGCCCGGGCGATCTCGGGCGGCCAGTACACGCATCCCGATGGCCTCTTCTACGGGGGCGGGGCGCCGTGCTGGTCGCACCGCACGATCGCCGACCTGCTTTCGCGCACGCTGCGCAAGGCGGCAGCCGTCTGCGTGCTCGACCACCACACCGGTCTCGGGCCGGCGGGGCATACCGAACTGATCTGCCGGCACGCGCCCGGCTCGCGCGAACTCGCGCTGGCCCGCGCCTGGTGGGGCGCCGACGTCACGTCGCCCGCGTCGGGCGAATCGGTCTCGGTGGTGCTCGGCGGCAACCTGCGCGAGGCTGTGGCCGGCTGGAGCCCGCGGGCCGCCACCGTGGTCGCGATCGCACTCGAGGTCGGCACCACCCCGGCCGAAACCGTGCTCACCGCGCTGGTTGCCGACAACTGGCTGCATCGGCGCGACGATCCGCGTTCGGCGCTCGGCGAACGAATTCGCGGGCAGGTGCGGGCGGCCTTCTTCCTCGACGATGCGGCCTGGCTGACGAGCACCGTCGCGCGTGCCCAGACGGTGCTCGCGCAGGCCCTCGACGGCCTCGCGCGCGAGCCGGCCTGATCCCCGCCGGATGCCCGACGACTTCCCCGCCGACCCCCCAAGGATCTGCCGATGCCCTCCCTCGACGACCAGGAACTGCCGCTTCTACCGACCCAGGGCGTGGGTTCGCATGCCTCGCCCGGCTGGCTGATCACCGCGCGACGGGCGATGCGCGCGGGCGACGCGGGCCCGGCCGACCTCGAGGAAGCGCTCGAGGACGCGGTGCGAGTCGCGATCGCCGACCAGCAGCAGGCCGGCCTCGACGTGATCACCGACGGCGAGATGGCGCGCCAGCGCTTCCTGTGGAACATCGTCGAAAAGCTGCAGGGGCTGCGGGTCGTGCCGCCTCGGCGCAAGCTCGGCGTGATGAGCTACGACAGCGCCCCACACTTCGAGACCGTCGAGCGCGTGACCGCACCGCCCGAGGGGCTCGGCCTGGTCGCCGAGTGGCGCTTGCTGCGCAGCATCACCGATGCGCCGGCCAAGATCTGCTGCCCGGGACCGCTGACGCTCGCGCTGCCGATCGTCGCGGCCGGCGGCTATGCTCGCGGCGATGACCTCGCGCTGCTGCACGACCTCGCCGACATCGTCAATGCCGAGCTGCGCCGGCTGGTGGCCGCAGGCGCCACCTTCATCCAGATCGACGAACCCTCGGCGGCCGGCGGCACGCGGGAGGTCCCGGTGGCCGAGACGGTCAGGCTGTTCAATCGGACCGTCGAAGGCGTGAACGCGAAGATCGCGCTGCATATCTGCTTCGGCAACAACCAGGGCCGCCCCGGCATGAAGCGCAGCTACCGGCCGCTGTTTCCGGCGATGCTCGACGCGCGTGCCGACCAGTTCGCCCTCGAGTTCGCCAACCGCGAGATGGCCGAAGTCGCGCTGTGGCGCGAGATCGGCGCCGAGCGCGAACTCGCGGCCGGGGTGATCGACGTGAAATCGATGTACGTCGAGAGCGCCCAGGATGTCGCCGAGCGCATCCGGACCGTGCTCGAGCACGGCTCGCCGAAGCGGCTCTGGCTGACCTGCGACTGCGGCTTCTCGGCGAGCTCGCGCCCGCTTGCCCGGGCCAAGCTGGCGGCGCTGGTCGAAGGCGCGGCGATCGTGCGTCGCGAACTCGCCGGCGGCCGCTGAGCACGACCCGCCGGGCTGCCCGCCAGACCCGTTCAGTAGGGCCCGGCCGGCCCGGAGCGCGCGGCGGCGCCCTTCATCTCGTTCACCGCGGTGCGGGCAGCCTGCGCGAGCAGCGCGTTGTCGGCGGCGATCGTCACGAGCTGGAAGCCCCAGTCGATCGCCTGCCGCGCGTAGGCGGTGGTGCCGCAATGGATGCCCGCGTGCACGCCGTGCCGCTTCGCGGCGTCGACGATGCGACGGATCGCCTCGACGATCGGCGGATCGGTCTGGTCGAGCTTCGGTACCCCGCCGAGCGACAGCGCGAGGTCGGAGGGGCCGACGTAGATGCCGTCGAGGCCGGGCGTGCTCAGGATCTCGTCGAGGTTGTCGAGCGCCTTGCGTGTCTCGATCATCGCGATCGCGAGGATGTTGTCGTTGGCCTGCGTCGCGTAGTCCGACCCGGCGTACCAGATCGCGCGCGTGGGACCGAAGCTGCGAAAGCCCTTCGGCGCGTAGCGCACCGCGCCGACCAGCGCCTCGCACTCGGCACGCGAGTTGATCATCGGACAGATGATCCCGTAGGCGCCGGCATCGAGCAGCTTCATGATGATGCCGGGCTCGTTCCAGGGCACCCGGGCCAGCGGCGTGGTCGCCGTCGTGCTGATCGCCTGCAGCATCGGCACCGCGGTGGTGTAGTCGACCAGACCGTGCTGCAGATCGCAGGTCAGCGAATCCCAGCCGGCCTGCGCCATGTTCTCGGCGGCCACCGAACTCGGGATCCCGAGCCAGCCGTTGACCACCGCGCCGCCCTGCTTCCAGATCGTTCGGACCCTGTTCTCGCGCATGCCCGCTCTCCTCGTGCCGGTGTCGAAGGGCCGCAGTCTCGACCGCGGCACGCGCGGCGCCAAGCGGCCGCGATCGGAATCCGGAATCGCCTTGACCATGACGGCGGAAGCCGCGAGCATCGCGCGAGCCAACCGACCGCAAGGAGCCCCGCATGCTGCCGCTCGCCGGCTACGCCGAACGCCTCTCCGTCCGCCCCGGCGAGACGCTGCGCTTCCATGTCGCCAATGCCACCGGGCAGCCGGTGCGGGCCCGCGTGGTGCGTGTGCACTGCGCCGATCCCAACCCGGCGATCGGCGGCGTGCGCACCGAGCCGCTGGCGATCGCGGTCGAGTCGCTCGCCGAGCCCGGACCTCGCGAGGTGCCGCTGGGCTCCTGGGCGGTGCTCGGGCCGGCCGACCTGCTGGCGGGGCGCGCGAGCTGCAGCCTCGCGATCCGGGTGCTTCCCACGCTCGCGCGAACCCGGCGGCAGGTGATCGCGTCGCTGCGCGACGAGCAAGGCCGCGGATTCGAACTCGAACTGACGCCCTCGCTGACGCTGCGCGCCACGGTCGGCACCCGCGATGGCGGCACCTGCGCCGTCGAGACCGCGCAGCCGCTGCAACCGCACGCGTGGGCGCAGGTGCTGCTCGTCATCGATGCCGAACGCGCAGCCCTGCGGCTGTCGGTGGCGGCGATCGACGCGCGAAGCGGCGACCCGCTGCCCGCACACGAGCGGATGCGCGCCGACCTGCCCGCCGCCCCGGTGCCGGGCGCGCCAGGCCGCGCGCTCAGCCTGGCGAGCGCGAGCGACGCGAGGCCGCGCGATGTCTTCAACGGCCGTCTCGAGCAGCCGCTGCTGCTCGGACGCGCGCTGGCCGACGACGAGCCCCTGCCCGACGCGGCCGCAACGCTGCCGGCCGCCTGCCTCGGCGCGTGGGACTTTTCGCGCGAGCCGCAGGGTGACCGCCTTGTGGACATCGGCCCGTACGGGCACCACGGTCGACTGCTGAATACCCCCGCGCGGGTGGTGCGCGGCTCGCGCTGGCGGGGCGACGAGCAGTGCTTCCGGCATGCGCCCGCGCAGTACGGCGCGATCCACTTCCACGAGGACGATCTCGATGACTGCCGCTGGCCGGCCACGCACGCGATCACGATCCCCGCGGATCTGCGCTCGCAGGCCTGCGCCCTGCTGCTCGAGGCGGGCGATGCCCGCGAGAACATCCCCTTCTTCGTCGTGCCGCCGCGCGGCAAGGCTCGCGCGAGGATCGCGGTGCTGGTGTCCACCTACACGTACACGGTCTACGGCAATCACGCGCGGCCCGAGTGGATCACCGACCCGCGCTGGCGACAGGCCTGGATCGACCAGGCCGGCGCGTGGCAGGCCTACCCGTACAACCCCGGCGAGCACCGCGACTACGGGCTGTCGACCTACAACGTGCATCCGGATGGTTCGGGCATCGGGCTGGTGAGCTGGCGCCGTCCGATGCTGAACCTGCGGCTCGGCTACTTCACCTACCCCTACCCCGAGATACGTGCCTCGGGCCTGCGTCACTACCCCGCCGACAGCCACCTGCTGATGTGGCTCGCGCACCAGGGCCATGAGGTCGACCTGATCACCGACCATGAACTCCACCACGAGGGCGCCGAGCTGATCGCCGCCTACCGGGTGGTGATCACCGGATCGCACCCCGAGTACCACACCGCGACGATGCTCGACGCGCTGCAGACCTACCGCGATCGCGGCGGCCGGCTGATCTATCTCGGTGGCAACGGCTTTTACTGGCGGATCGCGCTCGACCCGGCACGCGACGGCGTGATCGAGGTGCGTCGAGCCGAGGGCGGCATCCGTGCCTGGGCGGCCGAGCCGGGCGAGTACTACCACCAGTTCGACGGCCAGTACGGCGGCCTGTGGCGACGCAACGGCCGCCCGCCGCAGCAGCTGGTCGGCGTGGGCTTCACCGCGCAGGGCAATTTCGTGGGATCGCACTACCGGATCGACCCGGCAGCGCGAGACAACCCGGTCGTGAGCTGGATCCTGGAAGGCGTCGATGGCGACACGATCGGTGGCGAGGGCTTCAGCGGCCACGGCGCCGCGGGCTTCGAGCTCGACCGCGTCGACCGCCGCCAGGGCTCGCCCGAGGGCATCGTCGTGATCGCCACCTCCGAGAACCACCCGCCCGAGGCGCCCTGGGTGGTGGTCCCCGAAGAGCAGCTCACGCACATCACGACGATCACCGGCGAGTCGCACAAGGCGCTGATCCGCGCCGACATGAGCTGGTTCGCCTGCCCCGGCGGCGGCGAGGTTTTCTCGGTCGGCTCGATCACCTTCTGCGGCGCGCTGCCGGTCAACGGCTTCGACAACCCGGTGTCGCGCCTGCTCGACAACGTGGTGCGACGCTTCAGCCGCTGAGCGAAACCTGAGCCGGGCGCTCGCCGGCGAGTTCACGCGCGCGCAGCACCGCATCGACCCACGCAACGGGCTGCTCCTGCGGCGGGTTGTGCCCGCAACCGGCCAGGAAGCGATGCTCGTGGGCTCCGGTG
>JBIIHU010000213.1:0-6508 GCA_044235405.1 Burkholderiaceae bacterium
CCGATCTCCTCGGCACGACCAAGGCGTCGGACCGGGATGGTCTGGATGATCTTCTCGCGGACGTCCTCGCGAACCGCCATCACCATGTCGGTCGCGATGTAACCCGGCGACACGGTGTTGACCGTGACACCCTTGTTGGCGACCTCCTGGGCGAGAGCCATCGTGAAACCGTGCATTCCCGCCTTCGCGGCAGAGTAATTCGTCTGCCCGAACTGGCCCTTCTCGCCGTTGACCGACGAGATGTTGATGATCCGCCCCCAGCCCTTGTCGAGCATGCCGTCGATGACCTGCTTGGTCACGTTGAACAGCGAATTGAGGTTGGTATCGATGACGGCTTTCCAGTCGTCGAGGGACATCTTGCGGAACACGCCGTCTCGCGTGATGCCGGCATTGTTGACGAGGATGTCCGGCGCGCCGAAATCGGCCCGGACCTTGTCGAAGGCCGCTTTCGTCGAATCCCAGTCGGACACGTTGCCGACCGACGCGTGGAAGCTGTAGCCCTCGGCCTTCTGCTCGCCGAGCCAGCGCGCGAAATCGCGGGTGGGGCCACAGCCCGCGATCACCAGATAGTCCATGTCATGGAACTTCCGGCAGATGGCCGTGCCTATGCCGCCCATTCCGCCGGTAACGTAAGCGATCTTCTTGCTCATCGGGAACTCCTTCAGGGGTGAACGGGACCCCGCGGGTCCCGACGTGAGGCGACGTCTGATCGGTCACGGCGCACGCGTCTTGACGTAGCTGCCAGGCGCGGGCTCGAGAGCCTTGTAACGGCGGTTGCCCGGCGCGGCCGGTGCCGGCTTCTCGGCACCACGATGCTCCGCGAGCCACGACGCCCAGTCCTGCCACCAGCTTCCCGGGCGCTCGGTCGCGCCGGCGAGCCACGCCTCGGGATCGACGGGGTAGCGATCGGGACCGGTCCAGTAGCTGCGCTTGTTCTTCGAGACCGGGTTGATGGCACCGGCGATATGGCCGCTCGCGCCGAGCACGAAGCGAACCGGCCCATCGAGAAGCTGCGTCGACGCATAGGCGGCGCGCCAAAGCACGATGTGGTCTTCGCGAGCCGCGAAGATGAAGGTCGGCACGCCGATCCGGTGAAGGTCGATCGGCTGGCCGGCGCAGACCAGGCGATCGGGCTCGCGAAGTTCGTTCTGCAGGTACATGTGGCGCAGGTACCAGGCATACATGGGTCCCGGCAGGTTGGTGCTGTCGGAGTTCCAGTAGAGCAGGTCGAAGGCCGGCGGGCGGTCGCCCTTCAGGTAGTTGCTGACCACGTAGTTCCAGACCAGATCGTTCGGCCGCAGGAACGAGAACGTGGTCGCGAGTTCCTGACCCTTGAGAATGCCGCCCGAACCGAGGGTCTGCTCGCGGTAGCGCACGAAGGCCTCGTCGACGAACAGGCCCAGCGAGCCCGGCTCGGCGAAATCGAGCAGCGTGGTCATCAGCGTCAGGGAGGCCACCGGCCGTTCGCCACGGGCAGCGAGTGCCGCGAGCGCCGTCGCGAGGATGGTCCCGCCGACACAGAAGCCGAGCGCGTTGATCTGATCGGCGCCGCTGATCTCGCGCACGACACGGATCGCCTCGAAGATGCCCTTTTCGAGGTAGTCGTCCCAGGTCAGGTGCCCAAGCTCGGGGCCGACGTTGCGCCAGCTGAGCATGAACACCGTGTGCCCCTGGGAAACCGCATAGGCCACCAGCGAATTATCGGGCTGGAGGTCCATGATGTAGAACTTGTTGATGCTCGGCGGCACCATCAGGAGCGGGCGGCTGCCGACGCGCGGCGTGCTCGCCGCGTACTGCACGATCTGGATCAGTTCGTTCTGGAAGACCACGGCACCGGGGCTGGTCGCCACGTTGCGCCCCACCTCGAAGGCCTCCTCGTCGGTCTGGGAGATGCGGCCTTTTTCGAGGTCCGAGAGCAGGTTCTCGAGGCCGACTCGCAGGCTCTCGCCACGGGTCTCGACGATCCGGCGCTGGGCTTCAGGGTTGGTGACCAGAAAATTGGCCGGCGAGAGCATGTCGACCCACTGCTGCGTGGCGAAACGGATGCGCTCGTGGGTTTTCGGGTCGGTCTCGACAGACTCGGCGAGCTTGCGCAGGAACTCGGCGTTGAGCAGATAGAGCGCCGCAGTCCAGGAAAAGGGCCCGCTGTCGCGCCAGGCCTCGCCCGCAAAGCGTCGGTCGGCCAGCCCGACCGCGGCATGCCCCGCGCCGGCGCCGAGCAGCTCGCGACAGCGCTGCACGTACTCGGCCTGCAGCTCGGCAAGCCGCGAGGGCTCGATACGGGCACCCCGGGGCAGTTCAAGCGACGGCATGCCGGCGAAAGGAGGGAAGGCACCACCCTGGGTGTGCGGGGCATTCTGCCCCGACGACGAAGTGGAGCCCGGGGACGCCGATGCCCCCCCGGCGGGTCGACGACTGCTTCCGGTTGCCCGGCTTGCCCGACGGGGTTTCTCGGCGGCTGCCATGACATCATCCTCCTGCGTGCACAATGCGCAACATCCGGGCGCATCAAGACCATCCCGCGGAACGGGTATTTCGTTATTCGCTCCGAAGGCCGCATCTTAGCGTGCCTCGCTACCCAGTCGCGCGGACCGGGCGGAAATCCCACACCCGCCGCACTCGCATGGCGCCGTGCCGGCGAGTCGCCCCTCTTTCTTCAGGCTGGCCGCATGTACATCGTCGCCATTGCGTGGCTTTACGTCACGATGCTCGTCTCGGTGATGCAACCCACGCTGCTGCGAGGGATCCTGACCTTCATCGGCACCGGGCTGATCCCGTTGGGCATCCTGCTCTACCTGCTCGGCTCGCCGCAGCGCCGACGCAACGCCCGAGCAGCCTCATCCGATCGCGAAGTCCAGGGACACGCGCCGGGGCAAGGGGATGACGCCGCGCTCAACCCCGAGGATCGCGCCAGATGAAGCTGCCGAAGCGCCCGGTAAGGCCGTCGCGGCGATAGGAATAGAAGCGCTCGGCATCGCGATGCGTGCAGACCTGCGCGTCGACGATCCGATCGAGGCCCGCACGCAGCAGCCGGCGCCTGGCGAGGCCGGCAAGATCGGCATGCCACTTGCCAGGACGCCCGCCTTCGAGAAAGCAGGTGGCAGCCTGCCGATCGCCGTGCAGGAAGGCCTCGCGCACCTCCTCGCCGACCTCGAAGGCTGGCTGACCAATCGCGGGACCCAGCCAGGCGTGCCAGCGCCGCGAATGCGGCGACAGCGCACGGGCCGCGGCCAGCATGTTCTCGAGGACCCCCGCGGCGAGTCCGCGCCAGCCGGCATGCGCGGCCCCCACGACACGGCCTTCATCGTCGGCGAGCAGCACGGGCAGGCAGTCGGCGCTGAGGATCGCGAGGACAACCCCGGGCCTGTCGGTGACCGCGGCATCGGCTCGCGGCGGAGAATCGCACGGACCGTCGAGCACCGCCACCTCGGTGCCGTGCACCTGGTCGAGCCAGTTCGGCGACGCCGGCATCAGCGCCTGCAGCCGCTCCCGATTCGCCGCCACGGCCCGCGGATCGTCGCCGCAGTGAGCGCCAAGGTTCAGCCCCGCCTCCCCCCGGGCATCGCCCCAGGCACCGACGCTGCAGCCACCGAGGCGCGTGGTGAATCCTGCACGCACCCCCGCGCCGGGCCAGGCGAGTGGCACCCATCCGGCCGACGCCCGATCGCGCGCGGGCACAGAGCCGGCGGAAGCAGACTCAGGCATCAGGCAGCACTCCGCGCGCGATGCCGCATGCGGTCAGCGCGTCGATGAAATCCGTGGGCGGGGGATCGTGCCAGTGCTGCGGGCCGCTACCCGACGGGTGCAGGCACCCGAGACGCCAGGCATGCAGCGCCTGCCGGGCGATCGGCGCGACGCCGCCTGCGCCGTAGACAGGATCGCCGATCAGCGGATGCCCGACATGCTGCAGATGCACCCGGATCTGGTGGGTTCGCCCGGTGTGCAGCCGGCACTCGATCAGCGTCACCGGCCGGCGCTGCCACATCCCGGCCGCGAGCGGGCGGATGCTCGTGCGCGCCGCGCGCCCCTGCTGCGGGTCGAGGACCGCCATCCGCGTGCGGTGCCGGGGGTCGCGCCCGATCGGGGCGTCGATATCGGTCGCGCTCGCGATCTCGCCCGCTGCGAGGGCGAGATATCGCCGCGACATCGACCGATCCGAGAGTTGCGCGACGAGACTGGCGAGGCCGCGCTCGCTCGCAGCCACCGCAAGCAGCCCGCTGGTGTCCTTGTCCAGGCGATGAACGATCCCGGCACGCGGCAGGCGGGCGAGCGCCGGGCGGCGGTGCAGCAGCCCGTTGAGGAGGGTGCCGCGCCAGTGCCCGGCCGCCGGGTGCACCACGAGCCCCGCCGGCTTGGCGATCACGAGCAGGTCGGCATCCTCGTGAATGACGTCGATCGGCAACGGTTCGGGCACGAAAGCGTCGTCGGCTTCGCGCGGCAGCGGCTGCACGAGCAGCGTCTCGTAGCCCGCCAGCCGGGTGGCGGGCAGCAGCACGCGTTCCTCGCACCAGACAGCGCCCAGAGCGAACCACTGCTGCAAACGGCTGCGCGAGACCTCCGGGACCCGCGTTCCGATGCGCGAGGCGAGATAACGGTCGGCACGCTGACCCGCACCTTCGGCAGCCGGAAAACGGAGTACCGTCGCGGGCGCGATGCCGTTGCCCGGCGGCTCGCCAGACTCAGTGGCGCGCACGGCCCCTCCGATATACTGTGGCGCGCCGATGGGGGGCACGCCCGGGCCGGATTTCACGGGCGCCAGGCGCATCGCCCCGGCTGCCAGGCCAGCCCACTCGAGAGCGCGAAACATGCAAGCAGACGATAGCTTTTTCCACGCCCGGCTCCTGCGGCCCCTGCGAGTGCTGCTGAGCGCATTGGCCCTGATGCTGGCGGGCTGCGGCACCGACGATCAGCGCGACCCGACGCTCGGCTGGAGCGCCGAGAAATTATATGCCGAGGCCCAGGACGAGATGCGAAGCGGCCGATATGCCGCCGCGATCAAGATGCTGGAGCGCCTGGAGGCCCGCTACCCCTTCGGCAGGTGGGCGCAGCAGGCGCAGATCGACATCGCCTACGCCCAGTTCAAGGATAACGAGCGAGCCCTCGCACTTGCCTCCACCGATCGCTTCCTGAAGCAGTTCCCGGCGCATCCTGCCCTCGACTACGTCTACTATCTGCGCGGCCTCATCAACTTCAACGAGCAGCAGGGCTGGCTTGCCAGCCTCGGCGGCCAGGATCTTTCCGAGCGCGACCTGCGCGCCGCGCGCGACTCCTTCGATGCGTTCCGCGAAGTCGTGACGCGCTTTCCCGAGAGCAGGTACGCGGCCGATGCCGAGGCGCGGATGAAGTACCTGGTCAACGCGATGGCCTCCGGCGAGGTGCATATCGCCCGCTACTACTTCTCGAGGGGCGCGTGGGTTGCCGCGATCAATCGGGCCCAGGGCGCGATCGCGCAATACCCGCAGGCACCCGCCATCGAGGAGGCCCTGTACATCGCGATGCAGGCCTACGAGCGCCTTGGCCTCGAGGACATGCGCAAGGACACCGAACGCGTCATGAAGGCCAACTTCCCGCGCAGCCAGCTCCTGGCCCGTGGGTTCAGGCAGGAGGATCGTCGCTGGTGGCAGGTGTGGCGCTGAGTTCCGGCGCCCCATCGAGCCGCGCGAGAAAATCCAGCGCGTCGCGCTCGGAGCGCGTCCGCGCGAACGGCGGCAGGCTGCGCAGCAGGCGCCTGCCGTAGGGTCGCTCGGCTAGGCGCTCGTCGCACACGACGAGCAGGCCTCGGTCGCTTTCGGAGCGGATCATCCTTCCGGCGCCCTGCTTGAGCGCCAGCGCGGCGCCCGGCATCTGCAGCTCGCGGAAAGGATCGCCGCCGGCACGACGCACCGCCTCGATCCGGGCGCGCAGCACGGGGTCTTCGGGCGGCGCGAAGGGAAGCTTGTCGATCACCACCAGCGACAGCTGACGTCCTCGGACGTCGACGCCCTCCCAGAAACTCGCGCTACCCACGAGGATCGGCGCCGTGGCCCGCCGGAAACGCTCGAGCAGCTCGGCGCGCGATGCCGTGCCCTGAACCAGCAGCTCGAGCTCGCCGGCGTCGTTTTCGATCCGGGCGGCCAGGCCGCGAGCGAGCTGCTCGACCATGCGCAAGGTCGTGCACAGCACGAAGGCACGGCCTCGGTTGGCCTCGACGAGCGGCCAGATCGCCTGCTCGACACGACGCGCGAAATCCACGCCCGACGGCGGGCCGATCCCGGCAGGAACGTAGAGCAGCCCGTGATGGGCGAAGTCGAAAGGGCTTTCCCAGGCCTGGGTACGGGCGTCCTCCATGCCGATCGCGCGCGTGAAGTGCCCGAAGTCGCCCCCCATCGACAGCGTGGCCGACACGAAGATCCAGGCTCGGGGGCGCTGGGCACGGTGCCGGACGAAGGTGTCGGCTACCGACAGCGGCGTCGCATGCAGGCTGAGGCCCCCAGCGCCGATCTCGACCCAGGGAATGCGTATGCCATCA
>JBIIHU010000214.1:0-6478 GCA_044235405.1 Burkholderiaceae bacterium
GCCGGGTGACCGGCTGTTCCCGATCGCCGACGGCAGGGTCTTCACGATGCCTGGGAGCGGTTCCGCCCGGCGCGCGCCGGCGCGGCGGCGACCGCGACGCTCGTGACACACTGACGTGATGGACCTTTGTCGCATTCTCGCCATCGTTTCGCTGCTCGGGCTCGCGCTGCTGCCGCCGCCGGCTGTCGCCTTCGACCGCCAGGGCCACCGGGGCGCGCGCGGGCTGGCCCCCGAGAACACGCTCGCCGGTTTCCGCGTCGCGCTCGCGGCCGGGGTCGACACCCTCGAGACCGATCTCGCGGTCACCGCCGACGACGTGCTCGTGCTGACCCATGATCCGCGGCTGAATCCGTCGATCGTGCGCGATCCGCAGGGCCGCTGGGTCGAGGCGCCGGGGCCGGCGGTGCGCGCGCTGCCGCTGGCCGAGCTGCGTCGGCACGATGTCGGTCGCCTGCGGCCCGGCAGCGACTACGCGAGGCAGTGGTCCGCGCAGCGCGCGGTCGACGGCGAGCCGATCCCGACGCTCGCCGAGCTGCTCGATCTGGTGCGCGAGCAGCCGCGGCGGGTGGCGCTGAACCTCGAGACCAAGATCACGCCGGCCTCGGGCGACGAGGTCATCGATCCCGAGACCTTCGCGCGGCTGCTGGTGCGCCAGTTGCGCGCATCTGGCCTCGTCGACCGTGTGACCGTGCAGTCCTTCGACTGGCGCACGCTGCTGGCCGTGCGCCGCCTCGCGCCCGAGATCCCCACCGCCTGCCTGACCATCGAGAGCCCGGGCTTCGACACGGTGCGGCCCGGGGCCGACGGCGCCTCGCCGTGGCATGCCGGGTTGCGCGTGGCCGACCACGGCGGCTCGCTGCCGCGGATGGTGGCCGCCGCGGGCTGCACGACCTGGTCGATGTTCCGTCGCAATCTGACCGAGTCGCTGCTGGCCGAGGCGAAGGCACTCGGACTGAAGGTGCTGCCCTGGACCGTCAACGAACCCGACGAGATGCGCCGCTTGGTGCGCTGGGGCGTCGACGGCATCATCACCGACTACCCCGACCGCCTGAATGCGGTGCTCGCCGAGACCGTCAGGGCGCGTCCCTGAGGCCCGCCCGCCCGCCAGCCCGGCCGCCCGGCCGCTCGCCCTCTGGAGCCCCCATGCAAGATGCCGATCCCGTCACCTGCGCCACCTCCGGCGCCGTCGCCCACCCGGCGCTCGTCGCCCACGGCGCGGGCTTCGCGCCGCGCGTTCACCGGGTCAACGACCGGGTCTGGTGCGCGGTCGGCTTCGGCCTGAGCAACGTCACGCTGGTGCGCGGCGACGAGGGCGCGATCCTGATCGATTCCGGCGAGTGCCGCGAGGAGATGGCCGAGGTGCTCGACGCCTTCGGGCCGCTGCTCGATCGCCCGGTGGTCGCGATGATCTGCTCGCACTCGCACTACATCGGCGGCACCGCCGAGGTGATCGCTCGCTGGGGACCGGGCGTCGAGATCTGGGCGCACGAGGCGCTGGGCGAGGTGATGGCCGAGGTCGGCGCCGAGTTCGGACCGGCCTACCGGCGCCGCCTGCGCATCCAGTTCGGCTTCGACCTGCCCGCCGACGGGCCCGACGCGATGCCCAACTTCGGTCTTGGTCCGGTGCTGTTTCGCCGCGGACCGAGCACCTATGGCTTCGTGCCGCCGACCCGCAGCGTGCCGCGCGAGCTGATCGAGGTGCGGATCGCGGGCCTGCGCGTGCGCCTGGACGGCCGCTTCGCCGCCGACTCGCGCGACACGCTGATCATCGACTTCCCGGACCTGCGCACCGTCGTCGATAACCATGTTTGGCCGGTGCTCTTCAATGTCTACCCGCTGCGCGGCGAAGCCTATCGCGACCCGCAGGTCGTGATCGCCGCGATCGACGCGATCCGCGAGGCGCGGCCCGAGTGGCTGGTCGGCGTGCATGGCCTGCCGGTGCTCGGCCGCGACGACGTGCGCGCCTGTCTCGACGATCATCGCGATGCGCTGCAGTACCTTTGGGACCAGACCGTGCGTGGCATCAATGCCGGGCTCGGGCCGGAGGAGCTCGCCGCCACGATCGCGCTGCCGCCGAGGCTGGCCGACAGCCGCTGGGTGCCCACCTTCTACGGAGAGCCCGCCTACCATGTTCGCGCAATCCACAACGGCCTGTTCGGCTGGTTCGGCGGCGACTGCGCGACGCTGCATCCGGTGACGCCGGATCGCCGCGCCGAGCTGCTGGTGACGGGCCTCGGGGGTCGCGACGCGGTGCTCGCGCAGGCGCGCGCCGCGAGCGCGCGCGGCGAACATGGCTGGGCGGCCGAGCTTTGCAGCCATCTGCTGCGGCTCGACGCGGGCGATGGGGATGCCGCCCGCGCCAAGGCCTGCGCGCTGCGCACGATGGCGCAGCGCAGCCCGTCAGCCAACACCCGGGCCTTCATGCTCGAGGAAGCCCGACGGCTGGAGGCCGGTCGCGCCGGGCAGCGGCCCGCGTCGCCGCCACCTTCGCGCGCGCTGGTGCTGCAGGCGCCGCCCGAGCGTTTCGTGCGGGCGATGGGTGCGCGCCTCGATCCGGTAGCGGCGGCCGAGGTCGACCGGATCTTCCGCTTGCGCCAGGTCGATGCCGACCATGTCTGCGGCCTGCACGTGCTGCGCGGCGTCGCACGCTTCCTGCCCGCCTCGGCCTTCGCGATGCCGGGTGCCCGGGTCGATGTCGCGCTCGCCTGCGACCGCGCGACCTGGGCGCTGCTGCTGTCGGGCCGGCAGTCGCTCGCTGCCGCGCTCGGCGCGGGCGCCGCGGTGCTCGAGGCGGGCGACGCGACGGCACTGTACGCGCTGTTCGCGCTGTTCGACGGGCTGTCGCTCGGCGGCTGAGGCCGATGATGGTTGCGCCCGCAGGCATCGTCCGGAATCGGGACTCGAGCGAGGCCCCGGGTGCCGGGCCGTCGCCGCTCGGCCTGTCGCCGCTCGCCTGGGAGCTTCTTGCCGCGCCGCTGCTGTGGGCTCAGGGGCGGCTAGTGCGTCGTGTCACGCCACGCCTGCCCGAGGCCTGCGGGCGGCGCCAGGGGCTGGCGCTGCCCCCGGCGACCCCCGCGTCGGGCATCCCCGGGGCTGCACGCGACCCCAAGGCTGCGGCGGTGCCGTTGCGGGTACTGATCGCCGGCGATTCCGCCGCGGCCGGTGTGGGGGTCGACCGGATCGAGGAGGCGATGGCCGGTTGCTTTCCGTGGCTGCTCGCGGCCTGCCTCGACCGCCCCGTGGCGTGGCGGCTGCTCGCGGCCAACGGGCTCGACGCAAGGGGGCTGCTGAGGCTGCTGGCCGACACGCCGGTCGACGCCCCGGGCGACATGCTCGACGACATCGATCTCGCGCTGCTCGTGGTCGGGGTCAACGACGCGACCGGCCGGCGCCCGGTCGCCCGCTGGCTCGGCGACCTCGCCGCGCTGCACGATCGCCTGCGCGCCCGCTCGCCGGCGTTGCGGCTGCTCTGGTCGGGACTGCCGCCGATGCATGCCTTTCCGGCCCTGCCCAGGCCCCTGCGCGATTACCTCGGCGCGCGCGCCCGCCAGCTCGACGCCGCGCTCGCAGCATGGGCGGCGCGCGATCCGGCGATGCGCCACCTGCCGCTGCCGGATCTGCGCGGCGATGGCATGATGGCCTGCGACGGCTTCCACCCTGGGCACCTCGGCCATCGGCGCTGGGGCGAGCTGCTCGCGCCGGTCGCGGCCGCGCTGCTCGACACGCCGCGGTCGGCCGCTGTTCAGGCATGCCCCGGGCCGAGACACGCCATGAGTCCGGGTATGCCATGAGTCGAGCCACCCCATGAGTCGAGCCACGCCATGACCTCGCCCCCCGATGCCCGCGCCGTACCCGGCCGCGCGAGCTGGCTGCTGTCGGCCTTCTACCCGCTGCTGCCGCTGACTGGCGTCGGGGCGCATGCCGCCAGCGGCCACGAGCTCGCGCTCGGCCTGCCGCTGCTGCTCAGCTACGGCCTGATGCCGCTGGCCGACTGGCTGCTCGGCGAGGACGAGCGCGGACCCCCGGAGTCAGCGTTCGCCGCGCTCCAGGAAGACCGTTTCCACCGCTGGCTCACCTGGATCGCCGTGCCGATGCACGCGATCGCGCTGTTCGGCTGCGCTGCATGGGCGGGCACGCAGTCGCTGTCGGTGCCTGGCCTGCTGCTGCTCGCGGTGGTCGCGGGCATCGGCTCGGGGCTCGGCCTGAACACCGGTCACGAACTCGGGCATCAGCGCAACCGGCTCGAGCAGTGGCTCGCCCGGGTGGTGCTCGCGCTTCCCTTCTACGGGCATTTCACGGTCGAGCATGGCCAGGGACATCATCGCTGGGTCGCCACGCCGCTCGATCACGCGAGCGCCCGGATGGGCGAGAGCATCTACCGCTTCGCGCTGCGCGAGATGCCGGGTGGCGTGCGCCGGGCCTGGCGCATCGAGGCGGCGCGTCTGGCGCGGGCGGGCCGCAGCCCCTGGACGCCTGCCAACCCGATCCTGCAATCCTGGGCGCTGAGCCTCGCGCTGCACGGCGCGCTGGTAGCCGCCTTCGGCTGGCCGATGCTCGCCTTCCTGCTGGTGCACGATCTCGCCGCGTGGTGGCAGCTGACCTGTGCGAACTACGTCGAGCACTACGGCCTGCTGCGCGAGCGGCGTCCCGACGGGCGCTGGGAGGCGCCCCGGCCGCATCACTCGTGGAATGCCAATCACCGCGCGAGCAACCGGGTGCTGTTCAACCTTCAGCGCCACGCCGATCACCATGCGAACCCGTCGCGTCGCTACCAGACCCTGCGCGACTTCCCCGATCTGCCGCGGCTGCCCACCGGCTATTTCGGGATGTTCCCGCTCGCCTGCGTGCCGCCGCTGTGGTTCCGGGTGATGAACCCGCGCCTGCTCGCGCTGCCGCAGGTTCGTGGCGATCTCTCGCGCGTCAATCGCGATCCCCGGGCAGCACCTGTGCGCCCGCCGGCTGCGACGCCGTCGCCGCCCGCGCGACCGCCGAACGCCTGATCGAGCGACCGCGCCGCGCATCGAGCAGGCGTTCGATCGTCGCGCCGAGCGCGAGCGTGTCGACCGGCTTGGCGAGCCAGGCGTCGCACCCCGCGGCCAGGCAGCGCGAACGACTGCCCGCGCCGTCCTCCCCGGTGAGCGCGATCAGCGGCAGCCGCCCGCGTTCGCCGGGCAGCGCGCGCAGGGCCCTGGCAAGCCCGAATCCGTCCATGCCGGGCATCTGCAGGTCGGTGATCACAAGGTCCCAGTCGGCGGCGCGCAGCCTGGCGAGCGCCTCGAGGCCGTCGCGGGCGGTTTCGCAGTCGTGGCCGAGTTCGGCAAGCGCGGCGGCCGTCAGCACGCGGCTGACGGCACTGTCGTCGGCGACCAGCACCCGCAGCGCATCGTCGTGCGCCGCGCGCGTCGGGCGGGTGGCTGGGGCAGGCATGGCCATGATGCTCTCCGGATCGAAAGCCCGCGCACGGCACGGCGCCGTGCCGCGGGCGTGCGAGCCATTGTGCGCAGCGCCGCCGCGACCGCCTTGCGCGAGCGCTAAGATCGGCCGATGAGACACGCCACCTCGAGCCTGCCCCTGCCCGCACCGACCACCGGCCGCGCCGGCGGCGACTGGCGCACGATCCGTGCGCTGCTGCCCTATCTCTGGGAGCATCGCGGCCGCGTGCTGCTCGCGCTCGCCTGCCTGGTCGGTGCCAAGGCGGCCACCGTGGGCGTACCGGTGCTGCTCAAGCGCATCGTCGATGCGCTGACGCCCGCGTCGGGCGCGCAGGCCGCGCTGATGGTGCCGCTCGCGCTGGTGCTCGCCTACGGCGCGCTTCGCCTGGCCACCACGCTCTTCACCGAGCTGCGCGAGCTGGTGTTCGCGCGGGTCACCGAGCGTGTCGTGCGCCGTGTCGCGCTGCAGGTCTTCGAGCACCTGCACGGGCTTTCGCTGCGCTTCCACCTCGAGCGCCAGACCGGCGGGCTCACCCGCGACATCGAGCGCGGCACCCGCGCGATCTCCTCGCTGGTGGGCTACACGCTCTACAGCATCCTGCCGACCGCGGTCGAGATCGCACTGGTGCTCGGCTACCTGTTCCTCAACTACGAAGCCTGGTTCGCGGCGATCACGGTGGGCGCGCTGGTCGTCTACGTGGTGTTCACGGTGTCGGTCACCGAGTGGCGAACGCAGTTCCGGCGCACGATGAACGAGCTGGACTCGCGGGCGAGCACCCGCGCGATCGACTCGCTGCTCAACTACGAGACCGTCAAGTACTTCGGCAACGAGGGCTTCGAGGCGCAGCGCTACGACGAGACGCTGCGCCGCTACGAGCAGGCCAAGCTGAAGAGCCAGGCGACACTGTCGCTGCTGAACACCGGGCAGTCGCTGATCATCGCCGTCGCGGTCACGCTGATGGTCTGGCGTGCCACGCTCGGGGTGGTCGAGGGGCGCATGACGCTCGGCGACCTGGTGCTGGTCAACGCGTTCATGATCCAGCTCT
>JBIIHU010000215.1:0-6449 GCA_044235405.1 Burkholderiaceae bacterium
GTGGGGCACCGATGCCGCCTTCAGCGAGAACTTCGGCGCCGGTGGTACGGTCGAGGACCGCACCTGGGGCCAGTTCATCACGCAGGCCTACACCGAGGGACGCGCCGGCCGCGGCATGGTCTTCGTAGTCGCCTCGGGCAACGAGCGCGCCAGCAGCGCCGACTCGGGGCTTTCGAACTGGACGGGCAATCGAGGCACGATCGCGGTGGCCGCCGTCGATGACCAGGGGGTCGTGACCGACTACTCCACGCCCGGCGCCGGCGTCCTGTTGGCCGCGCCCGGCGGATCCGGCGACGCCCCCCAGTCGCAGGACACCGGCTACGGCATTTTCTCGGCCGATGTGGCTGGGACCGGGGGCTACAACACCACCGACGGCGCCACCGGCGACTACTCCTTCCAGAACGTCGGCACCTCCTACGCGACCCCGATGGTGGGTGGCGTGGCCGCGCTGATGCTGCAGGCCAATCCGCTGCTCGGCTTTCGCGATGTCGCCAACATCCTCGCCCTCACCGCCCGCAAGACCGACATCGGCAACGCCAGCTGGGTGCAGCTGCACGGCAGTCAGTGGAACCTTGCGGGCCAGACCTACTCGCGCGACTACGGCTACGGGCTGATCGATGCGGCCGCGGCCGTCCGGTTGGCCGAGGGCTGGATGGGCGGCACCAACGCCGCGGCCAACTGGGCGAGCGCCCAGGGCTCGACCTCGGCGCCCGCGGCCCCGCTGCCCGACGGCACCGGCCAGTCGCTCACCGTCTCGGCCACGGTAGCCGAGAATCTGGTCGTCGAGCGGGTCGAGGTCACGCTGAACATGCAGGCCGTCATCCCCAGCCAGCTCGCAGCCACGCTGGTATCGCCCTCGGGTACGCGGCTGACGCTGTTCGACGGACCCCTTGCCAAGGCGCCCCGCACCGAAGGGGCCGATAACCCGTGGCCGGGTGCCTTCACCCTGGGCGTGGCCGGGTTCCTGGGCGAGCGCAGCCAGGGCGACTGGCAGCTCGAGATCCGCGACAAGGAATCCGGCCTGCCAGCCTGGACCACCAGCGTCGCCAACGGTGTCGCCACCTTCCAGGGCTTCTCGGTCAAGGTCTGGGGGGCGGCCAGTGCCTTCGGCGGACAGCTCGTGCTGACGGATGCCTTCTCGGGCGAGCGCACCCTCGATGCCGCCGCCGCGATGCCGATCCTCAATGCCGCCGCCATGACCAAGTCGGTCGATATCGACCTCTCCGGTGCGGCGGCCTCGACCATTGGCGACGGTGTGCTGCGTCTCGGTCCGGGCGCGCAACCGATCGATGTCCGGGGTGGCGTGGCCAACGATCGCCTCGTCGGTAATGCGCTGGCGAACCTCCTGATCGGTGGGGAAGGCGCCGATGTGCTGAGCGGTGGTACCGGCAATGATGTGCTGCAGGGCGGGGCTGGCAACGATGTGCTGCAGGGTGGAGCAGGTATCGACACGGCCCGTTTTGCGATGGCGAGCAGTGCCTACACGCTGCTGACCGGCTCGGCGTCGATGACCGGCGTGGGCTCGGTGTCCGGCAATGCCGGATCGGCTGCCGGCGAGGGCATGGACTCGATCTCAGGAGTCGAGCGCCTGCGCTTTGCCGATCGCTCGCTGGCGATCGATCTTGGCGGCAATGCCGGCATCGCCGCCAAGGTGTTGGGTGCAGTGTTCGGCAAGCAGGCGGTGGCCAATCCGGTCTTCAACGGGATCGGGCTCTACTTCGTCGATTCCCAGGGCTTCGACATCACCCAGTTCACGCAGCTCGCGATCGCTGCCCGCTTCGGTGGCGCCGCCACGAATGCCCAGGTCTTCGAGCTTTTCTTCACCAATCTTTTCGGCGTGGCTCCCGACGCGGCGCTCACGTCCACCTTTGTCGGCTTGATGGATGGCGGCGCGTTCACGCAGACCGGACTCGGTGTCCTGGTGGCCGAGTCGGATCTGAACCTCGCCAATATCGGCTTCGTCGGTCTGGCATCCGGCGGTCTAGAGTACCAGCCCTATCCGGCCTGATGATGGTGCTTCCAGGCTCGCCAAGCCGAGGGGAACCCCCGGCGAGCAACAACCTCGACGCGATCCGCCTCGCCGCCGCATGGCTGGTGCTCTACGGCCACGCCTTCATCTTCCTCGGGCTGCCCGAGCCGCTGTTCCTGTCATGGCTGCCGCTCGGGCCACTCGGGGTGCTGATCTTCTTCACGATCAGCGGTTACCTGGTCAGCCAGAGCTGGGCACGCGACCCCAGCCTGCCGCGCTTTCTCGCGCGCCGGGCGTTGCGCATCTTTCCGGCGCTCGTGGTGTGCACGCTGCTCTCGGTGCTGGTGCTCGGGCCGCTGCTGACCACGCTGCCACTGGCCGATTACTTCGCCAGTCCCCACACCGTGGGCTACCTGCGCAACATCGCGCTCTACATCGGCTACTACCTGCCCGGCGTCTTCGAGAACAACCGGATACCCAACGCCGTCAACGGTTCGCTATGGAGCCTGCCGGTCGAGTTCGCGATGTACTTCGTGGTCGCCGCGCTAGGCGTGCTGCGCGCGAGCCGCTGGGCCGTGCTCGCCGTTGCCGTCCTGTGGGGGCTGCTCAGCGTGTTCTGGGCGCAAGCCACCTCGACGATGCTGGTGGTCTATGCCTTCGATCTGCGACAGCTGTTTCTGTGCGGCACCTATTTCATGGTGGGTGCGGTCTTCCACCGATTCGATCTCGTGCGCCGCATCTCCGCCTCGACGATGATGCTGGCCGCGCTTGCGCTGCTCTGCCTGGAGCGCTGGGTGGTGGCGCTGCCGATCGCCTCGTGGGTGCTGCTGCCGATCGTCGTGCTGGCCTTCGGTTTCTCGCGAAGCGCGCTGCTCGAAGGCCTGACGCGGCGTGGCGACTATTCCTACGGCATCTACATCTACGCCTTCCCGGTGCAGCAGTCGGTGGTATACCTCTGGCCGACCGTGGGCGTGACCACCTACCTGATCGTCTGCACGCTGCTCACGCTGTTGCTCGCGATCGCCTCGTGGCATCTGGTCGAACGGCGTGCGCTCCTGCTCAAGCCGGGCGGCCGCGAGTCGGCCGCCCGGGTCTCAAGCCGTGCCTCGTCACCGGAACCTTTCATGCCTTTTCGATCTTTCCTCAGGCGTCTCGCCGGCAAGCTGGCACCGGCCAGCCCGGTCGTCATCGTGCAGCCTGCCACGGCGTCGCCGATTGCCTCCGGGGGCGCGGCAGCCGCGCCGCTGGCGCCGGCGATGCCCGAGGCGACCGGCATTCCGCTGCTCTTTCCCCCGGGCCACTTCTACTCGCCGATCGCCGATCCGGCGGACATCCGCGCCCGCGAGGCCCGCATCTGGGCGCCGGTCGATACGCTGCCGGGGATCGACCTGCGCATCGACGCCCAGCTTGCGCTGCTGCCGCAACTCGCGCCCCATCTGGCCGATATCGACTGGCCGGTCGAGCAGCCGGCAGAGCCCACGCGCTACTTCTACGGCAACGACCAGTACCCGGTGCTCGATGCCGAGTTCCTGTATGCCGCCTTGCGCCATTTCCGCCCGAAGACGGTGATCGAGATCGGCAGCGGCTTTTCGTCGCTGATCACCGCCGAGGTCAACCGGCGCCACTTCGGGGGCGCGATGGCTTTCCAGTGCGTCGAGCCCTATCCGCGGCAGTTCCTGATCGACGGCGTGGCGGGCATCACGAATCTGGTCCGCAGCAAGGTCGAGGACCTCGATCTCGGCTTTTTCGATCAGCTCGGCGCCGGCGATCTGCTGTTCATCGATTCCTCCCACGTGAGCAAGGTGGGCAGCGACGTCAACTACCTGTTCTTCGAGGTGCTGCCCCGGCTAAGGCCAGGGGTCATGGTGCACATCCACGACATCTTCCTGCCCGACGAGTACCCCAGGATCTGGGTCATCGACCAGGGCCGCAACTGGAACGAGCAGTACCTGCTGCGCGCCTTCCTGCAGTTCAACGCTGCCTGGGAGGTGGTCTGGGCGGCCCACTGCATGGGCACCCGGCACACGGCCGCGGTGCAGGCGGTGTTTCCGCGCTTTCCGGCCCTCGGGGGCGGTGGCAGCCTCTGGATCCGGCGGGTGTCCTAGCCGGCAAAGGGCAGGTATTCGAGCCCGCGGGTTGCGAGGCCGGTGAAGTCGATGTTGGCCCTGTTCAGATCGGAATCGGCCAGGAGCACGGCAAGCGAGGTCGGGGTGAAGGCGCCCTGGTCGAGCAGGGCGACGCCAAGGTCGCGCAGCGCGGCATCGGGCGCGACGCCGAACAGGTTGATGAACAGGGTGTCGAAGACCAGGGCGTGGGAGGGGGCCGGCCCCAGGCGTGCGCCCAGCGCAAGCTGCGCGAGCGAGGCGGTGTCCATGCCGAGGGTGTCGAGGCAGTAGAGGGCGATGCCGTTGAAGGTGGGGCTGGCGACGGCGGCCGGGCCGAAGGTGGCGCCGAGCACCCTGGCGGCGATGCCGGCGTTGCCGTTGAGGTCGATTGCGAGGCTGCGGTCGGCAAAGCGCAGCCGCTCGATGCCGTTCAGGGAGTCGGTGCCTTCGCTGGCGGCCGCGCCGGCGCCGGAGACCGAGCCGATGCCGGTGATCGAGGCCGAGCCGGTGAGCACGGTGTAGGCGCTGCGCGCGTGCAGGAAGACCGCGGTGTCGATGCCGGCGCCGCCGGTCAGGGCGTCGTCGTCCGCACCGCCTTCCAGAACATCGTTGCCGCCGGCCCCATCGATCGCATCGGCCCCGGCGCCGCCGTCGATGCGGTTGTCGACATGGTTGCCGCCGAGCACGTCGTCGCGAGACGAGCCGATCAGGTTCTCGATCACCGTGCCGAAGTTGACCGTGACCTGGCCGGGCGTGGTGATCGTGTTGCTGCGGCCGCCCAGAAAGCCCCATACCCCCGGCGTCAGCGACACATGGGCCGGCAACGGTGAGGCGCTGACATCGACCGTGTCGACGCCGGCCCCGTCCCAGATGAAGTTGGGTTCCGTCCAGGTGGGCTGGTAGCGATCGTCCCCCGTGCGGCTTGTCGGGCTCGGCCCGTACAGGTACTGCAGCGCGGCGATGTCCAGCGGGCTGTAGCGCAGCTGGTACTGCGCGGGATCGCGCTGATAGGACATCTGCGTCCAGATGGTGGAATCCTCGGTGCCCTGCAGGAAGGGCGGCGCGGCCGTCTGACCCAGGACATCGGGCTCGTCGAAGGGATGCTTCATTCCCAGCGCATGACCGAGTTCGTGCATCAGGCGAGCCGCCGACTGCTCGCCGTCGCCCAGCGTGGCATTGTCGGGTCGGTTGGTGCCGAGATAGAGATCGCCGCCGTTCGGACTGAAGTTGGAGGGGTAGTAGGCGTAGCCGCCGGAGCTGCCCTGGGCGTTGTTGAAGAAGGCGAGGGTGCCGAGCTGCGCCGGGTCGTTGGTTTCCACGAAGCTCAGGCCGCAGATCGTGCTGGTGTAGGCCAGCGCCTCGCGTGTCCGCGCGGCCTGCAGCGCGCTGAACGGCTGCCAGCCGTTCATGTCGGAGGGGCGCGTGATATAGCTTGGCAGGCTTGCCGGAAACGAGTACCGGTACACCGGTGGCCCATCACCCATCAGGCGCAGATACTCCATGCCGGCAGCCTGATCGGGCAGCAGCGCCGAGATCCAGTAGGGCAGGGGCTGAGCGCCGTCGACATAGCTGACGTTCTCGATGTTGCCCGGGACCTTCACGTAGCTGACCGTGACGATCGCGCTGTCGTTGCCGCCGACGTCGTAGACCGAGGCCCGCACGCTTTCGAGGCGATAGGTGTCGTCGCCGCCCTCGTCCCAGAGAAGATCGATGCCGGTGCCGCTGGCAAGGGTGTCGTTGCCGAGTCCGCCGTAGGCGGTGTCGTTGCCCGGGCCGCCCGACAGCGAGTCGTTTCCCGCAAGGCCGTAGAGCGTGTCGTTGCCGGCACCGCCATCGAGCGTGTCGTTGCCCTCGTAGCCGTACAGCACGTCGCTGTCGTTGCCGCCATCGAGGCGGTCGGCGGCGGTGCTCCCGTACAGCGAGTCGTTGCCCGAGCCTGCGTCGAGCACATCGCCGCCGGTGCTGGTGTAGGTGGACAACAGGTCGTTGCCATCGCCTCCCACCAGGGTATCGGTGCCGCCGGACTGATCGTAGAGGCGGTCGTCGCCCGCCAGCCCGCTCAGGTTATCGTTTCCTGGCGTTCCGAACAGCGTGTCGCTGGCGGCGGTCCCGGTGAAGGTCGGCATCGGCAGGTTCTCCCTGCGGCAATCCTCGCTCGACGGTAACGGGGGGTCAAGGCTGCGAACCGGAGGGCGACCCTGGCTCCTCAGGCAGCAAAGGGCAGGTATTCGAGCCCACGGGTTGCGAGGCCGGTGAAGTCGATGTTGGCCCTGTTCAGGTCGGAATCGGCCAGGAGCACGGCAAGCGAGGTCGGGGTGAAGGCGCCCTGGTCGAGCAGGGCGACGCCAAGGTCGCGCAGCGCGGCATCGGGCGCG
>JBIIHU010000031.1:0-19865 GCA_044235405.1 Burkholderiaceae bacterium
CGATCACCTGACCGCGCTGCAGCACGCTGATGCGATCGGCGATGCTCGAGACCACGTTCATGTTGTGCTCGACCATCAGCACGGTGCGATTGGCCGAGACCTTCTTGATCAGCTGGGTGACGCGCTCGACATCCTCGTGCCCCATGCCCTGCGTGGGCTCGTCCAGCAGCATCAGTTCGGGCTCCGTGGCCAGCGTGGTCGCGATTTCGAGCGCACGCTTGCGGCCGTAGGGAAGCTCGACGGTGACGGTGTCGGCGAAATCCTCGAGGCCCACCGTATGGAGCAGCTCGCGGGCCCGATCGTGCAGCTTCTCGAGCGTGCGCTCCGACTTCCAGAAGTGGAAGGAGGTGCCGAGTTCGCGCTGCAGGCCGATGCGGACGTTTTCCAGCACCGTGAGATGCGGGAAGGTTGCCGAGATCTGGAAGGAGCGCACGATGCCGCGACGCGCGGTCTGCGACGGCTTCTCGTGGGTGATGTCCTGACCCTTGTACAGGATCTGGCCGCGAGTGACCGGCAGGAACTTGGTGAGGAGGTTGAACACCGTGGTCTTGCCGGCGCCATTGGGGCCGATCAGGGCGTGGATATGGCCGCGCTGGACCTTCAGGTTGACGTCGCTGACCGCGACGAAGCCCTTGAACTCCTTCACCAGCCCGCGCGTCTCGAGAATGATGTCTTCGGCCATCCGAGTAGTTCAGAAAGAGTGGCGCGGGCGCCGGAATGTGCCCCGGAGTCGGAGCGGGCGGATTATGTCGAAAGCCTGACGGCGAGGCAACGTCCGCCGCGCGGGGCAGGCCTCGCCTCCCGAGCGCCGGGTTGTAATGTCAATGATTGTCGCGGGGGATTCCGTGCGTCGCATCGATGCGCTGGTACGAGACCGCGAAATCGAGGCAGGCCCCGCTGCTGAGCTGCCCGACATAGCGCCGCTGCAGCTCCTGCCACGGCGTCTGGCTGACCAGTTCGGGAGGCTGCCAGGCAGCGCGTCGCCGCGCGAGTTCGGCGCCATCGATCAGGATGTCGGCGCGACGACGCTTGAGGTCGATGCGCACCCGGTCGCCGGTGCACAGCAGCGCCAGACCGCCGCCCACCGCGGCCTCCGGCGATGCGTTCAGGATCGACGGGCTGGCCGACGTCCCAGACTGCCGGCCATCGCCGATGCAGGGCAGCAGCGTGATGCCCTGGCGAACCAGCGCATCGGGCGGCAGCATGTTGACCACCTCGGCGGCCCCCGGATAGCCCACCGGACCGACGCCGCGAATCACGAGCAGGCAGTCGGCGTCGATCGCGAGCGCCGGATCGTTGATCCGCGCGTGGTAGTCCTCGGGGCCTTCGAAGACGATCGCACGCCCCTCGAAGGCTCCTTCGTCGCCCGCGCGCTCGAGGTATCTGGCCCGGAACTCCGGCGAGATCACCGAGGTCTTCATGATCGCGGAATCGAAAAGATTGCCCGACAGCACCGCGAAGCCGGCCTGAGGCAGAAGCGGCCGCGCGAAGCTGCGAATGACATCGTGGTTGCGCACCGGCGTATCGCCATAGCATTCGCCGATGGTGCGGCCCGACACGTTCAGCGCACCAGCGTGCAGGCGGCCAGCCGCCAGCAGTTCGTTCATTACCGCGGGCACGCCGCCGGCGCGATGAAACTCCTCGCCGAGGTATTGGCCCGCGGGCATCAGGTTGACGAGCAGCGGAATCTCGTAGCCGATACGGTCCCAGTCGGTGATGTCGAGTTCGACGCCGATGTGGCGGGCGATCGCATTGACGTGCGGGGGGCAGTTGGTGGATGCGCCCAGCGCGCTCGCCGCGACGATCGCGTTCTCGAAGGCCTCGCGGGTGAGGATGCGCGAGGGCCGGAGATCCTCGTGCACCATCTCGACGATGCGCTGGCCGGTGCGATAGGCCATCTGCGCACGCTCGCGGTAGGGCCCCGGAATGGCCGCGCAGCCCGGCAGCGACATGCCCAGGGCCTCGGCCATGCTGTTCATCGATAGCGCGGTGCCCATCGTGTTGCAGTGCCCCACCGATGGCGCCGCCGACGCGACCATCTCGAGGAACTGGTCGTAGTCGATCCGTCCCGCCGCGAGTTCCTGCCGGGCGAACCAGACCACGGTGCCGGACCCGGCGAGCCCGCCGTTGTAGTGTCCGTTGAGCATTGGGCCGCCCGACAGCACGATCGCCGGGATGTCGACGGTGGCCGCCCCCATCAGCATCGCGGGCGTGGTCTTGTCGCAGCCGGTGGTGAGCACCACGCCGTCGAGGTGATAGCCGTAGAGCACCTCGACGAGCGACAGGTAGCTCAGGTTGCGGTCGAGCGCCGCGGTCGGGCGCTTGCCGGTTTCCTGAATCGGGTGGACCGGGAACTCGAGTGGAATGCCACCGGCATCACGGATGCCGTCGCGTACCCGGCTGGCAAGTTCGAGGTGATGGCGGTTGCAGGGCGCGATGTCGCTGCCGGTCTGGGCGATGCCGATGATCGGTTTGCCGCTGTTGCGCAACTCCTCGAGGGTCAGCCCGTAGTTCATCATGCGCTCGAGGTAGAGCGCGGTCATGCCCGGGTTGTCGGGATTGTCGAACCACGCACGCGAGCGCAGCCTGCGGCGCCCATCCCCGTTCTGGCTACCGGCCATCGGAGTCTCCTGAAGATCGTTGTCGTTGTCGCGCGCGAGCAGTGTAGCAACAGACAACGCGCGCAAGCCCGCCGGCCGTTCGTCCAACCGGCAGCCACCATCCGTCAAGCCTGGGCAGCGCGCCCCTTACGCCGCCCGTAGCGTCGCCGCATCATGGAGAGCGAAAGCACTTCGAGGCACCGCACCATCATGGCCGCTCATCCGGTTCCGTCGAGCACCGCCGACCTTGCCACGCGCGCCGGCCCGCCCACCGGTCAGCCTGAACGCCGCCGCGAACCACGCGAGGCGATCGCGCTCGCCGGCCTTGCACGGGCACTGGTGCAGCATGGCCAGCTGCCGCTGGAGCGCGCGGTCGAACTGCAGAATCGCGCCAACGAAGCAAAGACCAGCTTCCTCGACCAGCTGGTCGCGCACGGCCCGCTGCAGCCGATGCAGGTGGCCCGATTCGCCGCCGAAACCTTCGGTCACCCCCTGCTCGACATCGCCGCGATCGACCAGGCGACCCTGCGCGACGATCTCATCGACTCGAAGCTCGCCAGCGAAACACGGGTCATTCCGCTGTTTCGCCGTGGCGCGCGACTATCGGTGGCGCTGTCGGACCCCTCCGACATCCAGGCGATCGACCGCATCAAGTTCCAGTCCGAGTGCACGATCGACCCGATCGTCGTCGAGCACGACAAACTGCAGCGACTGCTGGCCAAGCGGGGACGCAGCGACAGCGAGACGCTCGACGAGATCGCGCGCGAGGGCATGGGCGAGGAGGACGAGGCCGCGGCCGACGCCTCGCTCGTCGAGAGCGGCTCCGATCTCGAGGATGCGCCGGTGGTGCGCTTCCTGCAGAAGATGCTGACCGACGCGATCGCCGCTGGAGCCTCCGACCTGCACTTCGAGCCCTACGAGAAGTTCTACCGCGTCCGCCTGCGGATCGATGGCGAGCTTCGGGAATTCGCGCAGCCGCCGCTCGCGCTGCGCGAGAAACTCGCGTCGCGCATCAAGGTGATTTCGCGTCTCGACATTTCCGAGAAGCGGGTGCCGCAGGATGGCCGCATGAAGCTCGCGCTGTCGCCCAGCCGGGCGATCGACTTCCGGGTCTCGACGCTGCCGACCCTCTTCGGCGAGAAGATCGTGATGCGGATCCTCGATCCGTCGTCGGCCAAGCTCGGCATCGATGCGCTCGGCTACGACCCGGACCAGAAGGAACTGCTGCTCGGCGCGGTGACCCGGCCCTACGGCATGGTGCTTGTCACCGGCCCCACCGGCTCGGGCAAGACGGTGTCGCTCTACACCTGCCTGAACATCCTGAACCAGCCCGGCGTGAACATCTCGACCGCCGAGGACCCGGCCGAGATCAACCTGCCCGGCATCAACCAGGTCAACGTCAACGACAAGGCCGGGCTGACATTCTCGATCGCGCTGAAGGCCTTCCTGCGCCAGGATCCCGACGTCATCATGGTCGGCGAGATTCGGGACCTAGAGACCGCCGACATCGCGATCAAGGCGGCGCAGACCGGCCACATGGTGCTGTCGACGCTGCACACGAACGATGCGCCGACGACGCTGACCCGGATGATGAACATGGGCGTGGCGCCCTTCAACATCGCCTCGTCGGTGATCATGATCACAGCGCAGCGACTGGCCCGGCGGCTCTGCACCTGCAAACAGCCACTCGAGGTCGACGAGGACGCGCTGGTGCAGGCGGGTTATCGCGACGAGGATCTCGATGGCACCTGGCAGCCCTTCCGGCCGGTCGGATGCGATCGCTGCGGCGGCAGCGGCTACAAGGGCAGGGTCGGCATCTACCAGGTGATGCCGATCAGCGAGGACATCCAGCGGATCATCCTGGCCAACGGCAACGCGATGCAGATCGCCGAACAGGCGCGACGCGACGGCGTGCGCGACCTGCGCCGATCGGGCCTGCTGAAGGTCCGGCAGGGCCTCACCTCGATCGAGGAAGTCCTCGGCGTGACCAACCTGTGAGGCCTGTCATGCGCGCAGGCCTGTGGAGCACATCATGAACGGCAAGGTGGCGGCGGGTCGGGCGCTCCCCGGCAAGGACCCTGCGGGAAAGACACCCGGCCGGCAGGCGGTTCGCGAACACACCTACCAGTGGGAAGGCCGCGATCGCTCGGGCAAGACCGTGCGCGGCGAGATGCGCGCGGGCGGCACGGCCGTGGTGAGCACCACGCTGCGCCGCCAGGGCGTGCTGGTCACCAAGGTGAAGAAGCGCAGCTACTCGCGCGGACGCAAGATCACCGACAAGGACATCACGCTGTTCACACGCCAGCTCGCCACGATGATGCGCGCGGGGGTACCGCTGCTGCAGGCCTTCGACATCGTCGCCAAGGGCACCGAGAACGGTTCGGTGGCCCGGCTCTTCATCGACATCAAGGGCGACATCGAGACCGGCACCGCGCTGTCGGAGGCGTTCCGGAAGTACCCGCTCTATTTCGATCCGCTGTTCTGCAACCTGGTGGGCGCGGGCGAGCAGGCAGGCATCCTCGACGACCTGCTCGACCGGCTCGCCGTCTACAAGGAGAAGATGCAGGCGATCCGGGGCAAGATCAAGTCGGCGATGACCTACCCGATCGGCGTGGTCGTGGTCGCGACGGTCGTCGTCGCGGTGATCATGCTCAAGGTCATTCCCGCCTTCAAGAGCGTCTTCGAAAGTTTCGGCGCCTCGTTGCCGGCTCCCACGATGATCGTGATCGCGATGTCCGACTTCGTGGTCGAGTACTGGTACCTGCTGTTCGGTACGGTGTTCGGGTCGATCTATTTCTTCTTCCAGGCGTGGCGACGCTCGGCCGCGGTCCAGACCGCGATGGACAGGCTGCTGCTGCAGCTGCCGGTCTTCGGCTCCGTGCTGCGAAAGGCGACCATCGCCCGCTGGCTTCGCACGCTGTCGACGATGTTCGCCGCCGGCGTGCCGCTGGTCGAGGCGCTCGATTCGGTCGGCAGGGCCGCGGGCAACAACGTCTACCTGACGGCAACCCGGCGCATCCAGCAGGAGGTGTCGACCGGCACCAGCCTGACGATCGCGATGCAGAACGCCGGCGTCTTTCCGAACATGGTGATGCAGATGGCCGCGATCGGCGAGGAGTCAGGCTCGCTCGACCAGATGCTCGGGCGCTCGGCGGAGATCTACGAGCGCGAGGTCGACGAGGCGGTGGCAAGCCTGTCGAGCCTGCTCGAACCGATCATCATGGCCTTCCTCGGCGTCGTGATCGGCGGGCTGGTGATCGCGATGTACCTGCCGATCTTCAAGATGGGTCAGGTGGTCTGAAACAGGGCCCGGTCCGTCGGGCCACGGCGGCCAGGCCGCCCGGCCGCGACGCGATGGCACAATCGGCGCGATGATCGAACTCCTGCAGCAGTCGACCCTGCTGGCCACCACCTGCGCCGGCGTGCTCGGCCTGCTGGTCGGCAGCTTCCTCAACGTGGTGATCCACCGGCTGCCTCGGATGCTCGAACGCGAGTGGGCCGCGCAGGCGGCCGAGCTGCGCGGCGAGCCGCCCCCCGAGTCGCCCCGATTCGATCTGCTCGTGCCGCGCTCGCGCTGTCCGTCCTGCGGGCATGCGATCACCGCGCTCGAGAACATCCCGCTGCTCAGCTGGGTCGTGCTGCGCGGACGGTGTTCGGCCTGCGGCACCGCGATCGGGATGCGCTACCCGGCGGTCGAGGTGGCCAGCGCCCTGCTCAGCGGACTCGCGGTCTGGCATCACGGCGCGAGCCTCGCGGGCGCCAGCGCGCTGCTCCTCACCTGGGCCCTGATCGCGCTGGCGATGATCGATCTCGACACGCAACTGTTGCCCGACGACCTCACGCTGCCGCTGCTGTGGCTGGGCCTGGCCTTCAACCTCGGCGACACCTGGACCTCGCTGCCCTCGGCCGTGATCGGCGCGATCGCCGGCTACCTGAGCCTGTGGTCGGTCTACTGGGCCTTCCGGCTCGCCACCGGCAAGGAGGGCATGGGCTACGGCGACTTCAAGCTGCTGGCCGCGCTCGGCGCCTGGTTCGGCTGGCAGGCGCTGCCCGGGATCATCCTGCTGTCGTCGATCGTCGGCGCGACCGTCGGGATCGGGCTCATCCTGCTGGCCCGGCACGGCCGCGAGGTGCCGATCCCCTTCGGCCCCTATCTGGCCGGCGCCGGACTGCTCACCCTGTACTTCGGCAAGCCGATCGCCGCATACTTGGGGCTTGTCTGACCCTGCGGGCGCCACGGTGCGCCCCTCGCCGCGACCGTGACCGCCGATACCCGTCCTCCCTCCCCCCAGACCGTCGGCAGCACCCGCCCCAGGCTGGTGATCGGGCTCACCGGCGGCATCGGCAGCGGCAAGACCACGGTGGCGAACCGGTTCGCCGCCCTGGGCGTCACCCTGGTGGACACCGACCTGATCGCCCATGCGCTCACAGGCCCGGGCGGCGCCGCGATGCCGGCGATCGAACAGGCCTTCGGGGCGGGCGTCGTGGCGCCCGACGGACGCCTTGACAGGGCCGCGATGCGCTCGCTCGCCTTCGGCGATCCGGCCGCCCGCAAGCGTCTCGAGGCGATCCTGCACCCGATGATCCGGGCTGAAAGCGAGCGTCAGCTCAAGGCGGCCACCAGCCCCTACGCGATCCTGGTGGTGCCGCTGCTGGTGGAGGGCGGGCGGCCGCGCGAGCGTGCTCACAGGGTGCTGGTGGTCGACTGCCTGCCCGAGACCCAGATCGCGCGCGTGATCCAGCGCAACGGGCTGCCGCGCGATCAGGTGCTCGCGATCCTCGCGGCGCAGGCATCGCGCGAGCAGCGGCTGGCTGCCGCCGACGATATCGTCGACAACGACGGACCGCCCGACGGCCTGGACGCGCGCGTGCTCGCGCTGCATCGGCATTACCTGGCGCTCGCGGGCGGGGCGGCCGGCTGAGCATCTCGACCCGTCGGCATCGCCCGCCCCGCGAGGTCACGCGCGGCCCGGTTTGTCATTCCCCCCGGATTGCGCCAGAATCCGCCGGCCGGCGGGAGTTCCCGCGATCAGCCCGGTCCCTGGTTTGATCCTCTACGAATTCCCCCTCAACGAGCGTATTCGGACGCTGCTGCGTCTCGAGGACCTCTTCGAGCGGCTGGCGCTGTTCACGGCCCGCGACGCCGCGGTCGACCATCACGTGGCTCTCACCACGCTGTTCGACCTTCTCGACATTTCCTCGCGCGCCGATCTCAAGTCCGACCTGCTCCAGGAACTCGACCGCCAGCGCCAGGCGCTGCTGCCACTGCGTCACAACCCCGGGGTATCGATGCCGGCCCTCGAGGCGATCCTCGACGAAATCGGCACCGCGAAGGCCAACCTCAGTGCGCTGTCGGGCAAGACCGGCCAGCACCTGCGCGACAACGAGTGGCTGATGAGCATTCGCAGCCGCACGATCATCGCCGGCGGCGCCTGCGAGTTCGACCTGCCCTCCTATCACGCCTGGCTGCACCGCGGCGCCGAGGCGCGACGCCGCGACATCGGCCTCTGGTCGGCTCCCTTCCGCCCGCTCCACGAGAGCCTCGGGATCGTGCTTCGACTGCTGCGCGAGAACGCGCTGCGCTCGACGCAGTCGGCCCAGGGCGGAGCGTTCCAGCAGCCGCTTGGGGGCAAGACCTATCAGATGGTCCAGGTACGCCTCGATCCGGCGCTCGGCGCGATCCCCGAGACCAGTGCCAACAAGTACATGCTCTGGATCCGATTCACGCTCCAGGACGGCGACCTGCGACCGCGCCCCTTCGAGGGCGCGGTCGCGTTCGAACTCGGGCTGTGCAACCTGTGAGCCGGCCCGCCTCGCCCAGGGCGCCGGTGGTGCCCTGCCCGACCTGCCGTCGACCGGCGCGCTTCGCCCCCGACAACCGCTGGCGCCCCTTCTGCAGCGAACGCTGCAAGATCGGCGACCTCGGCGCCTGGGCCTCCGATGCCTACGTGATCCCGGGCGGCCCGATCGAGGACGATGCCGAGGCACCCCGAGACGCATCCGGGGTGCGGCACCCGCGCGGCTGACCGCCGTCAGCGCCGGGACAGTCCGCCAGGGATGGCCGCGGTGGGCGCGGCAAGGCCGTGCGCCCCGGCGCGAATCGCGCCGGCGAGGTCGGCAGCCGGGCCCGCGGCCTCGACATAGACCGGCAGTGCCGTTCCGGGATCAGACTGCGGAGCGATCGTGAAATCGAGGCCGAGTTCGGCGGCGCGCCGCGCATCGGCCGCATCGGCGCAGCGGGCCGCGCAAAGACGCACCGGCGGACGGCTGGCGAGACGGTGCAGTTCCGGGCCCTCGAGGATCAGGCCGTCGACAGGACCGCCCATCCGTCCCGATGACGGCACGAGCAGGCATCCCCCGCGCTCGCGCAGCAGGGCGGCGGCGCGCGCCACCTCGGCCTCGAAGGCGGGCTCGCTGCGCCATGGCGCATCGAGCAGGCGCAGCGGCACCGTCGCCGCGAGCAGCCCCTCGAGTCCGGCCCCCTGCAGAAACGTCCGCTCATCGGGGCGAGCATCGGCATCGAGCGGCATGCCGGGATGCCACGGCAGGATGCAGGCCGGCAGACGCAGGCACGGGAACAGCGGAAGGCTGGCGGGCAGCAGCGGCTCGACCAGCGGCCGCACGCCGGATTGCCACGCGAAGGCCTGCCCCTCGCGCCCATGCGGCTCGCCCGACCAGTCGGCCCACCCGGCGAACAGGCGGCGGAAGTGCAGACGCACATGCGCATGCGGGTAGGTGAACTCGCGCAGCAGCCAGGGATGGGATCCGTGCACCGCGAGGCCGAGCTCCTCGTCGAGCTCGCGCGCCAGCGCGACCGCCGCGTCTTCGCCCGCCTCGATCTTGCCACCCGGGAACTCCCACCAGCCGGCGTAGGCCTTGCCGGCCACGCGCTGGCCGAGCAGCACGGCGCCGTGCGCATCGAGTACGACGCCAACGGCGACCTCGAGGCGAGCGCTCACTTCGATCGGCGCCCACGCCCGGGGTGCCGACCTGCCCAGTCGCGGGCGAACTGCCAGGCGACGCGCCCGGAACGCGAGCCGCGCTCGAGGGCGAAGCGCAGCGCCTCCGGACGGGCGCGTTCGATATCGCGCTCACCGCAACCGAAAGACGCGAGCCAGTGGGCCACGATGCCGAGGTAGTCGTCCTGCCGAAAGGGATAGAAGGACACCCAGAGGCCGAAGCGCTCGGACAGCGAGATCTTTTCCTCGACCCGCTCGCCGGGATGGATCTCGCCGTCCTCCTGGTGCTTGGCATCGAGGTTCTCGGACATCCGCTCGGGCATCAGGTGGCGGCGGTTGGAGGTCGCGTAGATGAGCACGTTGTCTGACTGGGCGGCGACCGAGCCGTCCAGCGCGACCTTCAACGCCTTGTAGCCGGCCTCGCCCTCCTCGAAGGAAAGATCGTCGCAGAAGACGATGAAGCGCTCGGGGCGTCCGGCCACCAGTTCGACGATGTCCGGCAGGTCGACGAGATCGTCCTTGTCGACCTCGATCAGGCGCAGGCCTCGTGCACTGTAGGCGTTCAGGCAGGCCTTGATCAGCGAGGACTTGCCGGTGCCGCGCGAGCCGGTGAGCAGCACGTTGTTGGCCGGCAGCCGGCGTACGAACTGCCGGGTGTTGCGATCGATGGTTTCCTTCTGCTCGTCGATGTGGCGCAGGTCGTCGAGCGCGATCGGCGCGACATGGCGTACCGGCTGCAACCACGACTGCGTGCCCAGGCCGGTGGCCCGGCGGCGCCAGCGGAAGGCGACAGCCGCCGACCAGTCCGGCTCGGCGACCGCAGGGATGAGGGTTTCGAGGCGCGCGAGCATGGCTTCGGCGCGCCGCACGAGCTGGTCGAGATCGGACATCGGCTGCAGGCCTCAGGAACGGTAGTCGGCGTTGATCGAGACGTAGTCGTGCGAGAGATCGCAGGTCCAGACCGTGGTGTGGGCGCTGCCGCGTCCGAGCGCCACCCGCACCATGATCTCGGCCTGCTTCATCACACGCTGGCCCTGTTCCTCCCGGTAGTCGGGGTGGCGGCCGCCGGCCGTGGCCACATGCACGTCGTCGAGAAAGAGGTCGATGCCCGCGGTGTCGAGATCGTCGATGCCGGCGTAGCCGACCGCGCACAGGATCCGCCCCAGGTTGGGGTCGGAGGCGAAGAAGGCGGTCTTGACGAGCGGCGAGTGGGCGATCGCGTAAGCCACCGCCGAGGCCTCGGCTTCGTCGCGCGCGCCCTCGACGCGCACGGTGATGAACTTGGTGGCGCCCTCGCCATCACGCACGATGGCCTGCGCGAGCTCGCGCGCCACCTCGACGATCAGGGCCTTGAGCTCGGCGGCGCCGGGGTCGGTGTCGGCCTGCACGCTCAGGCCGGCCGCGCCGCTGGCGACCAGCACGAAGGAATCGTTGGTGGAGGTATCGCCATCGACCGTGATGCGGTTGAAGCTCGCATCGGCGGCCTCGCGCACCCAGCGCGCGAGCAGCGAGGGCGCGATCGCGGCATCGGTGGCGACGAAGCCAAGCATGGTTGCCATGTTCGGGCGGATCATGCCGGCACCCTTGGCGATGCCGCTGACCGACACCGACGCCCCGCCGATGGTCGCACGCCGGGATGCCGCCTTGGGCAGCGTGTCGGTGGTCATGATCGCCTCGGCGGCCTGCGCCCACCGCGCCGGCGCCAGGTCGGCCACGGCAGGGTCGAGGCCGGCCACCAGGCGGTCCATCGGCAGCGGCTCGAGGATGACCCCGGTGGAGAAGGGCAGGATCTGCGCGGCCTCGCAGCCCAGGCGAGCCGCGAGCGCCTCGCAGGTGGCGCGCGCATCGGCGAGCCCCGGCGCCCCGGTACCCGCGTTGGCGCAACCGGTGTTGACCACCAGCGCGCGGATACGCGAGCCGCCGTCGCCGGCGAGGTGTTCGCGGCAGACCTGCACCGGCGCTGCGCAGAAACGGTTGCGGGTGAACACGCCGGCCGCGGCCCCACCGGCGGCAAGCTCGATCACGAGCAGGTCGCGGCGGCCGGGCTTGCGGATGCCGGCGCGCGCGGTGCCGAGCCGCACGCCTGCCACGGGATGCAGGCTGGCGGGATCGGGCGCGTGCAGGTTGACGGCCATGGGCGAATCCTCCGGGGAAGTCGTACGATGGAAGCCCCGCATTCTAATGGCCGGCAGGCCCGCGCCCGCCCGGCCGCAGTCACGACGACGCTGCAGCAGCCATGGCCGCGACCACCGGACTGATTCTGATGGGAGGCGGCGCCCGCGCCGCCTACCAGGCGGGCGTGCTCGAGGGCATCGCCGCCGTGCTCGACCGCGCCGGCTGGCCCGCGGGCCGCAACCCCTTTCCGGTGGTGTGCGGCACTTCCGCGGGTGCGATCAACGCGGCGGCGTTCGCGGCCCACTGCGACGAGTGGCAAGGGGCCGTCGGCCGCATCGCCACCCTGTGGCGCACCATCGAGCCCCACGAAATCTATCGCACCGACCTGCGTGGTTCGGTAGGCAACGCGGCCCACTGGGTGGGGGCGCTGCTGTTCGGCTGGCTGGCCCGCACCCGCCCGCGGTCGCTGTTCGACAATACGCCGCTGCGCGACCTGCTCGCTCGCACGATCGATACCGCGAGGCTGCGCCGCTGCCTCGATGCGGGCTGCCTGCGCGCCCTCGCGATCACGGCTTCGAGCTACACGTCGGGCCAGCATGTCACCTGGTACGAGAGTCGCAGCGAAGTCTCGCCGTGGTTCCGGACGCAGCGGCTGGCGGCGCCCGCCGCCCTCGACATCGATCACCTGCTCGCGTCGAGCGCGATCCCCTTCGTGTTCCCGGCGGTCGCCCTGCCCATCGGCGACCGGCACGAGTTCTTCGGCGACGGGGCGATGCGCCAGTGGGCCCCGATCAGCCCGGCGATCCATCTCGGTGCCGACAGACTGGTCGTGATCGGCGCGAGCCAGGTCGAGACCGGGGCGCTGCAACCGGGGCACACCGGATCGCAGTATGCCTACCCCAGCCTCGCGCAGATCGCCGGACACGCGATGGCGGGCATCTTCCTCGATGCGCTGTCGGGCGACATCGAGCGGCTGACGCGCGTGAATCGAACGCTCGCCGCGCTAGACCCGCAGGGCGAGGGCGGCGCCGGCCTGCGCCGGATCGACACGCTGGTGATCGCGCCGAGCCAGCGCCTCGATACCCTCGCCGCGCCGCACGTGCGCGAACTGCCGCGCAACATCCGGGCGCTGCTGCGCCTGATCGGCGCGACCGATGTGCGCGGCGCCGCGCTCAGTTCCTACCTGCTGTTCGTGCCGGGCTACACCCGCAGGCTCGCCGACCTCGGCCACGACGATGCGCTGGCGCGACGCGACGAGGTGCTCGCCTTTTTCGAGGGCGGCTGAAGACCGCGGCAGGATCAGGCCGGGATGCGCACCGGCAGCGACGTGATGCCGTGGATGAAGTTCGAGTACAGCCGCTGCGGCGGGCCGGCGAGCTCGATGCGATCAAAGCGCGCGACGATCTCCTCCCACAGGATCTTCAGCTGCAGCTCGGCCAGACGGTTGCCCACGCAACGATGGATGCCGAAGCCGAACGACAGGTGCTGGCGCGGCCGGGCGCGGTCGATGATGAAGCGATCCGGCTCCTCGATCGCGTCGGCATCGCGGTTGCCCGACAGGTACCACATCACGACCTTGTCGCCCTTGCGGATGCGCTGGCCGCCGAACTCGACGTCGGTGAGCGCGGTGCGCCGCATGTGCGCCACCGGCGTCTGCCAGCGGATGATCTCGGGCACCAGGCTGTCGACCAGCGCCGGATTCGCCCGCAGCTTGGCCCATTCGCCCGGGTGCTCGATCATCGCGAGCAGGCCGCCGGACATCGAGTTGCGGGTGGTGTCGTTGCCGCCGACGATCAGCAGCGCGATGTTGCCCAGCAGCTCGCGCGGGGCGAGGTCGCGGGTGTTCGGTCCGTGCGCGAGCATCGAGACCAGGTCATTGCGCGGCGGCTGCGCGCGGCGCTCGTCGAACAGCCGCTGGAAGTAGGCCAGGCACTCCATCAGTACCGCCATGCGCTTGGCCTCGGTGTCGATCGCGGTGCCGGCCCGCAGGTCGACGGTGGCGACATCGGACCAGTAGGGCAGCAGCCGGCGGTCCTCGAAGGGAAAGTCGAACAGCGTCGCCAGCATGCGGGTGGTGAGCTCGACCGAGACCCGGTCGACCCAGTCGAAGGTCTCGCCGCGGGGCAGATCGTCGAGCACGCTGGCGGTGCGCTCGCGGATCGTGGCGGCGAAGCTGGCGAGGTTGCCAGGGGCGACGATCGGGCTGATCGTGCGGCGCTGCTCGTCGTGTACCGGCGGGTCGGCGGAGATGAAGGACGGGCGGCGGAACTCGGGCGGCTGGTCGCGCAGCTGGATGCCGCCGAATTCGATCGACGACGAGAACACCGGATGGTTGGCGTCGATCGCCATGATGTCGCGGTACTTCGTGACCGACCAGTAGGGTCCGAAGCGGCTCTCGGCGCACCAGTGCACCGGGGCGTCGCGACGCAGCCGGGCGAAGTAGCCGCCCACCGTGCCGTCGCGAAAGCGCGCGGGATCGCTGACATCGATGCGCTCGAGGGGCATCGACCAGGGGTCGGCAAGGCTCTGGTCGACAGCTGCCGTGGCATTCGCGTTCATCAGGAGCTTCCTTCGGCGGAGGCGGGCCGCGGATTGGCGATGCCCGAGGGGACGTGACCGGTGGGCGCGGCGAGCGCCGCCGACTCGCAGTGGCGGGTCTGGTCGTCGAAGAAGAAATCGGGTTCGAACTCGCGCAGGAAGGGGCCCTTGTCGAGGCCGCCGAGGAACATCGCCTCGTCGACCTCGAGGCCCCAGTCCATCAGCGTGCGGATCGCGCGCTCGTGGGCCGGGGCACTGCGCGCGGTGACCAGCGCGGTGCGGATGCGCATGCCGGCACGGCTGCCGGCGCGCTGCAGGCCATGGAGCGCCTCCAGAAGCGGCATGAAGGGCCCCGACGGGAGCGGGCGCGCGGCATGGGTTTCCTCGTGGCGCTGGAAGGCGTCGAGCCCGTGGTGGTGGAACACCCGCTCGGACTCGTCGGAGAACAGTACCGCATCGCCGTCGAAGGCGATGCGCACCTCGTCGGGGTGCGACTCGGAGGCCTTGACCGAGTCGGGAAACACGCGCGCCGCCGGAAAGCCGGCATCGAGCGCCGCGCGCACGTCGTCGCCGTTGGCTGACAGGAACAGATTGGCCTTCAGCGGCGCAAGGTAGGGCCAGGGCGTGCGGCCGCGCGTGAAAACGCCGCGCTCCAGGCGCAGCCCGGCATGACGCGCCGAGCGGAACACCCGCAGACCGCTGACCGGGTCGTTGCGCGACACCACGACCACCTCGACGCGACGCTCGGCCTCCGGGGTATCGGGGGCATCGAAGGCGAGCAGCTTGCGCACCAGCGCGCCGGCCACGCCCGGCGAGGCCGGCTGCTCGAGGCGCTCGCGTTGCAGCGCCATGTAGGCCGCATCGTCGTCGCGCTCGAAGACCTGGTTTTCTTCCTCGAAGTCGAAGACCGCCCGCGACGAGATCGCCACCACGAGCTTGCCCTCGAGAGAAACCGGCATGGGGTCCGCCTCCGCGCAGAAAGGTCGCGGCATCGAGGTCACGATGCCGCCACGAGGCGATGATAGCCTTGCGGCCATGGCGATCGGCAACCGTCTGTTCGACGAGATCGCGGTGGGCGACACGGCGCGCGCCGCTCGGGTGTGCACCGCGCAGGACCTGCGCGCGTTCGCGCTCGCCGGCGGCAGCCCGGTGCCGCTGCCGGCCGCAGGGCCGCGGGGCGCGGCCGACCGCGACGAATCGCTGGCGCCGGCCAACTGGCTGACCGAACAGTTCGCCCGGATCGTCGCGATGCGCCTGCCCGGGCCGGGTGCGAGGCTGAAGGCCCAGGCCATCAACTTCCACCGCCCGGTGGCCGTCGGCGAGGAACTGCAACTCGAACTGGTGGTCGTCGAAAAGCGGGCGCCCTCGTTGCTCGCGCTGCGAGCGGTCGCCCGGGACGCGGCAGGCGACATCGTGGCCGATGGCATGTTCGAGGCCGTCGCCTCGGACACCCGACACACCGTGGCGGGGGTCGAATCGCCCGAGGTCCTGATCCATCGATACGGCCACGGCGAACGGCTGCTCGCCGCCTGCGCGGCGCTGCCGGCGCTGCCCACGGCGGTGGCGATGCCGCACGATCTGCCCTCGCTGGAGGGCGCGCTGCTCGCCGCCGAGGCGGGCCTGATCGTGCCCATCCTGGTGGGCGACGGGGCGCGCATCGCGCAGATCGCCCGGGCCGCTGGCCGCTCGCTCGCGGGCATCGAGATCGTCGAGGCCGCGACACCGGCCGACTGCGCGGCCGCGTCGGCGGCCCTCTGCACCACCGGCCGGGCGGCAGCCATCCTGAAGGGCTCGCTGCATTCCGACACGCTGATGGCGGCGGTGGTGGCGCGCGACGCGGGCCTGCGCACCGCCCGGCGGATGAGCCATGTCTTCGTGATGGACGTGCCCGGCGTCGACCATCCGCTGTTCGTGTCCGACGCGGCGATCAACATCGCGCCCGACCTCGCGACCAAGGCCGACATCGTGCGCAACGCGATCGACCTGGCGCGGGCCTGCGGTCTCGCGCAGCCGCGCGTCGCGGCGCTGTCGGCGGTCGAAACCGTCAACCCGGCGATCCCCTCCACGCTCGACGGCGCGCTGCTCGCCAAGATGGCCGAGCGCGGCCAGATCGAGGGCGGCCTGGTCGACGGGCCCCTGGCGATGGACAACGCGGTCGATCTGGGGGCGGCGCGCGCCAAGGGCATCGTCTCGCCGGTGGCTGGCCGCGCCGAGGTGCTGATCGCACCGGACCTCGAGGCAGGCAACCTGATCGCCAAGGAACTGAGCTTCATCGCACACGCCGAGGCAGCCGGTCTCGTGGTGGGGGCCCGCGTGCCGGTGATGCTCACCAGCCGCGCCGATCCGGCGCGTGCCCGCCTGCTCTCGTGCGCGCTCGCCGTGCTCCTCGCGCACTGGCAGCGAACCGGGGTGTCGGCGCTGGCGGGCAGCGCGCCGCCGGGCGAGGCGGCCGCCGCATCGTCCGACGGATGAGCCTGCTCACGCTCAATGCGGGTTCCTCGTCGCTGAAGTTCGCGCTCCACGACGAAGCCCACGACGACGATGGCGAACCGGTCCTGCTGCTTGCGGGCCAGATCGCCGGACTCGATGCGACGCCGCGTCTCGAACTCGCCCTCGCGGGCCGGGCGCGCGAGGTGACGCCGCTGGCGCGCGAGGGGCCCGACGCGGTCGCCGGCCTCGACGACGCTCTGGCCATCGTGCTGGAGCGCCTGCCGGGATGGGCGCCCGGACGGACGGTGCGGGCGGTCGGGCACCGGGTCGTGCATGGTGGCGTCGCGTACGCCGCGCCGCTCGTGATCGACGATGGCGCGCTCGCCGCGCTGCAGGCGCTGTGCCCGCTCGCGCCGCTGCACCAGCCTTACAACCTCGCCGGCATCCGTGCCGCGCGTGCGCGCTTCCCCGGCGTGCTGCAGCTGGCCTGCTTCGACACCGCCTTCCACCGCGGGCATCCCTTCGTGCACGACGCCTTCGCGCTGCCGCGCGAGCTGCATGCCGCCGGGGTGCGACGCTACGGCTTTCATGGCCTGTCCTATGCCTACGTCGCGCGGCGGCTGGCTCGGCTCGACCGCCGAGCTGCCGCGGGCCGCGCAGTGGTCGCCCACCTGGGCAGCGGCGCGTCGGCCTGCGCCCTGCACGGCGGCCGCTCGCTTGCCTCGACGATGGGCTTCACCGCGCTCGACGGCCTGCCGATGGGCACGCGCCCCGGCCAGCTCGACGCCGGCGTTCTGCTGTGGCTGATCGCCGAACGCGGGCTCGACGGCGCGGCGCTGACCGAGCTGCTGTACCGGCAAAGCGGCCTGAAGGCGCTGTCGGGCATCAGCGCCGACATGCGCACGCTGCGCGAGAGTCGCGACCCCCGTGCGCGGGAAGCGATCGACTACTTCGTCGCACGGCTGCGCGAGGCGGTCGGGGCGCTCGCCGCGGCGCTCGGGGGCCTGGACGCCGTGGTCTTCACCGGTGGCATCGGCGAGCACGACGCGCTCACCCGCAGCGAAACCGTGTCGGAGCTGGCTTTCCTGGGACTCGCGCTCGACGAGGCGGCCAATGCCGCGCACGGCCGCGAGAGCGAGGGGCTGATCAGCCCGGCGGGCGCGCCGGTGCGCGTGTGGGTGGTGCCGACCGACGAGGAGGCCGAGATCGCCCGGCATCTGGGCGAGGCCCTGCGCGCGGCCGACGGTCCCCCGGGGCCGCGCGCTCGGGAGAGTTCCTGAACGCGCCGTGGCGCCGGTCGGCGCGCATCACTGCTGCGGGGGCACCCCGGAGGCCTTGAAGACCTCGCCCCAGCGCGGCGTGTCCTTGCGGACAATCTCGGTGAACTCGGCCGGCGTGGTGCCGGTGGCGAGCAGGCCGAGCTCGAGGATGCGCTTGCGGCCCTCGGGCGACTGCAGGATCTTGTTGATCTCCTGGCTCATGCGATCGACGGCCGCTTTCGGCGCGCCCTTGTTCGTGACGATGCCGTTCCAGCCGACCAGATCGAGCGGATAGCCCTGTTCGCTGAAGGTGGGCGTGTTCGGATAGAGCGGCCAGCGCTTCGTGCCCGTCACCGCCAGCAGCGTGGCGCGGCCCCCCTGGATGAAGGGACCGGTGGTGGCGAAGTCGTGCACGCCCATCGTCGCCACCCCGGCCACGATGTCCTGCGCGGCGGGGCCGGCGCCCTTGTAGGCCACGTGCACGGTGTCGAGCTTCGCGGCGTTCTTCAGCATCTCGCCGTAGAGGTGCGAGGAGCTGCCCATGCCGAAGGAGGCGAAGGTGGTCTTGCCGGGGTTGCGGCGCGCGAAGGCCACGAACTCGTCGACCGAGCGGATGCCGCTGCCGGAGGACACGATCATCCCGAGGGCGGCTTCGCCGAGCTGCGTGACCATCTCGAAGTCCTCGAGCGGCGAATAGGGCAGCTTCGCGTAGGCGTAGACGTTGATGCAGAAGTTCGAGGAGTTCACGTAGACGAAGGTGTAGCCGTCGGCGGGCGCCTGCTTGGCGGCCGCGATGCCGACGATGCCCTGCGCGCCCGCGCGGTTCTCGACGATGATCGGTTGACCGAGCACCGGCGTGAGCTTCTCGGCGAGGAAGCGCGACACGATGTCGGTCTGGCCGCCGGGGGGATAGGGCACGATCAGCTTGATCGGGCGCGCGGGCCACGCCTGCTGGGCGAGCGCGGCGCCGAGCGGGGCGAGCGCGAGCAGAGCCAGAGCCGCCAGCCGGGCCAGGAAGTGGATGCGGGGCACGGTTGTCTCCTGTGATGTCCTGTTATGGGATGGCGAACGGGTCGCGGGACGATTATCCGGCCGGGTGCATGGCGCAGCGACCGCGTGGGGGCCGTTTTCCGGTCGGTACAATCGGGGCTCGAGACCCAAGGAAACACGCCATGGCCCTGCAATGCGGCATCGTCGGCCTGCCCAATGTCGGCAAGTCCACTCTGTTCAACGCCCTGACCAAGGCGGGCATCGCCGCCGAGAACTACCCGTTCTGCACGATCGAGCCCAACGTCGGCATCGTCGAGGTGCCCGACCCGCGGCTTGCCGCGCTCGCGGCGATCGCAAAGCCCCAGAAGCTGCTGCCGGCCACCGTCGAGTTCGTCGACATCGCCGGACTGGTGGCAGGCGCTTCCAAGGGCGAGGGTCTGGGTAACCAGTTCCTGGCCAACATCCGCGAGACCGATGCGATCGTGCACGTGGTGCGCTGCTTCGAGGACGGTAACGTCGTGCACGTCAGCGGCAAGATCGACCCCTTGTCCGACATCGAAGTCATCGACACCGAACTCGCTCTGGCCGACATGGCCACGGTCGAGAAGGCGCTGCTGCGCTACGGCAAGGTGGCGCGCGCCGGCGGCGACAAGGAGGCCGCGCGTCTGGTGGCCGTCCTCGAGAAGTGCCAGAAGGTGCTCGACGAGGCCAGGCCCGTGCGCTCGCTCGACCTCTACGAGGAGGAGAAGGCGCTGCTCAAGCCGCTGTGCCTGATTACCGCCAAGCCGACGATGTATGTCGCCAACGTCAAGGAGGGCGGCTTCGAGAACAACCCGCACCTCGACGCGGTGCGGGCGCATGCCCAGGCCAGCGGCGCGATCGTCGTGCCGGTGTGCGCGGCGATCGAGGCCGAGATCGCCGACATGCCCGATGAGGACAAGGCGGTTTTCCTCGCCGACATGGGCATGGAGGAG
>JBIIHU010000032.1:0-19838 GCA_044235405.1 Burkholderiaceae bacterium
ACCGTCGATCCGTCGTACACCCGGTCGGCCGCCTTCAGATCCACCACCCCCAGCTCGCGCGCCGTGATGCTCGCCGTCGTCTGCCCCGTGCTCGAACCCAGCACGTAATTGGATGCGTCAGCGCCGGCCAGCGTGATGCCGGTCACCGAGACCGAACGCTGCGCGCCGACACGGCGGCTATCGAATTCCGCGCGAAAGTCGAGATCGAACTGATCGCCCGACAATCTGTCGTCGCTCGGCACGACCGACGCGGTCGCCGTGCCGTCGTACACCTTGTCGACCCCGGAGAAGGTCACGCTGAGCAACCGGGACCGAATTTCCCCGGCACCCGTCACCGTCACCTTCGAAGGCGATATCCCATAGCCGTATACCCGCGCCGTGGAATTGGTGGCACTGTCGAACGCCACGGTCACCTCGACCGGCAGCGAGGAGCCGACATGGCGGCTCGGAAAGGTTGCCGAGACCGGCTTGACGGCGACGGTATCGCCGTCGATGGCGCCAGTTGCCGAGGCCTGGAAACCCGAGATCGGGGCATCGATGCCGCGATCGTAGGTCTTGACGGCCGAGCCGCTCACCGAAGGCACGAGGACCGGAGAAACCGCGTAGAGGAAGCCGTTGCCGGTTCCCGGGCCGCTGTAGGCGCTCGAGGCGCTGTAGGTCTGCCCGTAGTGCTTGAAGTCGTAGGCCAGCCCGCCGCGATCGTGATAATCCGGGTCGACTCTCGAATAGACCAGCCAGCGGCCCTCGGGAGCCTGCAGCGACTGGCTGCCGCCCCCGTTACGAAAGCGCTGCCCGGCTGCAACGACCACGCTGTCGCCGTCGCCCGAGGAAGTCACCAGCCCCCCGTTGGCAAGCGTCACGTTGCCGGCGCCGGTGTCGCCGATCCGACTGGCGACGACACGCACGTCGCCACCGCCGCGCACCGGGCCATCCAGCGTGATGTTTCCGCCGGTGCTCGCGACATCGACGGCGAGGTTGCCGCCCATGCCGGGCGACAGGCCGATGCGCGAGCCTCCGCCCACGGAAAGATCGCCCCCGGACGAAAGCCGCACCGTTCCGTTGGCGGTCGAGCCGCCAGCTACGCCGATGACTGCCCCCTCGCCGCCGCTGCCCTTCAGCAGAGCGATGCTGCCGGCGACCTGGATATCGATCGAGACCGTGGCCGGGGAGGTTCCGCCACCGGTCGCCGTGATCTGCGCCGGGGTGACCGACCCCGAGCCGCCCGTCAGCTTGAGATTTTTGTCGACCGTGATCGTCTGCGAGGCGGCAAACAGGCCAGCCGGATCCGCCGTCGCGGCGATCGCGAGGTCGCCTGCCGCGGCCACAGTGATCGTGCCGCTGTTTCCCGTCGCACGGACAATGCGATCGATGGTCAGCGTGCTGTTGGCGGCGCCTGTGGTCAGCCGGATCGGTCCCGCCACGGTCAGAGGCCCGGGCGCGAGGTCACCTTCCGTCTGGTGCAGGGAGACCGCCGTGAAATCCGCGCCCAGAAAGGCGCTGCCGGAGCGGGAGAAGCTGCCATTCACGGTCAGGCTGCCACCGCCCACCAGACTTGCGCCATTGCCGAGCGTGACACTGCCCAGCGTTGCCGCGCCGCCAAGCGACACCGTGCGCCCGCTGCCGAGCACCAGCGAGCCCTGGGCACCCTGCAGCGCGCCCTGCAGCGAAGCGCTGCTGTCGCCGGTAACCTGCAGCGTGCCATCGAGCCGCGTGGTGCCACCGACCGTGAGACTTCCGCCCTGGATCGTGAGGGCGCTGCCCGCCGTCAGCGTCAGCTGCCCGATCAGACTGCTGCCCGCTTCCGTGCCGTGCACGACCGGGAACTTGCTATCGGTATCGATCAGCGCCGCATCGGTACTGCCCGGCCGCTCGCCGCCGCGCCAATTGCCCGCGACATGCCAGGTGCGGCCCCCCACCGCGTTGGTGAAGAGCCGGACACCGGAAGCTGCGTGCACGAGGCGGACCGGATCGCCCAGCTCGTAGGTGGGCGAGAAGCCGGCGAGCGTGGAGGCCATCTGCACCCGGTCGAAACGTCCGGTGACCTCGCTGGCCCCGGTGATCGCCCGCACGACCTGCCCATCCGCCGGCGTGTAACCCTGAATGCTGTCGGCCGCCAGCGCCCCGCCGAGCGTGACGCTGCCCTGCACCGCCAGCCGGTCGGCGTTCGATGGTCCCCCGACGTCGAGACGCAATTCACCCAACGAACTGTCGAAGACCAGCGCCCCCTTGACCGTGAGCGTTCCGGCTGCACCGATTGCGCCAGGGCGGATGACGCCTTTGTTGAGCAGCTGGTCCGAACCCATGTCGATGGTGCCGCCACCCGACAGCGTGCCCCTGTTTTCCCAGGTAAGCGTGGGACCGGAGCCCTGGCCGAAACCGAGCGTCCCCGCGACCTCGGTACTGCCCTCGGTGACGAGGCCACCCGGGCTGCGGATCGTCGAATTGCCGCTCGCGGCGAACGCGCCGCTCACGGTGAGCCGCGCCGACGAGCCGGTCAGCTCGACGCTGCCGCCCTCGAGGGTGAGCGCGCCAATACTGCGATCGGCGCCAGCGAACTCCAGCCCCGCCCCGGACAAGACCGTGTAGCCCCCGGCATCGGCGGTGCCGCGGTCGATCCGCAGCGTGCCTTTCTCGACCCGCACGGCGCCACCGCTGTCATTGCGAAAGACCGTCCCGGAAGTCGGGCTCACATCGAGCCGTATCTCGCTCGAGCCCTCCGAGGTCTTCTTCAACTGCCCCTGGTTGAGCACGACGGAGTCGCCACCGAAGGCGCCGCCGCGAACGATCGGGGTGTCGTGGTCGCCGCCGATCTCGAGCACCGCACCGGCTCGATTCTCGAGGGTGGCATTCCCCGACTGCTGGTAGCCGCCGAGCTCGATCCTCGCACTGCCGAGAACGCGCAGGGTCCCTTCGTTGATCCATCGAAGGTTGCCGCCGAGGCGGAAAAGCGAGTCGTCCTGAGGACCCCAGGACACCGTCGAGGTGCCGCGCGTGGTGAAGCTGCGTTCCTGAGCGCCGCCGGCAAGTTCGACCACGCCTCCGCCGGCGGTGAAGGCGCCATTGACCGTGACGTTGCCGCTGCCTCGCAGCGTTCCGCTCACGAGCTCGAGCGAGCCGATCGTGGTGGCGCCATTGAGACCGATCGAGCCGCCTTCGAGCCGCAATCGATCGAACTTCAGGCTGGCCGCGTTGATGTCGGGATGCGTGCCGCCAGACGAGATCACGACCGCACCGCCCACCCGGCTGGCGTCGAAGGTGCCAGCACCGAGCAGCAGGGCACGCGTGCTTTCGAACCCGCCGAAGCGGACATCCTTGCCCGCCTCGAGAACGAGATTCAGCCCACTGTCGCCACCGATCGTCCGGATGTCGGCATTGATCGCGATGCTCCCTGTCTCGGCCGCCTTGAGCGTGAGAGTCCGCAGCGCGCCGGACGCGGTCATGGTGATCGGTGCACTAAGCGTGATGTTGCCGTCCTCGGAACCGGCCGTGCCGGTGGTGATCGTGACATTGCTGCCGCCGTTCAGCGCCGTCCGGATGACCTCAGCGCCGATCTGCGTCTGATTCGGATCGGCCGGGCTGAACTGTCCGTCAGGAGACAGCGAGCCGCTGTTGCCCGACACGATTTCCACGTTGAAGGGGTCGAGCAGCCAATCGCCCGCACGCCCTGCCGGCGCCGATGCATCGGCCGGGCGGGTCACCTCCAGCAGACGCCGGCCGGAAGTCTCGATGAAGCCGCCGTCGCCACCCTGCAGGCCGCCACGGGCGCTGATCGTGCCATGCACGCGCGCGGTATCGTCGGCCCACACGATGATGCGGCCCCCGGCCCCACGGTCGGTCGCGTCGGCGGCGATGCGCGCGCTGGCCGCCACCGTCACGGTCTGCGCGTTGGGTCCGCCGGCGTCGGCGCCCTGCAGTTCGCCGCCAACCAGCAGCGTGCCACCACCCGCCGCCCCGGAGGCGTCAAGCACAAGGCCTTCACCGAGGACGATTTCTCTGGCGAGCACCCTTACCCGACCGCCCGTGCCGGCCACCCCGCCCGCGATCGCGTGACGCGGATCGGGCTGAGGCGCCGGCGCCGGCGCGGGTGGTGCGGGCCGGTCACCCGAGGAGAGCTCCGTCTTCCCGGACCTGAAGGGTACCCGCGAAGGCGCACGGGAAACGGTGGCCAGCCCGCCCGGGTCAGCCCACGGCGCGGGCCCCTCGGCAACCGCCGGATCGAGCGCCGGGGCATGCGAGGTCGGCGTGTCGACCGACCCTGACGCGGCAATCGTGGCCGAGGGAAGTCCGCCCGATGCCGGACCGATCGACGGCTCGGAACGACGCACCGGCGACGCGGTCGCACCGCTGCCGAGACCAGCGACAGGCGCGATCGAATGCGCCGACACACCGGCAGGGCCCGTGGCCGACAAGAGCGGCCCTGGGCTGTGTCCGGCGGGCGGTGTGGCGGCGACCATCACGGGCGGCAGTGGCGTGGTCGTTGCGCCCCCTGGAGCGGCTCCGATCGCCTCGACGCGCCCCTGCAGGACGACCTGCTCGCCAGCCTGGATGTCGATCTCGCCGCCCCGCGGGCGGCCTTGCGCATCGACGCCGACCGCGGCGATGCGGCCTGTCGGCGTCTGCTCCACCCGACGCTGCGCGCGCAGCACGATGCGGCCATCCTCCCCGACGACCGCCGTGCTCGCATGCAGCGAACCCGCATTGCGCACGACCTGGCCATGCAGGACGATCTGCCTGGCGACGATCTCGCCGAGATTCACAGCCCCCGATTCCGGCGCGGCGATCTCCCAGGCCACCTCGGGCGCCCGGGGGTTCACGATGCTCACCCGGTGACCTGCGGCGAGCAGCACCTGGCCCTCCGGCGTGTGAATCAGGCCGGCATTCTCGATGCGCGGCGCCACCAGATACACCGTACCGCCGGCCGCAGTCCGGATCACGCCCTCGTTGCGGATCGAGCCAGCCGCGCGGTTCTCGGCACTGCCGGAGCCGAACTGCAGGCGTCCGGCATTGAAGTCCTCGTTGTTCAGCTTCAGGGTCGACACCACCAGCGCGCCGACATCGACCTGCGCGCCTCGTCCGAAGGCCACGCCATTCGGGTTGATCAGAAAGACACGTCCGTTGGACTCGAGCCGGCCGAGGATCTCGCTCGGGTTGCTCCCCACCACCCGGTTGAGCACCTGGCTCGAAGCGTCGGGCTGCACGAAACGGGTCGTCTCCCCCACGCCGATGCTGAACCGATCCCAGTGGATGATCGCGCCATGGCTGGTGGTGACGGTCAGGCGGTTGCCATCCTGACGCAGGGCCGCGGTACCCTGGACGACCTGCGCACCGCTCGGATTGGCTAGTACCGCCGGCGCGCCGAGCGCCGCGATGGCGCCCGCGATCAGCGTGCGGCGCCAGCGTGCGCCATGTCGCCGATGGGCATGCCGATAGGGACGGGCCGACCGGAGCTCAGAAACCATAGCTGAGCGCCACATGCACGAAGGCATCACCCGGTTGGGCGAATCCGTCGCCACGCACGACCACCCCGGTGTCGGCGCGCAGGCTCAGCCGGTTGGGCCAGCTCGCGCGAACACCCGCCCCCGCGCCCGACAGCATGGTGCGGGCCCGTTCGCCAGGCTGTGGTTCATGCCGCTCAACCTGCGCGAGGTCGACGAAGTACTGCCAGCCGACCTCGGCCCCCAGCGCGGCGGCCATCGCCCTGATGGGCTGCTGGACCTCGACACTGATCCGCTGGCCCCGGTCACCCGCGACGAGTCGCGCCCTGAAGCCGCGAACCGATCCATCACCGCCGATCGCAAACTGTTCGGCTGCCACGAGCGCATCCGGCGTCCACTGGCCCGCATAAGCCAGCAGCAGCGTGGAGCGGCCGAGGGTGACGCTCGCATTCAGGTTCAGTCGCGTGATGCGGTAGTACGGGTTCGCCCCGGCACGCAGGCCGGGCTCGGCAAACACCGATTCGGCGCTGCGTCCACCGCCCGGGAAGTTCAGGCTCTGGGTGAGCGATCCCGAGAAGGCGCGGCCCTCGCGGCGCCACGCGGCGCTCACCCCGGCGCTCATCGGACGCAACACCACCGACGGCACGAGGCTCGGCGCGTTGACGATCGTGCGCACACCGCTGTCCACCCGCCTGTGGTCGTAGCCGAAGAACACGCGCGGCTCCCAGTTGCCCAGGCGCGGCAGCAGCTTCGTGGCACGCAGGGTCAGCGCACTGCCGCTGCTCGACAGGAAGTAGTCGCCGGCGCCGGTCTTCAGCGTGCCGGAGTCGACGCTCGAGTGCAACAGGCTCGCATCGAGGAGCACGCCGGCCGCGTAAAGCGGCATCCTCAGGCTTCCCGATGCGATCAGGACGTCGTCCCGGCGACCCGGCGAGGTCTGGATCTGCGCGGTGCCCACCAGGTCTCGATCGAGCAGATTGGCGTGCTGCACCGCCGCACCCAGGCGCCACTGGCCGGTGCTTGGCGTGCCCGTATTGTCGAGCGATACCAGCCCGGTAACCGGGGCGATGTCCGCTACCCGCAGCACGCCGGTCAACCCGCCGTCGTCTTCCGATCGCAGCGTCACCTGCATCTGACGAGCGGGGTTCTCGTTGGCCAGTCGCAGCTCCTCCGAGAGCACGGTGTCCACGGGCGTCGCCCCCTCCCGAAGCGAGGGCACCGCGCGACGCGCATTGACCACGCTGCGGTCGCGGTTGCCCGCAGCCTCCACTCGCGAGACCTTCAGTTCCTCCACCTTCAGGCGCACGACGCCGTCATCCAGCACCTGTTCGGGTACCAGCAACCGAACCGCCGTGATGCCCGCTCGCTCGTAGACACCGCGCACGGCCACCAGGGCCGCCTCGATGTCGGCGAAGCGTCGCTGCGGGCCGGTCATCGCGCCCACCGCAAGCGCGATCGCCTCGGCGGGCACCAGCGTGGCGCCTTCGACCTCGAAGCGGCGGATCGCGAAGCTGGGCTCGGTGGACTCGCCCGCCCCGGCTGCCGCGGCGGACACCACGCTATCGCTCGCCTGGGCCATCGCCGTCGTCGGGCTAAGCGACACCGCCAGAACCAGCAGCGATGCGGCAGCGAGCCGCAGGCCATGGGTCGAAAAGACGAAAACGGGCGCGGGCGCTTTCGCGACCGACCCGCAGCCGGCATCATCGCCGGCGATGCCCCTTCGTCTGTCTTCCAAGCTGACCCCCAGGCGCGTGGCGATACTCGCCTCGACGCTCACGACCCTGCTGGTGACCGCGGCTTTCTCGTGGCTGCTGATCACCGGAAGGACCCCCGCATTGTTTCAGCGGGTCGATCTCTTCATTCACGACAATTGGGTGAAGACGACCCTGCAATTCAACGGAACGAGCAAGGTCACTCTGCTCGCGATCGACGAGCAGAGCCTGGAGAGAATCGGTCAGTGGCCGTGGCGGCGCGACCTGATTGCCGAGATCGTGCGGCGTGTCATCGATGTTCACCGTGCGAAAGTGCTCGCTTTCGACATCGTTTTCGCCGAACCCGACCGCAGCGACGCCGCCGCGATCGAGCAGCGGCTCGGCAAGCTGCCGGCGGCCGGCGATCCTGCGCTGCGACGCGCGCTCGAGGACCTGTTGCACAGCCTGGATCGCGACGCGGTGCTCGCACAGACGCTGGAGGGCCGGCCGATCGTGCTCGGCTACTACTTCGGCGCCGACCCTGCGCGGCGCCAGGGCGCGTTGCCCGAGCCGTGGCTGCCGGCGGAGATGGCCCATGCAATGGGCGTGCGCCCGCAGGTGGGACCGGGCTACGGTGCAAACCTCGAACCGCTGGTGGCGGCTGCGCGACGCGGCGGCCACCTGAACCCGGCCGTCGATGCCGACGGCGTGGTCCGCAGGCTGCCGCTGCTGATCGAGAACGACGGCATGCTCTACCCGTCGTTGACGATGTCGGTGCTCACGCTGCTCGCCGGCGACCGGGCGGCGATCGACTTCGGCAAGGGCAGCCGACTCGACGGAGAGGAGGTAACCGAGGCAATCACGATCGGCGGCTTCCGGGTACCCATCGACGAGGCGGGGCGTTCCGAGATTCCCTTCTTCGGACGCGCTGGCAGCGTGCCGACGGTCTCGGTGGTCGATCTGCTCGAGGGTCGCGCAGACCCCGCGATGCTGGCCGACAAGGTGGTAATTCTCGGTCCTACCGCGCCGGGCCTGAAGGACAGCCGCGGCACGCCGATCGACCCCAGCCAGGCCGGCAGCGAGCTGCATGTCTCGTGGCTTCAGGGCGCGCTCGACGGGCGCCTGCCCAGCCGCGCCTATTACACCGACGCGGCCGTGCTTACCGCGATGTGGTGCGTGGGACTTGGCATGCTGCTGGGGGCACGACGCCTGCATCCGACGAGCTTCACGATGGTGTCGATCGCGCTGGCGGCGCTGACCTGGACGGCGGGCTGGCTGCTGTGGTCGCGCGACCGGGTGGTGCTGCCGGTGGCGCTGCCGCTCGCACAGATCGCCCTGCTGTTCACGATCCTGGGCGCACTTACCTATCTGCTCGAGCGTCGGCAGAGCAATCAGCTCAACCGGCTGTTCGGTCAGTACGTTCCCCCGGAGCTCGTGGACGAGATGAAGCGCGACCCGGGCCAGTACTCGATGTCGGGACGTGCCGCCGAGCTGACCGTGATGTTCGCCGACGTCCGCGGCTTCACCACCCTGTCGGAGAAGATGGAGCCGACGGCACTGGGCGAGCTGATGAACGCGCTGCTCACCGACCTGTCGCGCGTGATCCGCGCCGAGCATCTGGGCACGATCGACAAGTACATCGGCGATGCCGTGATGGCCTTCTGGGGGGCGCCGGTCGCCCGCCCCGACCACGCTGCCGAGGCGGTGCACGCCGCGCTCGACATGCATGCCTCGCTCGCGCGGCTGGTGCCTCGCCTGCGGCTGCCCGACGGCACGACGATCGCGATCGGCATCGGCCTGAACACCGGGCGGGCCGTGGTCGGCAACATGGGATCGGCCTACCGGATGGCCTACACCGTGCTCGGCGACACGGTGAACACCGCATCGCGCCTGGAGGGGCTGTCGAAGACCTATGGCGTGGGCATCGTCGCCGGCGACGCGGTACGGCAGGCCGCGCCCGACGTCTTCCTGTGGCGCCACCTCGACCTGGTCCGGGTCAAGGGTCGGCACGCCCCGCTGAGCATCCACGAGCCCTTGTGCCGCGCCGCTGACGCCACCGCGGCGCTGCGCGACAGCGTCGCGCGCCACGACGCCGCGCTGGACGATTTCCTGCAACGGCGCTTCGCGCAGGCGCTGCAAGCCTGGCAGGCGCTGCAGAGCGAGCATCCCTGCGCCCTGCATGCGCTGTGGGTGGCGCGCGCGCAGGCTTTCCTGAACCAGCCACCACCCATCGACTGGGACGGGGTCTACACCTTCGACACGAAGTAGGGGCCGCGACGCGCGACCGAGCGTCCCGTGCGCCGCGACCTTGCTCGGCGAGCGCCCGGAGACTCGTTCACGGATTTTCAGCAGTCGATCTGCGCCGGATCGAGAAAGCGCTGCGCGTAGCGCTTCGGGATGCCCTCGCGCACGAAGACCGCGTACAGGTCGGGATCGATGTGGCCGTTGTCGCGGAAGCGATCCATGATGGCCATCACCTGCGAAAGCTTCATCGCGGGCTTGTAGGGACGATCGCCGGCGGTCAGCGCCTCGAAGATGTCGGCGATGCCCATGATGCGCGCCTGCACGCTCATCTGGTCGCGCGTGAGCCCGCGCGGATAGCCCTTGCCGTCCATGCGCTCGTGGTGGCCACCCGCGTACTCGGGCACGTTGGCCAGGTGCCGCGGCCAGGGCAGGCTCTGCAGCATCTGGATCGTCGAGACGATGTGGTGGTTGATGACCTCGCGTTCTTTTGTCGTGAGCGTGCCCGCACGGATGCTGAGGTTCTCGAGCTCGTCGTCGCTCAGAAAAGGCTGCTCTCGGCCACTCGGGTCGGTCCAGCGGTAGCCGGTGCCGATCGCGCGGATCCGAGCGAGATCGGCATCGGCGAGTCCCTCGCCGCCACGGTTCACGCGCTGGAGGAAGGCAAGGTCATCGGCCATTCGCCCCTGGCGCTCGCGCAGCGCCGCCATCGCGGCCTCGCGCGGCTCGCCATCGGCGATCGCTCGCAGCGTGGCGATCTCGGCATCGCGCCGTACGACCTGCATCCGCGTGGCCACGAGTTCGATCCGATCGAAGATCGTCTGCAGCTTGGTCGCCTTGTCGACCACATGCACCGGCGTAGTGACCTTGCCGCAGTCGTGCAGCAGCGCCGCCATCCGCAGTTCGTAGCGATCCTTGTCGGTCAGCTGGAATGCGGCGAGCGGCCCTTCGGACACCGCGCTTGCCGCCTCGGCAAGCATCATCGTGAGCTCGGGCACCCGCTCGCAGTGACCGCCGGTGTAGGCCGACTTCTCGTCGATCGCGGTGTCGATCAGCTTGATGAAGGCCTCGAAAAGATGCTCGAGCTGTGCCATCAGTCGCCGGTTGGTGAGCGCGATGGCGGCCTGCGAGGCGAGCGACTCGGCCAGACGCTGGTCGGCACGCGAGAACGCATGCACCGCACCGGTGGCCGGGTCGGTGGCGTTGATCAGCTGCAGCACGCCGATGACCGTGCCTTCGTGGTCGCGCATCGGCACCGTAAGGAATGAACGCGAGCGATAGCCGGTGGCACGGTCGAAACGCAGCGTTCCCGAGAAGTCGAAGGCTTCGGCGGTGTAGGCGTCGGGGATGTTGGCGGTCGCGCCGCTGAGATACACGTGCGCGGCGACCATGTGATCGTTGGGGGTGCCGTCGTCCATGTAGAGCGGCAGATCGACGAAGGAGGAAGGCAGCGCCGACGATGAGCTGCCGCCGAACGCGATGTTCATCGATCGGGTGCGAACGATCCGGAACTGCAGGTGACGACGGTCTTCGGCAACGGTGTAGAGGGTGCCCCCGTCGGCCTCGGTGATCGACATCGCGGCCACCAGGATCTTCTCGAGCAACAGGTCGAGATTGCGCTCGCCCGACAGCGAGGCGCCGATGTCGTTGAGCTGCTCGAGCCGGTCGAAAAGGCTTTCCACGGTTTCCATGGGTCGTTCCTCGGGTTGCCCGGGCAGCCGGTCAAGCTAGCGCAGGCGCGGCGGGCTGGCAAGACCTGCGACCAGCCGCCCGCCGCGCCGGTACGCCGCCCCTGAGCCCGACATGCCGCGGGGGCAGGTCGTAGAATGCGCGCTCTTGCTGCACCGCAACCGACCCATGCTCATGAGTGCCCATCCCGCGCCCCCGCCAGCCGCCGGCCGCAAGCCGCTCACCCTCGTGCAACTGCAGGCCATGCGCGATCGCGGCGAGAAGATCGCGATGATGACGGCCTACGACAGCAGCTTCGCCGCGCTGCTCGACGCTGCGGGCATCGACGTGATCCTCGTCGGCGATTCCCTGGGCATGGTCGTCCAGGGACACGACAGCACACTGCCGGTGACTGTCGAGCAGATGGCTTATCACACCGCGTGCGTCGCCCGCGGCGCGCGCAGCGCCTGGGTGGTCGGCGATCTGCCCTTCGGCAGCTACCACGAGTCGACCGCGCAGGCGGTCGCCAGCGCCACCGCGCTGATGCGAGCAGGCGCCCGGATGGTCAAGCTCGAGGGCGGTGCCTGGGCGGTGCCGCTGGTGCGCGCGCTGGTGGAACGCGGGATCCCGGTATGCGGCCACCTCGGGCTCACGCCGCAGTCGGTGCATGCGCTTGGCGGCTATCGGGTCCAGGGGCGCGGTGACGCCCAGGCGGCCACGCTGCGGGCCGATGCGCACGCCCTTCAGGAAGCCGGTGCCTCGCTGCTGGTGCTCGAGATGACGCCCTCGGCGCTTGCGCGCGAACTGACCGAAAGCCTGCGCATCCCCGTGATCGGCATCGGCGCAGGCGTCCACACCAGCGGCCAGGTGCTGGTCCTGCACGATGCGATCGGCGCCACGGCCGGCCATGTCCCGAAGTTCGTGCGCAATTTCATGGAGGGCCAGCCGTCGCTCGCGGCCGCCGTCGGCGGCTACGTGAGGGCCGTGAAGGACGGCAGCTTCCCTGTCGAGGGCGTCCACACCTACTGACACTGACGCCGCGCGACTAACGACGCAGCGCGAGCGACACCCGCCGGATCGGCTGGCCCCGGCTCTCTGGCTCGAGCGCAAAGCCCAGCCGCGCGACGAACTCGAGCATCCGCCGATTGCTGCCGAGAATCTGCCCGTGCAGCCGCTGCAGCCCCCGGCGACGGGCAAGGGCGATCAGCGCGCGCATCAGCCGCCGGCCAAGCCCATGGCCCTGCCAGCGGTCGAGCACGACGATCGTGAATTCGCCCTCCTGCCCGTCGTCGCTGACGATGTAGCGCGCCGACCCGGCCATCGGCTGCTCCGCTCCCTCCTCGCCCGCCAGCGCGACCAGGTGCTCGCGCTGCGCCGGGTCGGGTGAGCACAGGCCGCGCAGCTGCTCGTCGGCGTAGCGGAAGTCGCCTCGACCGAACCGGAAATAGCGGGTGCCGAAGGACAGCTCGTCCTGGAAGGTCCGCACACGCTCGAAATCCCCGGGCGCGATCGGCCGCACCAGGAACCGGGTGCCATCGGGATCGTTCCAGGCCAGGGGCAGATCGTCGGGCACTGCCGGGTCGGGGGGCGGGCTGTCGGCGTTCATGAGAGGCGGCGCGAGGATACGGCAGCTTGCGCCGCCGCGCAGCGGCCAGCGTGCCATGAAGGGCTTGGCGGTCGTGCGCCGGCCAGCCCCGGACAACCCCCGATCGTGGCCGGGCAACGCACCCCGCATGGCCTCGCCTCGGGCAGACTTCGGATGCGAGTGGCCGAGGCGGCTCGCATCCGATTGCCCCAACCGCCCTGCCCCCCGGAGTCGAATTCGTTCGCGATGCCGCACGATGTCACGCTGATCGCAACCATTGCCGCCGCCTTCGGCCTGGCACTGATCCTGGGCTTTGCTGCCACGCTCGTCCGGCTGCCACCCCTGGTCGGCTACCTGGTGGCCGGCGTGATGATCGGCCCCGCAACGCCGGGCTTCGTGGCCGACATCGGCCTGGCCGGGCAACTCGCCGAGATCGGCGTCATGCTGCTGATGTTCGGGGTCGGGCTGCACTTCTCGCTGGACGACCTGCTCGCCGTCCGCCGGATCGCGGTGCCCGGCGCCATCGTGCAGATCATGGTCGCGGTGCTGATGGGCATGGGTACCGCGATGGCCTGGGGCTGGAGCCTCGGCGCGGGCCTGGTCTTCGGGCTGTGCCTGTCGGTCGCAAGCACGGTCGTGCTGCTGCGTGCGCTCGAGGCTCGCGGCGCCCTCCAGTCCATCGACGGCCGCATCGCCATCGGGTGGCTGGTCGTCGAGGACCTGGTCATGGTGCTGGTGCTGGTGCTGCTGCCTCCGCTGGCCGGGGTGATCGCGGGAACCACCGCAGGTGCCGGCCAGGCCGGGCTGTGGTCCACGCTGGGAGTGACGCTGCTGAAGGTGGGCGCCTTCGTGCTGTTCATGGCGGTGGTCGGCTACCGGGCGCTGCCGCGCGTGCTCTGGTGGATCGCGCGCAGCGGCTCACGCGAGCTTTTCACGCTCTGCGTGATCGCCGCCGCGGTGGGCGTGGCCTTCGGCGCCGCGATGCTCTTCGACGTCTCGTTCGCGCTGGGCGCCTTCTTCGCCGGCATGATGATGCGCGAGTCGGAGTTCAGCCGCCGCGCGGCCGACGAATCGCTGCCGCTTCGCGATGCCTTCGCGGTGCTCTTCTTCGTCTCGGTGGGCATGCTCTTTGACCCGAGCGTCATCTGGACCGAGCCCGGACGGCTTCTGGCGGTGGTCGCGATCATCCTGGTGGGCAAGACGGTCGCCGCGGTGGGCCTGGTGCTGCTCTTTCGCTACTCGCTGAACACGGCGCTGACGGTCGGCGCGAGCCTTGCGCAGATCGGCGAGTTCTCGTTCATCCTGGCCGGACTCGGGGTCGCGCTCGGACTGCTGCCCGAGGAAGGGCGCAGCCTTATCCTCGCCGCGTCGCTGCTGTCGATCGCGGCGAATTCCGCGCTGTTCGCAGCCATCGAGCCGATCCGTGCCCGCCTGCAGGGTCGGCGAGGCATCGACCTCGAACGCGCGCCCGACGACGATCCGCTCGCGCAACTGCCCATGGCGACCAACCCAGCCGTGCTCAGCGGACAGGTGGTGCTCGCCGGCTACGACGGCGTGGCGGTTCGGGTCGCGGAACTGCTGAAGGCGCAGGGGATTGCCTTCGTGGTCGCCGACCCCAACCGAGAGACCGTCGAGAGCCTGCGACGCGCCGGCATTGCCTCGGTCAGTGGCGAACTCGAGCGGCCCGAGGTGCTCGTGCAGGCCCATGTCGCACGAGCGGCTGCGCTGCTGATCGCCACCGACGACCGACTCGATGCCGGTCGCATCACCGCGATCGCCCGGACGCTCAACCCGGGGATCGAGATCGTGCTGCGCGCCCATGGCGACGAGGAAGCGAGCCTGCTTCGCCAGGAAGGGCTCGGTACCGTCTTCACGGCCGAGCTCGAACTCGCGCGAGGGATCGCCACGCACATCGGCGGGTGCGTGCGCCCTGCGGGCTCGCGTGCCCCTGCTTCGCCCACCCCTTCCCCGTCCACCCATTCCCCGTCCACCCTTACGCCGCCTGCCCCGGGCACGACCGAACCCGGCCGCGACGGCATGCCCCCGGAGAGCCCTCGATGAGCTGGGTCGAACGCATCGGCAGCCGTTCCTGGCGCTTCGAAAGCCTGGCCACGCTGCTCGCCCGCGCCTCGCCCGACCGCTCGGGCGACCGGCTCGCGGGGATCGCGGCAAGCTGTGCCGAGGAGCGCATGGCGGCGCGCATGGCTCTCGCGCAGGTGCCGCTTCGGCGATTCCTCGAGGATCCGCTGATTCCCTACGAGAGCGACGAGGTCACGCGGCTGATCCTCGACTCCCACGACGCGCAGGCCTTCGCGCCGATCGCGAGCCTCTCGGTGGGCGAGTTCCGCGACTGGCTGCTCGCCGACGACACCGACAGCACGGTGCTCGCCCGCGTGCGGGGCGGCATCACACCCGAGATGGCGGCAGCCGTCAGCAAGCTGATGCGCAACCAGGACCTCGTGCTCGTCGCAAGCCGTTGTCGCGTGATCACCCGGTTTCGCAACACCATCGGGCTGCCAGGCCATCTCGCCGTTCGGCTGCAGCCCAACCATCCCACAGACGATCTGCGCGGCATCGCCGCCTCGATCGTCGACGGCCTGCTCTATGGCGCAGGCGACGCCGTGATCGGCGTGAACCCGGTGGGCGACAGCGTGGCCGCGCTGACGCAGCTGGTGCAGGTGCTCGATGAGGCGATCGCGCGGCTGGGCGCACCCACGCAATCGTGCGTGCTCACGCACGTGACCCGCACGATCGCGATGATCGAGCGCGGCGCGCCGGTCGACCTGGTCTTCCAGTCGATCGCGGGCACCGAGAAGGCCAACCGGGGATTCGGCATCAGCCTCTCGCTGCTTCGCGAGGCGCAGGATGCCGCGTTGTCGCTGAAGCGCGGCACGGTCGGCGAGAACGTCATGTACTTCGAGACCGGCCAGGGTAGCGCGCTGTCGGCCGATGCCCATTACGGCGTCGACCAGCAGACCTGCGAGGCCCGGGCCTACGCGGTCGCGCGGGCCTTCTCGCCGCTGTTGTCCAACACCGTGGTGGGTTTCATCGGCCCCGAGTATCTCCATGATGGCAAGCAGATCATCCGTGCGGGGCTCGAGGATCACTTCTGCGGCAAGCTGCTCGGCGTGCCGCTCGGCTGCGATGTCTGCTACACCAACCATGCCGAGGCCGACCAGGACGACATGGACACGCTGCTCACGCTGCTTGGTGCGGCGGGCCTCACCTTCATGATGGGCGTGCCGGGGGCCGACGACATCATGCTCAACTACCAGAGCACCTCCTTCCACGACGCGCTCTATCTCCGGCGGGTTCTCGGCCTGAAGCGCGCGCCCGAATTCGAGGCATGGCTGCGCACGATGGGCCTGACCGACGAGCGCGGCGACCTGCTGCCGATCGACGATGCGCATCCGGCGCTCGCTCGCCTGCGTCAGCTGCCGGGGCTGCGATGAGTCGCGCACCGGTTCGCCGCGACCCCTGGACGGAGCTTCGCGCCTTCACCCCGGCACGGCTGGCACTCGGGCGCAGCGGGGCGAGCATGCCCACCGACGAGGTGCTGCGCTTCGGGCTCGCGCATGCGCAGGCTCGCGATGCGGTGCACCTGCCGCTGGATGCCGATTCGCTGGAGCACGCGCTGCGCGCCCTGGGGGTCGAGTGCCTGCGTGCCAGGAGCGCCGCCCCCGATCGTGCGGCCTACCTGCTGCGGCCCGATCTCGGCCGCAGGCTCCACCCCGACGACACCGTCGCGCTGCGCGAGGCAGCGCGCGCGCGCGGGTCTCGCCCCGATCTGCTGCTCGTCGTCGGCGACGGACTCTCGTCGCTCGCGGTGCAGCGCAATGCGGCACCGTTGGTGGCCAGCTTGCTCGCCGCTGCGGAGCCCGGTTGGACGATAGGCCCGGTGGTCATCGCAACCCAGGCCCGCGTGGCCCTCGGCGACGATATCGGCGAAGCCTTCGGCGCACGTTTCGTGGCCGTGCTGATCGGCGAGCGCCCTGGCCTGGGCTCGCCCGACAGCCTCGGCGTGTACCTGACCGCCGATCCGCGGCGCGGTCGCATGGACGCTGAACGCAACTGCCTTTCGAACATCCGCGAGGCCGGCATGGATGCCGCGACCGCGGCACGGCGGCTGTGGTGGCTGTGCCGTGAGGCCCGTCGGCAGGGAGGCACGGGAACCGGTCTGCACGACGCCTCGGATGAGCGGCTGCCGGCACCGGCGGCCGACGACCCCGACGCGGCTTGAGCGAAGAGCGAAGAGCGAAGAGCGGGGAGCGAAGAGCGGGGAGCGAGGAACGGGGAGCGAGGAGCACGGCGAGCGGCAAGGCAGCACGCGCCAGCTTACGCGCGCCATCAGCCCCCGCTTTACCCGCTCAATGGGGAGAGCCGCGGATGCGTGCCAGATCGGCCGCCGAAAGCACCCAGGCCCGCCCGAAGCCGCCGTTGAGGCTGGCGCGCAGCGGCTCGATGCGCCAGAACACAAAGTCGCCGAAGTCGGCGTACAGCGCCGCCTTCGGATGCGCCCGCAGATACCGCTCGCGCGCGCGCCGCCCTTCGTCGCTGTCGCGCTTGAGGGGCCGCGCCACCCCCTGCAGCGTCATCCGGGGATGCGCGAGCGGGTCGCCGCTGCCGGGCTCGCCCAGCAGCAGCGCGCAGCGGGGATCGGCTGCGAGCGCCGGCGTGTGGGCCGCCAGCGCCGAGGTCAGAATCAGCGGCGAACCATCGTCGTCGAGCGCGAGCGCGACGCGGCTGGCCGACGGATGGCCACTGCCCGCCTCGATCACCGCGAGCGCGCCATGCCGCGCCTGACCGAGCAGGCGGAGCGCAAGCGCCCTCGCATCATCGTCGACCGGGCGCAGGCCATCGCCCCGGCCCGCGTTCGCGCCCGCGCCCGCGCCCGCGCCCGCGCCCGAGCCCGAGCCCGAGCCCGAGCCCGAGCCCGAGCCCGCAGGATCGCTTAGCCCGCTCATGGCGCACCGCGCAGCGCGCGCTCGAACGCGCGCAGCCGCTTGTAGACCGACAGCAGCTCGACGATGGTGGTCCAGCTGTTGACCAGATACTGGAAGGAGGTCTGAACCCGCTCGAAGGCCCTGACGATCTGCTGCATGACCCCGAGCGTGATCGTCCCTCCGATCAGCGTCGGCCCGAGCGCGATGTAGGGCACCAGCACCGCCACCTGAAGGTACGAGAAGCGGGCGACATCGAAATAGAGGTAGTGGAAGAAGAGCCGGAAGTAGTTGCGGCGCACCTCGGTGAACAGCGCGGTCAGCGTGTCGGGACGCGCGCGCGCCGGATCGTCCTCGCCGTGGACGAGCTCCTTGCGGTAGGCCGCCTCGACGCGCTGGTTGTGGAACTCCAGGCCGGGAAGTCGCACGCCGATGATCGCCATCAGGACCGTACCGGCAAGCGCGAACACCAGCGCGACACCCACGAGGGCGTGATCGGCCTTGCCGATCAGCGGCAGCTCGGTGACCTGCGCCGACAGCGTCCACAGAATGGGCAGGAAAGCGACGAGCGTCATCAGGCTGTCGACCAGGCTGACGCCAAGCCCCTCCATCAGCCGCGCGAAACGCATCGTGTCCTCCTGCACCCGCTGCGAGGCGCCTTCAATGTGGCGCAACCGATCCCAGCGGGCCGTGTACCAGTCGTTCATCGCGGTTCGCCACCGGAACACGTAGTGCTTGACCAGGAAGTCGAGCACGACCGCGAGCAGGATGAACATCGCGGCTATCTGGCCGAAGCTCGCGATGTAGCCCCAGTAGGCATCGAGCGCCACGCTGCCGGGTTCGCCGAGCGCCTTCTGCACGAGGTTGTAGAACTCGCCGAACCACGCGTTGATGCGCACATCGAGGCTCACCTTCAGCCAGGTGCCGCCGAGGATCGCCGCGGTGCCCAGGATCGACCAGGCGAACCAGCGCCGGCTCAGGAAAAAGGATCGGAACACATGCGCCTCGCTGCGGCTGGGGAAGCCGCATTGTCCCATCGGAGAGGCGCCGGCAGGCGAGGCCTGCGGGCAGGGGGACGAGCGCTCAGGCGGTCACGGCACTGCCGGTCCAGAGCTCCTGGATATGCTGGAATCCCCACTGCTCGGGGTTCTCTCGCGACACGATGCGGTCGGTGCAGCTTGGTTCGGCAAGGTCGATCACATGCAGCCGGATCGGCATGTTCTTGCGTGCCGAGTAGAAGATCTTGACTCGCGGCTTGACCAGGCTGCGCGGGTTCTGGTCGATGACCACACCAAGCCGGTCCGACTGCATGCGCACCAGCGTGCCGACCGGATAGATGCCCACGCTTCGCACGAAGGCCTGGAAGAGTTCGGCATCGAAATGCCCCTTCCATTGCGACATCCGCTGGATCGAGGCCGAGGGATCCCAGCCGGGCTTGTAGGCGCGGTTCGAGGTGATCGCGTCGTAGACGTCGCAGATCGCGCCCATCCGGGCCATGCGGCTGATCTGCTCGGCCTTCAGGCCCTTCGGGTAGCCGCTGCCATCCATCTTCTCGTGGTGATGCAGGCAGACGTCGAGCGGTACCTCGCTCAACCCGGAGCACCCCTTGAGCATGTCGAATCCGCGCTCGGGATGGGTACGGATCACCGCGAACTCGGAATCCGTCAGCGAGCCGGGCTTGTTCAGGATGCTGTCGGGCACAGCCATCTTGCCGATGTCGTGCAGCATGCCGCCGATGCCCGCCTGGCGGGTCTCCTCCTCGGACAGACCGAGCTGCCGGGCGAGCGACACCATCAGTGCGCATACCGACACCGAGTGCATGTAGGTGTAGTCGTCCTTCGTCTTGAGCCTGGCAAGACTCACCAGCGCCCCCGAGTTGCGCTGCACCGAAGCCGAGACTTCCTCGACGAAAGGCATTACCCGGTCGATCTCGAGCGCCTTGCCCATCCGCGCTTCGCCGAAGATTTCGGTGATCGCCCCCTTGAAACGGCGAACGAGCGCGGCAGCCTGCTCGACCTCGGCCTCGAACTCGACCGCCTGCGCAGCGGGTTTGGCCGCCGCCGCGGCGGCCGCGGACGCGGGCGTGCCGGCAGCCACGTTCGCCGGTCTCGCGCTCGGCTGGGCCGGCCGGGCAGCCGCGTCGAGGCCCTTGGACACGTCGATCCAGCAGTGACCGATGCCGCTGCGACGGATCGCCTCGAAGTCGGCTGGGTCCTGGAGCACGAACTTGGTGCGCCAGAACGGATGCGAAAACCAGGAGCCCTCGAAGGACTGGATG
>JBIIHU010000216.1:0-6361 GCA_044235405.1 Burkholderiaceae bacterium
CCTTCTCGAGCGGCCGTTCGTCGAAGGCGGCGATGTCGCCGGCCGCGAAGATCAGCGGGTCCGAGACGGTCTGCAGCGTGGGCAGCACGCGAACGAAGCCGTCGGCATCCAATGCCAGGCCGGTGTCGCGCAGCCAGGCTGCGCCGCCGGCGCGCGTCACCCAGACGATCTCGTCGGCGGCAAAGGCCGCACCGTCGGCCATCAGCAGCCGCCCCGGCCCGACCTCGCGCACGTCGGCACCGGCATGCACCGCGATGCCACGCTCGCGTAGCAGCGCACCGACACGCCCGCGAACCCAGGGGTTGTGCGTGGGCAAGACCCCGTTGCGCCCCGCGAAAAGATGGACGTCGAGCCTGCCGGGGTCGCTGCCAGCCGCGGCGATCTCGGCACGCAGGCGCTCGCGCATCGCGAGCACGAGTTCCACGCCGCCGGCGCCCCCGCCCACCACCGCAAGACGCAGCGCCCCCGGTCGCGCGCGAACCCGCTCGAGCAGCGCCTGCCATCGCGCGTCGAAACCCGTGATCGGCTTGACCGGCACCGCGTGCTCGGCGGCACCCGGCACGAGATCGGTGCGCGGGCTGGATCCGATGTTGATCGACAGCAGGTCGTAGGGCACCGGCGGCCGGCTGCGGCAGAGCACCCGCTGGCCACCGCGGTCGAGCCCCGCCACCTCGTCGTGGAAGAATCGGGCGCCGGCGAAGCGCGCGAGCCGCGACAGGTCGATGTGCACGTCGTCGTGGGTGTAGAGACCCGCCACGTAACCCGGCAGCATGCCCGAGTAGGGCGTGAAGATGTCGCGGCAGATCAGCGTGAGCCGCACCCCGGGCATCGGCCGCATCGCGAAACGACGCAGCACGCCGACATGGCTGTGGCCGCCGCCGACCAGGACGATGTCGCGCAGCACCGGCGTATCGGAAACCTGCATGCGGTGGAGCCCTCGGAAAGCGCAGCAGAGCGCGACCATCGCGCCCCGGGTTGCGAGAATAGACGATCGTCGCACGCGATCGGCGTGGAGGGATCCGGACCGGCGCGCCACCCGCGCCGTGACGCGGCGCGCCTATACTGGGACGGTGAGTTCACCCCCCGATGCCCGGGCCTCGCAGCCCACCGAACCGGGCCGCCGACGCGTCCCGCAGATCGTGCGCGCGATGGCCTGGATGGCTGCCGGCGGCTTCGCGCTGTGCACGATGAACGGCGTCATGCGCATCATGACCCAGCAGCTCGACCCGCTGCAGTCGCAGTTCCTGCGCTATGTGTTCGGGCTCATCGTGATGCTGCCGATGGTCATGCGCGCCGGGCTCGCCGCCTACCGGCCGAACAACATGATCGGCCAGTGGGCGCGCGGCGTGGCGCACACCGCGGCGCTCGCGCTCTTCTTCCTGGCCCTGCCGCACATCCCGCTGGCCGATGCCACCGCGATCGGCTTCACGACCCCGATCTTCGTGCTGCTCGGCGCTGCGCTCGCGCTGCGCGAGAAGGTCACCCGGGCGCGCTGGGCCGCGGCGGCGGTGGGCTTCGTCGGCGTGCTGATCGTGGTGTCGCCGCACCTGTCAGGCGCCGGCGCCGGCTGGTGGAGCCTGGTGATGCTCGCCGCCTCGCCGCTCTTCGCCACCTCCTTCCTGATCAACAAGGCCCTCACCCGGCGCGACAATCCCGAGACCATCGTCTTCTGGCAGAACATCTCCGTGATGCTGCTCACGCTGCCGCTCGCGATCCCCGGCTGGCGCGATCCGACGCTGCTGCAGTGGGGCACCTTCCTGCTGTGCGGGCTGCTCGGCACCGTGGCGCACCTGTGCATGACTCGTGCCTTCAGCCTGGGCGACATCTCGGCGATGCAGCCGGTGCGCTTCCTCGACCTGATCTGGGCCGCGCTCCTGGGGCTCGCGCTCTTCGGCGACATCCCCTCGGCCAGCGCACTGCTCGGCGGCGCGGTCATCGTGGCCTCCACGATGTGGATCGCGCGGCGCGAGGCAGCGCGCCGCTGATCACCCGCAGCACGCAGGGCGATCATCGGTCGGCTGGCGGGCCCGGCCTAGACTCGAAGACGATGGCGGTCGACGACCTGACCGCCGGGAGCCCGCGTCATGACCTCCCCCGGCCTGCCCTCGTCCGCCGCGGCCTCCGGGCACCCGGACCGCCCGATTCCGCTCCTGACCCTCTGGCGTCGCTACTGGCTGTTCGGCTGGCTCTTCGAGCGCTGCGACCTCGGCGACCCCTTCCGCGACCGCGCGGCGCTCGCCCGCAATCGCGAGCGGGCTCGCCTGCTGCCGGTCTACCTGCGCCGTTACGCGATCACCGGGACGCTCGCGCTGCTGCTGGCCGCGCTGGCCGGCCCGGCGGGCCCGATGCCTCTGCAGGCGGGGGCCGCCGTCGTGGTGGCGGCCTGCCTCGTCGGGCTGGTGGTCGGATCGGCGATCTGGCTGGCCCTCAGGATGCCTTCCCGCTAGCTACAGCAGCGAGGCGAGCCTCGCCAGACCCTCGTCGACCACCGGCAGGTCATGCACCAGCGCGACCCGCACGAAGCCGCGCCCGGCGTTCGAGCCGTCGTCGGCGGGCTGCGTGAGGTACTCGCCGGGCAGCAGCTTCAGCGCGCGCTCGGCCCACAGGCGGCGGGCGAGCGCCGCGCCGTCGGCCACCTTCAGCCACAGGAAAAAGCCGCAAGCCGGACGCTGGTAGCCAGCGTAGCCGCCCAGGTGCCGGTCGGCGAGGTCGAAGCGCGCGCGCAGCCGCTCGCGCATCCGCGCCACATGTGTGTCGTCGGCCCACAGCGCCGCGGCGCCGGCGAGCACCGGCGCGGGCGTGCACGCGGTGCCGTTCTGGCGGATGCGGTTCAGCGCCGCCACCGCGCGCGCGTCGCCGGCAACGAAGCCCGAGCGCATGCCGGCGGCGTTGGAGCGCTTGGACAGCGAGTGCAGCACCAGCACGTTGTCGAGCCAGGCCGCCGAGGCATCAGCCCGCGCGAGCACCTCGAGCGCACCGACCGGCGGGTCGCGGTCATAGAGCTCGGCGTAGCACTCGTCGAAGACCACCAGGAAGCCATGCTCGCGCGCCATCGCGACCGCCTGCAGGATGCGGGCCGGCGGCAGCACCACCCCCTCGGGATTCGACGGCGAGCAAAGGTAGAGGATGCCGGTGCGCGCGAGCAGATCGGGCGCGAGCGCATCGAGATCGGGCTGGAAATGCGGCCAGCCGCCCTGCGCGAGGTAGCGAGGCTCGGCGCCAGCCATGATCGCGCCCACCCGATAGGTCTGGTAGAAGGGATTGGGCATCAGCGCGACCGGGTCGCGCCGCTGCGACCCGATGGCGATCGAAGCCGCCAGGTACAGCGCCTCGCGGGTGCTCGCCACCGACGAGAGCTCGCGGTCGGTCCGCAGGCGGCCACGCGCCGCCGGATAGCGCCGATCGATCCAGCCGGCCACTGCCGCCAGGAAGGCCGGCGTGCCGAGCGAGGGCGGATAGCGGTTCCATTCGCCGGCGTGGGCGGCCACCGCCTGTGCGAGCAGCGGCGGCGGCGCGTCCTGGGGTTCGCCCACGTGCATCGGGATCGGGGCGAGCGAGGGCGCGGGCTGCAGGTCGGCGAGCAGCGCATCCAGGCGCCGGAAGGGTGATTCGAAACGATCGAGGCGCTCGTTGAGCAGCAGGGTCATCGCTGCGGCCCTCCTCGGCCGCCGGGATGCGCGGGCATCGGATTCGGGCTCGGGTTCAGGATGCGGTGAAGCGATCGCGCGTGCCAGGCAGCCAGCTGCCATGGAAGCCGGCCGGCACGCGGCTGCTCAGATGGGCAAGCGCCACCGGCCCCTGGGCGAGGTCGGTGGCCTCGAAGATCGCCAGGTCGCTGCGGTTCTCGGCCCCCCGGTAGAGGGTGCAGAGAAGCCAGCCGTCGCCCTCGGGCGCGCCGGCGGCGCGCGGCACGAACACCGGCTCCCCGCAGCGGTCGCCTGCCGGCGGCACCCAGGCCTGCGCACGTCCCGTGGCGAAATCGTGATGCACCAGCCCATCGGCGCGGCCCGCATCGCCGCGCGGCGCAGCCACGTTGCCGGCGACGTACCAGCCATGCCGGTAGTCGGCCATCGCGAAGCGCTCGTCGAAGCGGGGGAACTCGCCGGCACGGTCGTCGAGCTGCTGCTCGGCGAGGCCGCTGCGATCGCCTGCGGGGTCGATCGTCCACCGGAAAAGCCGGGCGGGTGGCGCCGAGGGCGCCGACGGCGAACCGTCGGGCAGCGGGAAGAGCGGCGCGACGTCGTACTTCATGACGTCGATGACGATGCGCCCCTGGGCGTCCTCGAAGTGATTCATCGGATGAAAGACATAGCAGGGCGGCGCGTCCACCCACCGGACGGCCTCGAGCGGCCCCTCGCGCGGAATCAGCGCGATCCGGGTGCCCTTGTCGGGCTCCCAGGCGTAGGGCGGCATCCCGCCGCGGGCGCGCGCCATCGACCCGGTGAGCGGGAACACCGGCAGCACGATCCAGTGCCGGGTGACCGCGAAGTCGTGGATCATGCTCGCAAAGGGCAATTCGATGTGCCCGCCGCGCACGATGCGACCGGCGGCGTCGGCGGTCTGCACGCTCGCCCAGGGGCTGAAGCGGCCGCGGGCCGAGTAGCCGAAGAACACCATCTCGCCGGTGACCGGATCGAACTTCGGGTGCGCGGTGACCGGCCCGCAGAGGCCATCGCCGAAACGCTCGTAGCCTCGCGGCGCGAGACTGTCGGGGTCGATCGCAAAGGGCGCGTGCTGCTCCTCGAGCGCGAGCAGTCGCCCGGCGAAACCCACCACGTGGGTATTGGCCACCGTGGAGTCGAGGGCCACGATGCGCGGATCCGAGACCGCCGGGTTGCCGAAGGCGCCCGACAGGCCCTCGCCCTCGGCATGCTCGAGCTCCCATTTCGGGGTGCGCACCCAGCGGTTTCGGTAGGCGACCCGCCCGTGGTGGATGCGAAAGGCATGGATCATGCCGTCGCCGGCGAACCAGTGGTGCGCGCCGCGGGGCGCGAACTGCGGGTTCGGTCCGTTGCGATACAGCGTGCCGCAGAGCTCGCCCGGGATCTCGCCGGTGACCGGCAGGTTGGCCGCATCGGCCTCGGTGACCACCGGCGCGTAGTAGCCGCGAAAGAAGGGGTTGTCGACGGGAAAGGGCTTGGACATGGCGGCGGCTCTCGGCGAGGGAGGTCTTGCGGCGATGACGCCCGGACCCGCAGGCGCCAGGTCGATGGCCGGGCGGCTTGCGCGCGGCGATTCCCGGGGCGCCCCGCGGCTGGCATCATCGTACACGCTGCCTTCTTGAGCTTCGTCGCCATGGTCCGACCGCCAAGCCTGCACCCCCTGCCACATCGGCCGCGCAACACGCATCCCGGCGAGCCGCCCTGCCGTGCCCGCGGTCGCGCGGCCGCGCTGCTGCTGGCCGCCATCGCCTGTGCCGCACCCGCCGGCGCGGCGGCACCGCGCGGCGAGCCGCCCGCGAACCGCGGCGCCCTGCTCTACGACACCCATTGCACCGGCTGCCATACCGCGCAGGCGCACTGGCGCGATCGGCGCCTGGTGACCGACTGGACGAGCCTGCGCGAGCAGGTGCGGCGCTGGCAGGACCTGCAGCGGCTCAACTGGAGCGAGGAGGACATCACCCAGGTGGCGCGCCACCTGAACGCCCGCTTCTACCGTGTGCGCGAAACGGGCGACCGTGGCCCGGCCGCCGACGCCGGCCCGGCTGGAAGCGCCGCGCCCGTGCCTTCGCGGTCCTGAAGCGCGGCGCTCAACCTCGGGCAGCCGTGTCGGCCACCAGGCCGGCCAGGTACTCGTGCAGGGCGGGCGGCAGGTCGTGGCCCATGCCCGCGATCTCGTGCAGGCGTGCCCCGGGCAGCGCCCGGGCAAGCGCCTGGCCATGCGCCAGCGGCAGCAGCGGATCGGCAACCCCGTGGATCACGCTCGCCGGCATCCCGCGGTCGCCCAGCGCCGCGCTGCGGTCGGGCGCGGCCATGATCGCGGCAAGCTGGCGCGCCGTGCCGGCCGGACGCCAGGCACGGGCGGCTGCGGCACGCACCCGGCTGCGCAGTTCGTCGTCGGTGACGCCGAGTCCCTGGCTGCCGATGAGCCGCCACGTCGCCATCAGGTGCTCGACCAGCGCGGGCAGATCGTCCGGATGCGGCCGATGCGCGCCAGCGGCATCCGGCGGCAGCATGCGCACCTGCGGCGGCCGCGCGAGCAGTGCCGCTCGCACCCGGCCGGCGGCACCCGGCAGCCCGCGCGCGCCCGGCGTCGTCATCAGCAGCGACAGGCTGCGCACCCGGCCCGGAGCATCGAGGGCCGCGCGCTGCGCGATCATGCCGCCCATCGACGCGCCCACCCAGTGGGCCGAGACGAGTCC
>JBIIHU010000217.1:0-6355 GCA_044235405.1 Burkholderiaceae bacterium
ACGCCGGGAAACAGCACGAGCCACCATTCCCCCGAGTAGAGAAAGTTATTGCCGGTGTTGATCATCGTGCCCAGCGATGGTGAGGTCGGCGGAACACCGACGCCCAGGAAAGACAACGTCGCCTCGGTGATGATCGCGGTCGCGACATTGATGGTTGCGATGACGAGCACCGGTCCCAGCACGTTCGGCAGAACATGCTTGAACATGATGCGCCAGGGCGCGACGCCGATCACTCGGGCGGCCTGCACGTATTCCTTGTTCTTCTCCACCAGCGTCGATCCTCGCACCGTGCGGGCGTACTGCACCCAGTTCGCCAGCCCGATCGAGCCGATCAGGACCACGATCGCAAGCGTGTCGCTGTGCGCGCTGCGCGAAAGTGCCGCGCGAGCGACTCCGTCGATCAGCAGTGCGATCAGGATCGCCGGGAAGGACAGCTGCACGTCAGCTACCCGCATGATGAAGGCATCCACGCGTCCGCCCACATAGCCCGACAGCAGCCCGAGCCCCACGCCGAGCAGCATCGCCAGCACGACCGACGCGACTCCGACCAGCAGCGAGATGCGCGCGCCGTACAGGATCGTCGACAGCACGTCGCGACCCTGGTCATCGGTGCCGAGCAGGTACGACAGGCGACCATCGCCGATCCATGCCGGCGGCAGCAGCGAGTCGTTGAGCGACAGCGACGCGAGATCGAAGGGCTGGTGCGGGGCGACCCAGGGCGCGAAGACCGCGCCCGCGATCATCGCGACCGCAACCACCGTCGCGACGATCGCGACCGGACTGGCACGAAAGCTGTGCCAGAGGTCGCCATCGAGAAAGCGGGCGAGGGCGCCGCTCACTTCTTGCCGGCGGTCGCCTTGCCAGCGCCGGTATCGACCACGACGTACTTGAAGGGGTTGAAGTTGTCGGCCAGCTGAACGAGGCTGACATTCTTCTTCATGCCCCAGGCAAGCGCCTGCTGATGCAGCGGCAGGTGGCCGATGTCCTCGCTGTGGATCCTGAAGGCCTCGGTGATCATCGCGTTACGCTTGCCCTGGTCGGTTTCGGAGGCGATCTTCGCGGTCAGGTCGTCGAGCTTCGGGTTGCTGTAGCTCCCGAGATTGAACTGGCCCTGACCCCCCGCGCCCGGTGTCGCCATCAGCGCGAACAGCGGGTTGTGCGAGTCGTAGGTGCCGGGGGTCCAGCCAAGCAGATAGAACGAGGTGTTGCGCGACAGGATTTTCGGGAAGTAGGTCGCCTTGCTCTCGGCCTCGAGGTTGATCTTCACGCCCACGCGCGCCAGCATCCCGGCCACCGCCTGGCAGATCTCGCCATCGTTCACGTAGCGGTCGTTCGGGCAGTTCATCTTGACTTCGAAGCCGGCGGGGTAACCCGCCTCGGCGAGCAGTTTCTTCGCTGCTTCGGGGTCGTAGGGCAGTCGCTTGTTGAGCTCCGGCACGAAGCCCTTGATGCCCGGGGCGACCATCAGCGCGGTCGGCGCCGCTGCGCCGCGCATGATGCGGGCCTTGATCGCCTCGATGTCGATCGCCTGGTAGAACGCCTGCCGGACCCGCTTGTCCTTGAAGGGGTTCTTGCCACGAACGTTCGAGTAGAGCAGCTCGTCGCGCTTCTGGTCCATGCCGAGAAAGATCGTGCGCAGCTCCGGCCCCTGCAGGATCTTCAGCGCCGGATTCTGGCCAAGCCGCGCGACGTCCTGCACGGGCACCGGCTGCATCATGTCGATCTCGCCCGAGATCAGCGCGGCGACCCGAGTGGCGTCGTTGCCGATCGGGGTGAACACCACCTCATCGACGTTGCTGTCGACCTTGCCCCAGTAGCCGGCGTGGCGAACGAGTGTGGTCCTGACCCCCGGCTCGCGGGCCTTCAGGCGGAAGGGCCCGGTGCCGTTGGCACGAAACGATGCGGCGTTCTCGACGCCCTTGCGCTTGTCGACCGGCTGCGTGGCGGAATTGATCTCGCACCAGCTCTTGCTCATGATGTACCAGAGCGATAGCACATCGGGCAGGATCGGGAACGGCGAGTTCGTGACGATGTCGATCGTGTGGGGGCCGACCTTCCTGATGTCCTTGATCGCGCCCACGTAGGTCTTGACGTCGGAGCCGTCGCCCGCCGCGCGTTTCCACGAAAAGATCACGTCGTCGGCGGTGAAGTCCGAACCGTCGTGAAACTTCACGCCTTTGCGAAGCTCGAAGCGCCAGGTCGTCGGGTCGGTCTGTTTCCAGGCAGTGGCCAGTCCCGGCGTCAGCCCGAGCTTCCGGTCCCGTGCCACGAGCGGCTCGTAGACGTTCCCCGTGAACGAAAGCTGAAGCGATTCGTTCAGCGAGTGCGGGTCCATCGATAGCGCATCGCCCTGATCGGCGACACGGAAGGTGACCGCGCCCGCGGTCGATGGGGTGGCGAGCGGTGCGGCGGCGCTGACTGCGATGGCCAGCGCGAGTGCTGCGCGTCGGAAGGTGGGCATCATGGATCTCTCTCCTCTGGGGTGTTGTCGTGTGTGCGGGTCAGCTCGCGTCGGCGCGCATCGGCATCGACCGTTCGACGAGTCGCACGAAGAGCGCGGCGCCCAGCGGCAGGATGCTGTCGTTGAAGTCGTAGCGCGTGTTGTGCAGGAAGCAGCCGCTTTCGGCACCGCCCTGGCCGATGCGGAAGTAGGCGCCGGGCCGGCGCTGCAGCATGAACGAGAAGTCCTCGGCGCCCATGCTCGGGTCGAGATCCCGGATCGTGCTCTCCTCGCCCACCAGTTCGATCGCCACCTGCTGGCCGAACAACGCCTCGTCGCGCGAGTTGATCGTGGCCGGGTAGCCGCGCGTGTAGCTGACGGTTGCGCGCGCACCGAAGCCCTGGGCGACCGACTGGACCAGTTCGGCAAGCCGAGCCTCGATCATGTCCTGGGTTTCGCGGCGGAAGGTGCGCACGGTGCCGGTGATCGTCGCCTCACGCGGGATCACGCTCATCGCGGCCGGGTTGCCCGCCTGGACCGCGCACAGGCTGAGCACGGCCGAATCGACCGGGTTGACATTGCGCGAGACGATCGATTGCGCCGCCGTGATGATGTGTGCAGCGACGACCACCGGATCGATCGCCAGGTAGGGATGCGCGCCATGACCGCCGCGTCCCTCGATGTGGATGCTGATGCGGTCGGCCGCGGCCATCATCGGGCCCGGCCTGACCGCGATGGTTCCCGGCGGCAGGCCGGGCCAGTTGTGCATCGCGTAGACCGCGTCACACGGGAACCGCTCGAACAGGCCATCATCGATCATCGCCTTCGCGCCGGCAAACCCCTCTTCCCCGGGCTGGAAGATCAGGTGCGCCACCCCGTCGAAGTCGCGCGTGGCAGCGAGATGGCGCGCGGCGCCGAGCAGCATCGTCGTGTGACCGTCGTGGCCGCAGGCATGCATCATCCCCTTGCGCGTCGAGCGCCAGGGAAGTTCGTTTTCCTCGGCGATCGGTAGCGCATCCATGTCGGCGCGCAGACCGATGCGCCGGCCCGAGGTGTCGCGACGGCCGCGAATCACCGCCACGATGCCGGTGCGACCGATGCCGCGATGGATTTCATCGACCCCGCAGCGCCCGAGCTCGCGGGCGACCAGCTCGGCCGTGAAGTGCTCCTCGAAGCCAAGCTCAGGATTGCGGTGCAGCTCGTGGCGGATCTCGATGAGGTCGCGATGGATGTCGCGCAGGCGCGCGACCACTGGGTGGGCGCCGAGATAGGCGTCGGCGTCGCGCGGCAGGGTCTCGGGGGCATTCATCGCAGGCTCCTGAGTCGAATTCGGCGGCAGGCAGGCATCGCAAGGGGGTGTTGATGCGGGCGTCGGCGGTTCATGGGGCCGCACCCGCTCGTTCGATGCGCAGGCGGGGATCGACCGCGAAGTACAACAGGTCGACCACCAGGTTGATCACCACGAAGACCAGCGCGATCAGGCACAGGTAGGCTGCCATGATCGGGATGTCCGCACTCTGGACCGCCTGGATGAAGAGCAGCCCCATGCCCGGCCACTGGAACACGGTTTCGGTGATGATGGCGAAGGCGATGATCGCTCCGAGCTGCAGCCCGGCGATCGTGATCACCGGCACCAGCGTGTTCTTCAGCGCGTGCCCGAAGTGCACCGTCCGGTCGGAGAGCCCGCGCGCGCGGGCGAAACGCACATAATCGGTGCGCAGCACCTCGAGCATCTCGGCCCTCACCAGTCGCATGATCAGCGTGAGCTGGAAGAGACACAGCGTGATCGAGGGCAGCACCAGATGCTTCAGGCCGTCGGCCGTGAACAGACCGCTCGACCACCACCCGAGGGCCACGGTGTCGCCGCGCCCGTAGGAGGGCAGCCAGCCGAGCCAGACGGCGAAGGCGAGCACCAGCAGGATGCCGATCAGGAAGGTTGGCAGCGACACCCCGATCAGCGAGACCGCGAGCAGCAGGTTCGCGAGGAAGCCGCCTCGTCGCAAGGCGGTGTAAACCCCCATCGGCACGCCCACCAGCAGTGCCAGCGCCGCTGCGCACATCGACAGCTCGAGCGTGGCTGGCAGGCGCTCGCGCAGCAGCGTCGAGACCTTGCGCCCCTGCCGGAACGACAACCCGAACTCGCCCTGCACGGCATTGCTCACGAAGCGGCCGAACTGTACATAGAACGGGCGATCGAGGCCGAGGTCGCGCCGCAATTCGTCGCGTTGCTCCGGGGTGGCATCCTGGCCGACCATCGCAAGCACCGGGTCGCCGACATACTGGAAGAGCGAGAAGGCCACGAAAGCCACCACCAGCATCACCAGCGCGGCCTGCCAGAGCCGCCGGATGACGAAAGCGAGCATCAGGCAGCCAGGAAGCGCTCGACCAGACGAACCCAGGCAGTGGCACCGAGCGGTATGAGGTCGTCGTTGAAGTCGTAGGAGGCGTTGTGGAGCTGGCAAGGCCCGAGCCCGTGGCCGGCCTCGCGGTGGGCGCCGTCGCCGTTGCCGATCATGAAGTAGCAGCCTGGCTTCGCGAGCAGCATGTAGGCGAAGTCCTCGGATCCCATCGTGGGCTCGAAGTCGAGGACGTTGGCCTTGCCGACGACCTCCTCGAGCACGGCACGCGCGAATCCGGTTTGCGCCGCATGGTTGATCGTCGGCGGGTAGTTGCGGTGGAAGCGCAGCGTCCCGCTGGCACCGAAGGCCGGCGGCAGCTGCTCGACGATCGCCCGCATGCGCGACTCGACCAGGTCGAGGGTGTCGACCGTGAAGGTGCGAACCGTGCCGCAGAGCGTCGCGGTATCCGGGATCACGTTGAAGGCCTCGCCGGCCTGGATCTTCGTGACCGACAGCACGGCGGTGTCGATCGGTTTCTTGTTGCGGGTGAGGATCGACTGCAGCGCCTGCACGAGATGCGTGGCCACCAGCACCGGATCGGTGGACAGGTGCGGCAGCGCCGCGTGGCCGCCTCGCCCGGTGACGGTGATGGTGAACTCGTTGCTGCTCGCCATGACCGGGCCCTCGCGCAGCGCGAACTGCCCGACCGCCATGCCGGGCCAGTTGTGCATGCCGAAGACCGCGTCGCAGGGAAAGCGCTCGAAAAGGCCGTCGTCGATCATGCGCTGCGCGCCCGCGCCACCCTCTTCGGCCGGCTGGAAGATCAGGTTGACGGTGCCGTCGAAACCCTGGTGATCGGCGAGAAAGCGCGCCGCCCCGAGCAGCATCGCGGTGTGGCCGTCATGGCCGCAGGCGTGCATCCTGCCCTCGTGACGTGATCGGTGCGGGAAGCTGTTGATTTCCTGCATCGGCAGGGCGTCGATGTCGGCTCGCAGGCCGATCGATCGCGACGAGCTGCCGCGCCGGATGCTGCCCACTACCCCGGTTCCGCCGAGCCCTCGCGTGACCGGGATGCCCCAGGACTGCAGACGATCGGCGATCAGATCGGCGGTGCGGGTTTCCTGGAAGCGCAGCTCGGGGTGCGCGTGGATGTCGCGGCGGATATCTCGGATATCGTGGTGGAACTGGACGATCCGGTCGATGAGATTCATGCGCGCTCCATTTCCTTGGCGGGCCGGCGAGCCGAGCCGGTCAGGTCAATCCTCCACTCTAGCATCGGCGCGATGGCCCACGGTGCTTGCCCGGATCGCGCTCGCGGTCGTGCTGGTGGCCAGTGCGGGATGCGCTCTCACGGTCGATCTGCCGTACTACTGGCAGTCGGCTCGCGGGCATGTCGAGATGATGCGGCTGGCCCGCCCGGTCGACGAACTCATCGCAGCGCCGGATACCGATCCGGCCCTGCGCTCGCGGCTCGAGCGGGCTCGCGAGATCCGGCGCTTCGCGGCCGAGCAGCTCGGGCTGCCCGACAACGGCAGCTATACCCGCTATGCGGCACTCGGACGTTCGCATGTGGTCT
>JBIIHU010000218.1:0-6311 GCA_044235405.1 Burkholderiaceae bacterium
CGAGGCGCGCAGCGCCAACCGCTTCCATGCCGACCCGGTCAGCGACGCCCAGCTGCGCGCGCTCTACGACCTGATGAAGATGGGGCCCACATCGGCCAACTGCCAGCCGACCCGGATCGTGTTCCTGCGCTCGACGCAGTCCAAGGAACGCCTGCGGCCGGCCCTGTCCCAGGGCAACCTCGACAAGACGCTGGCCGCGCCGGTATGCGCGATCCTCGCCTACGACACGCAGTTCCACGAGCACCTGCCGCGGCTCTTCCCGCACAACCCGACGGCGCGGTCGTGGTTCGAGGGCGAGGCGGCGCGCGCGGCGCGCGAGGCCGGTGCCTTTCGAAATGGCTCGATGCAGGGCGGCTACTTCATTCTCGCGGCGCGCGCGGTCGGCCTCGATTGCGGGCCGATGTCGGGTTTCGACAACGCGAAGGTCGATGCCGAGTTCTTTCCCGACGGCCGATTCCGCTCCAACTTCCTGTGCAACCTGGGCCGTATCGATCCGGCTGGGACCTTCGCCCGCAGCCCGCGCTTCGATTTCGACGAGGTCTGCCAGGTCCTCTGAAAATCTGCGAAAACCTCCCCCGAGCCCGCGCCGGGGGCGTTGGCAGGGTCCGAGCCGGTTCAGCCGGCGGGCCCGGCCCACCAGGTCGCCGTCCATGCGGCGGCCGGGAGCGCGACCAGACCCGGCGCGACCCGTGCCGCGAAGCGCGGGCCACCCGCCACCGCGGCGGCGACGCCCTTCGACAGGCTGTTGGCGCCCAGCGCGAGCAGCAGTGCCTGGCCGGCGGTCTCGCCGGACATCGCGCCGCGTTCGACCAGCGTGCCCAGCGATGCCGCCGCCGCATGCACGTCGACGAAGCCGGCCAGCGCGGCCCCCGCCCTTGCCGCGCCGGCGCCAAGCCGTTCGGCGCTCCAGGCGAGCAGCGAGGTTATCGCGGCCAGCATCGCCGCGAAGCCAAGGGAGCTCGGCAGGTCGAAGGCGCGGCGTGCCGCGACCGGGGTGGCCGAGCTGTCGATCGGGCGCCGCATCCCCGGCAGCACCGCGATCAGGGTTGCCACCGCCCCCGCCATCAGGGCGGGTACCAGCATCGCGAGCATGGGCGGCGCGATCGCGGCCATGACGAAGGCCAGTTGTGCCACCGTGGCGAGATTCGAGGCGAGCGCCCCGGCAGCGCATGGCGTGGCCAGCGCAGGCTCCGCCCGCGCCCGGGCGCCCATCGCGGCGAAGGTTGCGGTACTCGATACGAAGCCCGAGGCGATGCCACCCAGCAGGAGCCCGATCCGGGCGCCGAGCACGCGCAGCGCGATATAGCCCGCCGCCTGGAGCGCGAGCAGGATCACGACGAGGCGCCACAGGGCGCGTGGTTCGATGCCGGGCAGCCATGCCGGGCCACGCTCGGGCATCAGCGGCAGCACCACGAGCGCGGCGCCGGCCAGGATCAGCCCATCGCGAAGTTCGGCTTCGGTGAGTTCGTGCGTCGAGAAGCGGTGCAGGCGCGAGCGCGCGGCGAGCAGGCCGGCGATCACCACGGCGAGCGCGCCGGCAAGCGCGGGCTGGCGCATCGCGGTAGCGCCGAGCAGATAGGTTACGAACAGGGCTAGCGCACTCGTGATGCCGGGGTCGTGGCCCGCGCGGCGGTACTGGCCGACGAGCGCGAGGGCGGCGACCAGCAGCGCGCCGATCGCGCCGATGCCGGGTTCGCCGAGGCTCTCGGCAAGCGCTCCCGCGATCGAGGCCACCGTGAAGCTGCGGATGCCTGCCGGCGCCCGGTCGGGGCCCTCGCCCTTGCGCCGCTCGCGCTCCAGGCCGATCAGCAGGCCGCAGCCGAGCGCCACGGCCCACGCCACCCAGGAGGACTCCGCAGGGTTCATCGGGCGGATTCTAGCGTCGCCCCCTGGGACGACCGCAGCGATTGCGAATGCGCATTGCCCCGAGCCCGCCTGTCATCGACCATCGCCGCACCGGTTGCGCGGTACTGCGGCCGCCACCTTCCAGCGCGCTGCGCCATCCCATGCCCGTCCTTGCCCGTCCAGCCGACCCTCCCGTCATGCCAGGCGCGGCCGGGGAGGGCGACGCGCATGCCCTCGGTCGCGGCGTGCCGGTCTTTGTCGCGCGCGGACTCGTGAAGACCTACGGCGGCGGCGCGACGGCCGTGCATGCGCTGCGCGGCATCGATCTGGAGGTGTTTCCGGGCGAGTTCATCGTGATGCTGGGAGCCTCGGGCAGCGGCAAGTCGACGCTGCTGAACATTCTCGGGGGACTCGACCGCGCGAGCGGCGGCAGCGCGCGATGGCGCGATCACGACCTCGGGCGGGCCGACGACGCCGAGCTGACGCGCTATCGCCGCGAGCACGTCGGCTTCGTGTTCCAGTTCTACAACCTGATCGCGTCGCTGACGGCGCGCGAGAACGTGCAGCTCGTCTGCGACATCGCCGACGATCCGATGGACGCGGCGCAGGCGCTCGCGCTGGTGGGGCTCGGCGATCGTCTCGATCACTTCGTCGCGCAGCTCTCCGGTGGCGAGCAGCAGCGTGTGGCGATCGCCCGCGCGATCGCCAAGCGCCCCGACGTGCTGCTGTGCGATGAGCCCACCGGTGCGCTCGACTGCGCCACCGGCGTGCTCGTGTTGCAGGCACTGGAGAAGGTCAACCGGGAACTCGGCACCACGACGCTGATCATCACGCACAACCTGGCCATCGCGGCGATGGCCGATCGCGTGCTGCGCCTGGCCGATGGCCGAATCGCCGATGAAACCCGCAACGCGTGCCGCCAGCCGGCCGCCAGGCTGCGGTGGTGAGTGCGCTAGGGCGCAAGCTGTGGCGCGACCTGTGGCAACTGCGCGGGCAGGTGGCGAGCATCGCGCTCGTGCTTGCCTGCGGCGTGGGCGGTTTCGTATCGCAGTTCTCCACCCACGAATCGTTGCGCGCGGCGCGGGACGCCTACTATCGCGAGTCGCGTTTCGCCGATCTCTTCGCGGCGGCTCGGCGTGCGCCGCTGGCGCTCGGCGAGCGGATCGCAGGGATTCCCGGCGTTGTGCGTCATCGGCTCGACATTGCCTTCGATACCCGGCTCGCGCTGCCGGGCGTTCGCGAGCCGATGACGGTGCGCTTCATCGGACTGCCCTTAGATCGACCTGCGGAGCTGAACCGGATCGCGCTGCGCAGCGGCAGGCTGCCACAGCCGGCGATGGTGCTCGAGGCGGTGGTCAACGAGCGCTTCGCCGAGGTGCGGGGGCTGCGGCCCGGCAGCGTGGTCTCCGCGGTGCTGGAAGGGCGCCTGCAGCAGGTCGCCATCGTGGGCACGGTGATCTCTCCGGAATACGTGTTCGCCACCCGAGGCGGAGCCCCCGACGATCGATGGTTCGGCGTGATGTGGGTCGACGCCGATCGGCTCGCGAGCGCCTACGGCATGACCGGCGCCTTCAATCGGGTCGCGCTGGAGCTCGCCGCCGGTGCGCCTGTGCAGCCCGCGATCGCGGCCCTCGAGGCCTTGCTCGAGCCGTGGGGTGGGCTCGCACCGGTCGGGCGCGACCGCCAGCTGTCGAGCGCGATCGTCGACAACGAACTGCGACAGCTGCAGGTGCTCGGCACGGTGCTGCCTGCGATCTTCCTGGGCGTGGCGGTCGTCGTGCTGGGCGCGGTGATGTCGCGGCAGGTGAGTGCGCAGCGCCAGGCCATCGCGACGCTGAAGGCCATCGGCTACCGGGACGCGGCGATCGCCTGGCATTTCCTGCAGTTCGCGCTTGCCGTGGCCGCGATCGGCGTGATTCTGGGGCTCGGCATCAGCGTGGTGCTCGGCCGAGCCACCCTCGCGCTGTACGCGGAGTCATTCCGATTCGGTGCACTCGACTACCGCGCCGAGCCGACGGTGATCGTCGCGGCAGCGGCGGCGGCCGCGCTCGCGGCCGCCACGGGCACCCTCGGCGCGATTCGTGCGATCGTCCGGCTGGCGCCCGCGCAGGCACTGCAGCCCCCGCTGCCGGTCCGCGCCCGCCGTAGCCTGCTCGAGCGCCTGCTGCCGGGAGCGCCCGCGCCCGCGACCGCGATGGTCGTGCGCCACCTCGCAGGCCGGCCGCTGCGTTCGCTACTGACCGCGGGCGGCCTTGCCGCGGCGGTTGCGCTGCTGATCTCCGGCATGGTGTGGCGCGACACCATCGACCACCTGATCGACCTCCAGTACCGGCTCGCGCAACGTGGCGACGTGACCCTCGAGTTTGCGCAACCCCGTCCGCGCGAGGTGGTCGAGGCGCTGCTGCGCCTGCCGGGCGTGCTCGACGCCGAGGCCTGGCGCACCGAGCCGGCGCGCGTCGTTGCCGGGCCACGGCAGGTGGATGCGATGGTGACCGGGCTGCCGACCGGCGCTCGGCTGATGCGCACCGTCGATGCGCAGCGGCACGCCGTCGATCCGCCTCCCGACGGGGTGGTCATCAACGCCCTGCTCGCGCGGGAGCTTGAGCTCGTGCCCGGCGACCTGCTGCTGATCGCTTTCCGGCAGGGCGCGCGGCGCAGTGTCGCGGTGACGGTGCGCGGCGTTGTCCGCACCTTCTTCGGCCGGCTCGTCCTGATGGATGCCGATACCCTCGACCGACTGGCCGGCGGCGGGCAGGGCGTCGGACAGGCGATCGTGGCCATCGATCCGCGCGCGAGCGAGGCGCTGCATGCGGCGATACGCGAGGCACCGGCGATCGCGGCGGTATCCGACAAGGCCGCTTCGCTCGCGAGCTTCGAGGAGACCACCGCGCGTAATCTCGGCTACTTCACGACGGTCCTGACAGGGTTCGCGGTCGCGATGGCGGCCGGCATCGCCTACAACGCGCTGCGCATCGCGCTGGCGGAGCGGGCCTGGGAACTGGCCAGTCTCCGGGTTCTCGGGATGACCCGGGCGGAGGTCTCGAGGTTGCTTCTTGCCGAGGTCGGTGTGCTGGTGCTCGCGGCGCTTCCGCTCGGCTGCGCGGCGGGCTGGGGGTTGGCCTGGCTGCTGATGGGGTTGATGGCTTCGGAGAGCATCGACTTTCCGGTCGTGATCGCGCCGGCGACCTACGCGTGGGCGGCCGGCGGCGTCCTTTCGGCTGCGATGGCGAGTGCGCTCGCCGTCCGGCGGCGCATTGACCGCCTCGATCTGGTGGCGGTGCTGAAGGTGCGTCCATGAGTCCGCGCATTGCCGGCGGGACCATCCGGTGACCGACTCGCCGTCGCGCCTGAGGCATCGCGCGCGTTCCCGCGTCGCGGCCCTGGCCTTCGGCCTTTCGCTCGTGTCGCTCGTTGCGTGGCTGCTGTGGCCTCAACCCCTGCTCGTCGAGACCGGACCGGTGACGATCGGCCCTTTCGAGCAGATCCTGCGGGAGGACGGGCGGCTGCGGGTTCGCGACCGCTACCAGATGGCCGCACCGGTTGCGGGCGCCCTTGGACGGCTCTCGCTGCGGGTCGGCGATGTCGTGCAGGCGGGGCAGGTGCTCGCGTCGATCCACCCTGTGGTGCCAGCGCTCATCGATGCGCGGTCGCGGGAGGTGCTCGCGCGGAGGGTAGATGCCGCTGCGGCGGCCAGCGAGGCGGCGCGCGCGCAGGAGGGGCGGGCGCAGGCCGGCCTCGCCCAGGCGCGTCTCGAGGCTCAGCGCACCGAGCGGCTGGCCGAGTCGCGTTTTGTGGCGCCCGCCGCCGTGGACCAGGCGCGCGCTGCGTTGCGCATCCAGGAGCGCACGCTCGAGGCCGCGCAGGCCGAGGCGCTCGCCGCCAGTCATGCGCTCGCCGAGGCGCGGGCTGCGCTCGCCGGCGGCGCATCGACCTCCCGGGGTACATCGCCCGATGGCGTGCGGCAAGTGCGCGCGCCGGTTGGCGGCCGGGTTCTGCGCGTGCTCCAGGAGAGCGCGGCGCCGGTGGCCGCGGGGCAGGTGCTGCTCGAGATCGGCGACACGGCGCGCCTGGAGGCGGTGATCGATCTGCTGTCTGGCGACGCGCTGCGGCTGCAGGCCGGGGGGCGAGTCGATCTGCATACCGGCTCGGGGCAGCCGCCGCTCGTGGGGCGGGTTGCGCGCATCGAGCCGGTCGCCTTCACGCGGCTGTCGGCACTCGGCATCGAGGAACAGCGGGTCAACGTCGTCGTGGCGATCGACGAGGATGCTCGGCCGGGCTCCGGCGCGGGCGACGGCTTCCGGGTCGACGCGATCTTCCGCGTCTCCCGAGTCGACGACGCGCTGATGGTGCCGAGCGGTGCGCTGGTTCGCGCGCGCGAGGGGGGGTGGGCGGTGCTGCGCGTTGCAGACGGACGGGTGCGGCAGGTCGCCATCGAGGTGCTCGATCGCAACGTCGATTTCGCGCGG
>JBIIHU010000219.1:0-6250 GCA_044235405.1 Burkholderiaceae bacterium
AAGACATGCTTCGGGATCATCATCCCGAGGCTGCCCACGAGCGGCTCGGCCCAGAACGGGGTCGGCTTGGGAAAGGTGACCCGCACGGTGTGCGAATCGATCTTCGCGACCTGGATGTCGCGGTAGGTGGCGATCCAGCTCGAGGCCGTGGCCGGGTCCTTGCAGAACTCCCAGTTGAAGACCACGTCGTCGGCGGTGAAGGGCTGGCCGTCGTGCCAGGTGACGCCGCGCTTGAGCTTCCAGGTGACCGAGCGGCCGTCGGCCGACAGACCGCCGTTCTCGCGCGTGGGCACCTCCGCGGCGAGCACCGGCATGAGGTTGCCGTCCGGATCCCAGGCCGCGAGCGGCTCGTAGAAGATGCGCGAGCCCTCCTGCTCCTTGGTGCCGGTCGCCCAGTGGGGGTTCAGGTGCACCGGCCCCTGCCACCACAGCAGCTTCAGCGTGCCGCCGCCGCCGCGGCGCGTGGGCTTGTAGGGCAGCGTGGTCTGGGCCTGGGCGATGCCGTGATGCATCAGGATCATCGAGGCCGTCGGCGCGCTCAGGCCGAGCCCGACCATGCGCTCGATGAAACGTCGCCGCGGCAGACTGCCATCACGCACCTGCTCGACCAGCGCGCGGATCTGCTGTTCGTTCATGAAGGACTCCTGGGCTCTTGGGGGAACGGCGCGCCGGCGGGCCGGCGACCGCGAGGATGGGGTGGCGAGCGACGGGTACGCCCGTCACGCGGGCATCAGTAGAGCGTGGCGAGCGCCGAGCGGTCGTAAGTACCCATGTCGCCGAAACGGCCTTCGCGCACCTTCGTGGCCCAGGCCGGATCGGGAATAAGCGCCCGCCCGACGGCGACCAGGTCGAAGTCGCCGCGCTCGAGCCGGCGCAGCAGTTCGTCCAGCGATGCGGGCTGCGACACCTCGCCGCCGAAGGCCGCGACGAACTCGCCCGACAGCCCCACCGAGCCCACGGTGATGGTGGGCAGGCCGGTGAGCTTCTTCGCCCAGCCGGCGAAGTTGAGGTCGCTGCCCTCGAACTCGGGCTCCCAGAAGCGCCGCTGCGAGCAGTGCAGCACGTCGGCACCGGCATCGACCAGCGGGCGCAGCCACTGCTCCATCTCGGCCGGGCTGAACGCAAGGCGCGCCGGGAAGTCCTGCTGCTTCCACTGGGACAGGCGGATGGCGATCGGGAAGTCGGGCGCGGTGGCGCGGCGCGCGGCGGCGATGACCTCGGCGGCGAAACGGCTGCGCTCGGCCAGGCCGGCCCCGCCCCAGCGATCGGTACGCTGATTGGTGCCCGCCCAGAAGAACTGGTCGATCAGGTAGCCGTGGGCGCCATGCAGCTCGATGCCGTCGAAGCCCAGGCGCATCGCATCGGCCGCCGCGCGCGCGAAGGCGGCGATCGTGTCGGCGACGTCGGCCTCGGTCATCGCCACGCCGCTCTCGCGCCCGGGCTTGCTCACCCCCGAGGGGCTCTCGAAGGGCGCCGGCGGGCGCCACGGGTTGCTCGCGCTGCGCAGCGCGCCGACGTGCCACAGCTGCGGCCAGATCCGGCCGCCCTCGGCCTTCACGGCCCGCACCACCTCGGCCCAGCCGGCCAGCGCATCGTCGCCGTAGAAGCGCGGCACGGCGGGATCGTTGGCCGCCGCCGGCCGCTCGACCAGCGTGCCTTCGGTGATGATGAGTCCGACATCGTGCGCGGCGCGGCGCGCGTAGTAGGCGGCAGTTTCGGCGGTGGGCACGCCGTCGGGCGCACGCGAGCGGGTCATCGGCGCCATCGCGATGCGGTTGCGCAGGTGCAGCGGACCGAGCGCGAGCGGCTCGAACAGGGCACGGGTGGAGGAGCTCATCGGATCTCCGGGCAGTGGAGCCCGGATTATGCCCACGCGACGCGGCCTGGCGCCGACCGCGGCCGGCAGCGACCGCAGGCTTCAGTCCGGAACCCGCACCCCCCGGTGCCCGCGCGCGCGCAGCCATGCGAGCGCCCCGAGGCCCGCCTGGCGGCCGGTGGCCAGGCAGGCGGTGAGCAGGTAGCCGCCGGTGGGCGCCTCCCAGTCGAGCATCTCGCCCGCGCAGAAGACGCCCGGCAGCGCGGCGAGCATCAGCCGATCATCGAGCGCCTCGCGGCGCACGCCGCCCGCGGTGCTGATCGCCTCGTCGATCGGCCTGGGCGCTCGCAGCGGCACCGGCAGCGCCTTGACCAGCGCGGCGCAGACCCGAGGGTCGGCCAGCTGCGCGGGCGCCCCGAACTCGCGCAGCAGGCCCGCCTTGACGCCGGCGAGTCCCAGCCGTGCGCGCCAGTGATTGGCCAGCGAGCGCGCGCCACGCGGCCGCGCAAGCTCGGCGTGCACCCATGCCGGCGAACGGTCCGGAAGGAGATCCAGCCAGAGCGTGGCACGCCCCTGCGCGCGCAGCTGCTCGCGCAATTCGGCCGACAGGGCATAGACGAGGCTGCCTTCGACCCCGGTGGCGGTGACGACGAACTCGCCCTGGCGCATCGGCGCGCCGGCGGCACTGGCCGCGGCCACCGACTTCAGCGGCGCGCCGGCGAAACGCTCGGCGAAATGGGCGGACCACCCGGCATCGAAGCCACAGTTGGCGGGCAGCAACGGCGCAAGCGAAACCCCACGGGCTGCCAGCAGCGGCCACCAGCGACCATCCGAACCGAGCCGCGCCCAGCTCGCCCCGCCCAGCGCGAGCACGACCGCGTCGCAGATGCGCTCGACCGGCCCCTCGGGGGCCTCGAAGCGCAGAGCCGGGAGCGCGCCCGGATCGTCGGCGCCGTCGATGAAGTCCTGCCAACGATGACGCATCCTGAACCGCACCCCCTGCTCGCGCAGCCGGTGCAGCCAGGCGCGCAGCAGAGGCGCGGATTTCATGCCCTCGGGAAATACCCTCCCCGAGCTGCCGACGAAGGTGTCGATGCCGAGCGCATGCACCCATCGGCGCAGTGCCATGGGACCGAAATCGGCCAGCGCCGCCGCGAGCCAGGGCTGCGCCGCCCCGTAGCGGCTCCCGAAGCGGCGCTCGTCCTCGGCGTGGGTGATGTTCAGGCCGCCGCGCCCGGCCAGCAGGAACTTCCGGCCCACCGAAGGCATGGCATCGAAGAGCTCGACCGCGCAACCTCCCGCCGCCAGCACCTCGGCGGCCATCAGGCCGGCAGGGCCGCCGCCGACCACCGCGACGCGGGGTGCGCCCGGGGCAGCCGTCGGCGACGGGATCGTCACCGGCTCAGCGCGGGCGCGCGCCTGCCGCCGCGCGTCCGCGATCGGCGCCGCCGGCGCGCGGCGCCCGGAACGGGGCCGCGCCCGGCGCAGCACCCTGAGCGCCCCGGCCGCCCGGATGCTTACCCGCGTAGCCACCGCGGCCAGGTACGTGGGCGCCCTTGCCCGGCGCCCAGGCCGCCTTGGCGGGCCGCAGACGCGGCTCGAGCCCGGCGATGGTGGCCACCCGCAGCGGCTGGCCTATGTAGCGTTCGATGTCGCGGGCGCGATGACGCTCGTGATGGCCCATCAGCGTCACCGCCGTGCCGCTGCGGCCGGCACGGCCGGTACGTCCGATGCGGTGCACGTAGTCCTCGGCCTGGCGCGGCGAATCGAAGTTGATCACATGCGAGATGCCCGCGACATCGATGCCGCGAGCGGCCACGTCGGTGGCCACGAGCACCCGGGTGCGCCCCTCGCGCAGGCCCCGCAGCGTGCGGTTGCGCTGCCCCTGGTGCATGTCGCCATGCAGCGGGGCCGCGCTGAAGCCGCTCTCCTCGAGGCGCAGCGAGATCTGCTCGGCCGCCATCTTGGTCGCGGCGAAGACCACGCACTGGGTCATGGCCGGATCGCGCAGCAGCGCGTCGAGCAGCCGCGACTTGTGGGCGAGGTCGTCGGCGTAGAGGAGGATCTGCTCGACCTTCGCCTGCTGCTCGCCGGTGGTGGCAACCTCGATGCGCCGCGGCTCGCGGGTGAGGCGCCGCGCGAGATCGCCGACCACGCCCTCGAGGGTTGCCGAGAAGAGCAGCGTCTGACGCTCGGCGGGCGTGCGCGCCACGATGGTCTCGACGTCGTCGACGAAGCCCATGTCGAGCATCCGATCGGCTTCGTCGAGGATCAGCACCTCGACCCGCGAGAGATCGATGCGGCCGCGCTCGAGGTGATCGATCAGGCGGCCGGGCGTGGCCACCACGACGTCGAGAGGACGTTCGAGGGCGCGCAGCTGCAGCGCGTACGAACTGCCGCCGACCAGCGCCGCGGTGCGCACCTGTCGCAGCCCCCGACCATAGGCCAGCGCGGCGTGATTCACCTGCAGCGCGAGCTCGCGGGTGGGCGCGAGCACCAGAACCCGAGGGCCGCGCCCCCGGGTGGCGGCAGGAGCCAGCAGGCGCTGCAGCGCGGGGAGCATGAAGGCGGCGGTCTTGCCGCTGCCGGTATGCGAGGACACCAGCAGGTCGGCGCCGGCGAGTGCCGCCGGGATCGCCTCGCACTGCACGGGGGTGGGTTCGGTGTAGCCGGCGGCCGTGACAGCCGAGAGCAGGCCGGCGTCGAGGCCGAGATCGGAAAACAGCATGAAAGACCTTTCGAGGCCACCACGGGCGTTGCGGGCGGGGCGGCATGACCGTGGGAGCAGCAGCCGCTGCACCACCACGGGTTGGCGTGGGACATCGACGCCAACCGGAAAACCGCAATGCCGGACCGCGACATGGAGCTGCCACGGGGGAAAGGTCGGGGGCGATGGGAAAGCCGCGTTTCTGAAAACGCGAACCCGCTACTATAACCCACTTCGGCGTCTGACGCCGCCTCCGCCGAAAGCTCCTCGATGAAAGCCGCCGCCGCACCGGTCAGCGAAGCCGCGCCCGACACCGCCGCGCCCGACGCCGCCGCATCCGACGCTGCCGAACCCGACGCCGCCGTGCCCGCGCCCGCGCCGCGCGATGCCGCCACCGACGCGCTGGCGCACCTGCTGCACGCCTGGTTCCTCGGCCTGCAGCTGATGGTGGCCACGCAGCGCGGCCCGGAGCTGATCGGGCGCTGGATGTTCCGGCTCTTCCGCCGGCAGCATGAAGCCAAGTTCCTGTCGAGCTTCGACAAGCTCGGGCTCACCGGACTGCCGCACGCGGTCGCCTGCGCGCGCTACCACGTGCTGTCCAACGGCATCGGCGGGGTCGCGGTCCAGTACATGGAGGAGTCGCCGCGCAAGGCCTGGGTGCGCTTCCGCTATCCGCGCTGGATGTTCGATGGCCCCACCCTTTGCGGCGTGCCCATCGAGGCAAGCCGCGGCTTTCTGGAGGGCTGGTATGCCCACAACGGCGTGTCCCTGGGCAACCCGCGGCTGGGCTTCGTGTGCGTCAGCGAAGACATGAGCGGCGAGTTCGGCCTGTGCGGCTACTTCCTGGAATACGACCGCGAGCTCGCGCCGCACGAGCGACTGCGCTTCGCGCGCGACGAGCGTCCGCCGCGCTGGGATCCGGCGCGCCAGCCCCGTCCGCCCGAGGCGCAGTGGAGTCCGGAGCGCCTGCGCAAGGCGGCGCGCAACTACGCGATGGAGTACCTGCGCAACGGCCTGGCCGAGCTCGCCGCGCTGATCGGAGCCGACGACACCCGCGCGCTCGCAAACCGCTCGGCCCGCCTGATCGGCCTGCAGTACCGGCGCGAGACCGCCGCGCGGGTGGGCGCGGCCGATGGCGGCGCCGACCGGGCCGCCGACTACCTCGCGCGGATGTTCGCCGGCATGGGCGATGCCTGCCGCGTGCTGCCGGGGGCCTGCGATGCGAGCGCGGTGCTCGAGCAGCGCAGCCTGCGGGCGCTGCGCGATCTCGCCGATCCCGGGGAGCGCGAGCTGTTCTGGGCGGCCTGGTGCGAGCTCTGGCAGGGGGCGCTGGCCGCCCACGAGGCCCTGCCGACCGCCCGCATCGAGCGCTTCGACGCCGAGGGCGAACCCGGCGCGCGCTGGCATATCCAGGCCACGCTCGCGGCCTGAAGCACGAGGAGATCCCCGATGGCCGTCCACGAGATCCTGCGCATGGGCGATGCGCGCCTGCTGCGCCGCGCCGAGCCGGTGCGCGAATTCGACACCCCCGAGCTGCACGCACTGGTGGCCGACCTCTTCGACACGATGCGCGCGGCTGGCGGCGCCGGCCTGGCCGCGCCGCAGATCGGCGTGAACCTGCGGGTGGTGGTGTTCGGCACCGGCCAGCCGATCGCACGCTACCCGGATGCCCCGCCGGTGCCCGTGACGGTGCTGGTCAACCCGGTGCTCGAGCCGATCGGCACCGA
>JBIIHU010000220.1:0-6233 GCA_044235405.1 Burkholderiaceae bacterium
TCGGCGATTGCCTGCTGGCCTTCCGCGACACCGAGGGGCGGGTGGGGCTGGTGTCACCGCGTTGCCCGCATCGGGGCGCCGACCTCTGGTACGGGCGCAACGAGGAGGGTGGCCTGCGGTGCGCTTTTCACGGCTGGAAGTTCGACGTCGGCGGGCGCTGCCTGGACATGCCGACCGTGCCCGCCGATGCCGCCTACCGCGACCGGATCGCCCTGCCGGCTTTCCCGGTCCGCGAGTCGGGCGGCTTCGTGTGGGCCTGCCTCGATCCGGGCGACAGCCGCGCCGAGCTGCCGCAGCTCGAGTTCCTGGATCTGCCCCCCGCGCATCGCGTGGTGCAGAAGAAGCTTCAGGAGTGCAACTGGGCGCAGGCCATCGAAGGCGGGCTCGACACCGCGCATTTTTCCTTCCTGCACATGCCGGCCCCGAGCGTGCCCGTGGGCGGTGGCGCCACCTCGCAGGTGAACGCCGACCAGAAGCGCCTGGCCTGGATGCGCAACGATCCCATGCCGCGTTTCACCGTGCGCGAGCACGACTGCGGCTTCGTCGCCGGCGCGGCCCGCACCGCCGATGGCAGCGAGCTCTACTGGCGCGTCAGCCAGTTCATGCAGCCCAGCCACGCGCTTGCCCCCAATGCGCTTGCGGGCGAGACCTACCAGGGCCAGACCTTCGTGCCGATCGACGACCACTCCTGCTGGATCTACTGCTACGCATGGAACCCGGAGCGGCCGCTGACGGACGACGAGCGCGCCCGCATCAGCGCGGGCCACGGCGTGTTCGCGGCGCTCGGGCCTGGCTACGTGCCGCTGCGCAACCGATCGAACAACTACCTGATGGACCGCAGCGAGCAGCGGCGCAGCACCTTCACCGGCGTGAAGGGCGTGTCCGAGCAGGATGCGATGATCCAGGACAGTCAGGGCTACATCGCCGATCGTACGCAGGAACACCTCGGCCCGACCGATCTGGCGATCGTGTGGTTCCGTCGGCAGGTGATGGGCGGCGCCCGCGCCCTGCGCGAGGCCGGGCTAACTCCCGAAGCGAGCACGAAGCCGTCCGCCTACCGCCTGCGCGGTGGCAGCACCCTTGCCGATGCCTCGGTCGCCTTCGAGGATGTCATGCAGCGGCGCTTCGGCGATCCGCTCGGGAGAGTCGCATCATGAAGATCACGACGCGCCGCAAGACGATCGGCCACCTCGGTGCGCTGGCTGCCTCTGGGTGGCTCGGCGCCGCGAGCGCGCCAGCCCTAGGCCAGGCCGCCTGGCCCGCGCGCCCCGTGCGCATCATCGTGCCCTATCCGCCGGGTGGGGTCGGCGACACCTTCACCCGCAGCCTCGCTCAGCAGCTCGCCGAGCGCCTGGGCCAGCCGGTGCTGATCGAGAACAAGCCCGGCGCCAGCCAGATCATCGGGGCCGAGGCCGCCGCGAAGGCGCCCGCCGACGGCCACACGCTGTTCCTGGGCAGCGTGACCAGCCTGGCGATCAACCTGCGCTCGATGAAGCGGCTGCCCTATGATCCGCAGAGGGACTTCGCGCCGATCGCGATGTGCTTCTCGACGCCGCTCTTTCTCGTGGTCCATCCCGCGCTGCCCGCACGAACGGTCGGCGAGCTGATCGCGCTCGCGCGTGCCCGGCCGGGTCAGCTCACCTTCGCCTCGATCGGGCAGGGCGGCTCGCTGCATCTGGCGGGTGAGCTCTTCAAGTCGATGGCCGGGGTCGACATGACCCATGTGGCCTACAAGGGCAGCGCGCCGGCCCTCGCCGACGTCATCTCCGGGCAGGTCAGCATGATCTTCGATGCCGGCGTGTCGGCGCTGCCGCATGTCCGCTCGGGCAGGCTGCGGGCGCTGGCCGTCACGGCGGCCCGGCGCAACGAAAGCACGCCCGACATCCCGACGATCGCCGAGTCCGGCGTGCCGGGCTACGAGGCGACGATCTGGTTCGGGCTGGTCGCGCCGTCCGGCACGCCGCCGGCGATCGTGGGCCGCCTTTCATCAGAGGTCACCCAGGTCGTGCGCAGCGCGCCGATGCGCGAGCGCTTCGGCCCGCTCGGGCTCGATCTGGCGGGCGGCACGCCGGAGGAGTTCGCCGCGACGATCCGCAGCGAGATCCCGAAGTGGGGCAAGGTGCTCCAGGACGCGAAGATCGAGCCGGAGTGATCTCGGCCGGGGCGCCACGCGGCCCGTCGGCTGCGGTGAGACAGGCGGCGATGGCCGAGGCGGCGCCGTGGATCAGTCGGTCGCGCCGCGGATCGGCGGCGCCGGCCCGACGCGCACGGCGGAGAACGCAATCGAGCTGTTGTCGGTCGCGAGCGCGGTGCCCTCGATGCGATCGCCTGCGATGCGCCCGCTGAAGGCGCGCAGCACGCCGCGGTCATCCATCAGCTCGAAGCTGATGTGGTCGCCGCGCAGCCGCGGCTCGCGAAGCGACGCCTCGAGGGTCGCGAAGCGCACCTTGCCCTCGATCTTCTGGAACATCTGGTCGATGTTCAGTTCGCCACCGCCTTCGCCGCGCTCGGTGCGCCAGGCCAGCTTCCAGGTGCCGCCGGCGTTGGCCGGGAGCATCCAGTAGTAGACGGTCTTGCCGTCGATGTGGGTGGTCTCGTCGGCCTGCCAGTCGCCCATCGTGAACTGGTGCGACACGATCCGGGTGCCGGGCTTCATCTTCTGGAAAAGTATCGGGCGCAGCCGCATGTTCAGGCCGGGCAGCAGGTACATCGTGATGACGCTGGCCCGCGTGAAGTCGCTCTGGAAGATGTCCCCGCGGTCGAAGCGGACCATGTCGGTCACGCGGGCCTCGCGTGCCAGGCAGCGCGACAGATCGACCATGTCGGGGTTGTATTCGATGCCATGGCCGCGAACCTTGAAGTCGCGGGCGGCGGTGATGACGATCTTGCCGTCGCCCGATCCGAGGTCGATCAGGTAGTCGCTGGGCGTCACCTGAGCCATGCGCAGCATGCGCTCGACCAGTGTATCCGGGGTCGGCACCCAGATCACATCCTTGCCCGATTGGCCGACCGAGGGCTTGAAGGTGCAGGAGGTCGGTGCCTGGGCCGGCGCCGCGGGGCTCACGGCCAGCAGGGCGAGCCCTGCGAGCGCGACGAGCAGCGAGTGAAGACGGTGGAAGCGCATGGATTTCTCCGGAACGTGCAAGGATCGGGTGAAGGGGTCAGGGGGCGGATGCTAAGGGCAGGCGAGGTTTGTTCAGGGAATGTCCCAGCAATGGGTTAAGCGCCCGCCAGGCGCGAGACGCCTCCACGGCACCGAGGATCGCCTGCGGAACGGCCCTCGAACATGGAACCACCGAAGCGCGTCACCGGCCCAGCGCTCAGGCGTCCGGCGCGCGCTCGTGGACGATCTCGCCGCCGACGATGGTGAGGTCGACCGGCAGCGTGGGCAGCGCGTCGAGGGTGCATTCCAGGGGATTGCCGTCGAGGACGATCAGATCGGCATCGTGGCCGGGCCGCAGTGGCCCGCGGCGGTTTTCGGCCCAGCTCAGCCGGTGACCGGCGACGCTTGCCAGGGTCAGCGCCTCGCGACGCGTCAGGCCCGAGTCGCCGAGCAGGTCGCCGGTGTCGGCGTCGCGCCGCGCGAGCGCCTGCCAGGTCGCGAAAAGCATCGAGTGCGGCACGCCGTCCGTGGACAGCGCGACCGGGACGCCTCCGTCCAGCAGGGCACGGATCGGGGTGCCGGCGGCACCGAGCCCGTGCAGTCCGAAGCGGTCGGTGGCGTGCTGCATGAAGGTGGGCGTGACCGTGGCGATGACGCCGAGGCGGCGCATCCGGTCGATCTGCGCGGCGCTTGCCGCGATGACGTGCACCACGACCCAGCGCTGTTCGCGGATGGGAACGCGTGCGTCGATCGCCTCGAGCGCCTGCAGGACTCGCTCGAGTTCGTAGCACACGAGGATCGAGACCCGAATGCCGAGTCGAGCGCAGGTGGTTCCGAGGGCCACCAGCCGATCGTTCGGCAGGGCCTGTGCAAAGTGGCCGGCCCAGCCCTCGTAGGGGTAGACCCGCGCGAGCGCGCTGGCCACCTGAGGATCGGCCACGTCGAGGCAGACGCCTTCCTCGAGCAGGCGGCCGGTTGCGTGGCCAGCGCGGGCGATGCGCGATGACCAGGTACGCAGCTGGCCCTCGATCGTTGGGTCACCAAAGGCCGCCGTGGGCAGGCTCAGGTTGGCGTGCATGCGCAGCGACAGTTCCCCGGCGGCGGCGAGCTGTCGCCACGCATCGAGCACCGCCGGCGTGAGCCCGTGGCCCTCGTAACCCGCGGTGATGCCTGCTTGCGCCGCGAGGCATGTACCGATGCGCAGGCCCTCCAGGCGGTCCTCGAAGGAGAAGCGGGGGACGCAGCTGAACAGCAGAGCCTCCACGGTGGGCGCGCGGTTGCGCTCGAGGAACAGTCCGGTCGGCTCGCCCCGCGCGTCGCGCGCGATCTCGACGCGGTAAGGCGCGGGCGTGGCGGGCCCGATCCCGGCGAGCGCCAGTGCGCGGCTGTTCGCCACCGCGGGCAGCGGCAGCCGTGTCCACCATCCCCAGGGCGGGCGGATGAACACCGGGTGATCGGGGGCGGCCTGGTCGAGGTCGTGGCGATCCGGAAAGCGGCCCTCGGCCAGTTGCGAGGCGTCGCTGACATAGCCGTCGGGCGGCTCGCCCATCGGCCGCAGCACGATCCAGTCGCCGGGCGGCGTGCGCGCGGCGGCCTCGCGGACCACCTCGACGATCTGCGCGACCGAGCGGCAGTGTCCGATGTCGAGCCCCGCGCGCTCGCGAAGGCCGAGCCGGTCGAGGTGGGGATGCGCGTCATACAGACCGGGCATCACGCTGCGGCCTGCCAGATCGATCAGGCGCGTGTCGGGGGCGCGCAGCGCCAGTACCTCGGCGTCGTCCCCGAGCGCGACGATGCCATCGCCGGCGAGTGCGATCGCCTGCGCGGTCAGCGCGCGCCCATCATCGAACGGGTGCACCAGGCCGCCGTGCAGGATCAGTGTGGGCTGGACGTCCGTTGGGCGCATCATGTCGACGCTACGCGTGCAGGCTCCGGCCTGGGTGACCGCTCACCGGAATTGCATCACGCCGTCGTCGACCCGGGCGAAGCGCAGGGCGAGCAGGTCGAGCGTGTAGTTCTGGTGCAGCTTCCAGGGCTTGCGGTCGCCCTGGCGAGGCAGCATCGGCAGGGCGCGCTGCACATAGCCGGAGGTGAAATCGAGGAAGGGCTCGGGTTTCACCGTGGGGTCCGGCATCGGCACGAAGCTGTGCCCGCCATGCCGCCGCAGATGCGCCAGCAGACGGCAGGCGTAGGCCGCGGTCAGGTCGGCCTTCAGGGTCCAGCTCGCATTGGTGTAGCCGAAGGTGGTAATCAGGTTCGGGATCCCGCCGTACATCATCCCCTTGTAGATCGTGAGCGACGCGGGATCGACGGGTCGGCCCTCGAGGCTCAGCCGGATGCCGCCCAGCACCGTGAGCTCGAGCCCCGTGGCAGTCACGACGATGTCGGCGGGAAGTTCCTGGCCCGAGGCGAGCCGGATGCCGGTCTCGGTGAAGTGATCGATGGTGTCGGTCACGACATCGGCGCGACCCGCGCGCAGGGCGGTGAACAGGTCGGCATCGGGCACCAGGCAGATGCGCTGGTCCCAGGGCTTGTAGCGCGGCTCGAAGTGCCGGGCCACATCGTAGCCGGCCGGCAGTTGCGCGCGCACCATGCCGACCAGCCGGCGCCTGGCCGCTTCGGGATGACGGCGCGCGACCCGGTAGAAGTACTGCTGCATCGCGACGTTCTTCAGGCGCACCAGCCGGTAGGCGAGCATTGCCGGCAGCCGGCGTTTCAGGGTCTCGGCGATGGCGTCGACCGAGGGCCGGGCAAAGACATAGCTCGGCGAGCGCTGCAGCATCGTCACGTGAGCGGCGGTCCTGGCCATCTCGGGCACGAGCGTCACCGCGGTGGCGCCACTGCCGATCACGACCACCCGTCGGCCCGCATGATCGAGATCGGCGGGCCAGAACTGCGGATGCACGATGCGTCCGCGGAACGCGCTCTCGCCCGGCCAGTTCGGCCGATGGCCGCGGTCGTAGGCGTAATAGCCCCCGCAGAAGAAGATGAAGCGCGCGCGCAAGGTGCGCGGCGCGGCTTCGCCTTCGCACAGGACCTGGACGTGCCAGCGCCCCTCGGCTTCGCGCCAGTCGGCCGCGACGACGCGCTGGCCATGCCGTATGAAGGGGCGCACGCCATGCTCGTCGGC
>JBIIHU010000221.1:0-6227 GCA_044235405.1 Burkholderiaceae bacterium
CGGCCGAGTTCGTGCTGCGCTCGCCGATCGACGGGGTTGTCGCCGAGCGACGGGTTAATCCCGGCGCTGAAGCCCGGCCCGACGCTGCCGACCCGCTCTTCGTGATCACCGATGCCACGCACCTGTGGGTGATCATCGACCTGCCGGAGCGCGAACTCGCCCTGGTTCGACCTGGCCAGCGCGCGCTGGTTCGGGCCGATGCCTGGCCCAACGAACGTTTTCTCGCCACGATCGAGCGCATCGCCGCGACGGTCGATCCCGCCACGCGGCGGGTCCAGGTGCGGGCGGCGCTCGAGAACCCGGAGCGCCGTCTCAAGCCCGAGATGTACGTGCAGGTGACCCTGCTGCCCGACCAGGGCCAGCGCGCGGTCCGGCTGCCCAATGCCGCGCTCGTGACGCAAGGCCTCTACAGCTACGTCTTCGTCGAGGGACCGCCGGGTTTCTTCCGGCGGCGCAAGGTGGTGCTCGGCGCCCAGGACCGGACGCACGCCTTCGTCAGCGAGGGCGTCGAGGCCGGTGAGTTCGTCGTCACCACCGGTGCGCTGCTGCTGAACTCCGAACTGGCCACGCTGGTGAAATGAGGCGGGGCGCGCCATGCTCGATCGCCTGATCGCCTTCGCGCTGCAGCAGCGGGTCTTCGTGCTGGTTCTCACCGGCGCGCTGATCGCCGCGGGTTGGATCGCCACGACCAACCTGCCGATCGAGGCTTTCCCCGACGTGCAGGACGTTCAGGTCCAGGTGGTCACGCAGCTGCCAGGGCTCGCCCCCGAGGAGGTCGAGCGCAGCGTGACGCTGCCGATCGAGCGCGAGATGAGCGGCGTGCCGCGCCAGACCCAGTTGCGCTCGGTCTCGATCACCGGGCTGTCGATCGTGACGCTCACCTTCGCCGAGGGGACCGACGACTGGTTCGCCCGTCAGCAGGTGCTCGAGAAGCTCGGCAACGTCGCGCTGCCTGAGGGCGTCAGGCCGCAGCTCGCGCCGCTGTCGACGGCGGTGGGCGAGGTCTACCGCTACGTGCTCGAGGCCCCCACGGGCATGGCGCTGTCGGAGCTGAGGGCGATCCAGGACTGGACCGTCAAGCCGGCGCTGCGCATCGTGCCCGGCATCGCCGACGTGATCAGCTTCGGCGGCAGCATCAAGGAGTACCAGGTGCGCATCGACCCGCATGCGCTGAAGCGCTACGGGGTCACGATCGCGCAGGTCGCCGACGCGCTGTCGCGCAACAGCGCCAATGCCGGGGGCGGGCTGATGCGCCGCGGCGACGAGGCCCTGGTGGTGCGCGGCATCGGCCTGTACCGCAGCGTCGACGATATCGCCCGCACCATTGTGTCGGCTTCGGGCGGTCGCCCGGTGTTCGTTCGTGATGTCGCCGAGGTGCGGATCGGCGAGCGGGTGCGCTCGGGCATCGTCGCCTGGAACGACCGCGACGACGTGGTCCAGGGTATCGCGGTGATGATCAAGGGGCAGAACGCCTCGAAGGTGGTGGCGAAGCTGCGCGAGCGGGTCGACGAGGTCAACGCCACGCTGCCCGCAGGCGTGCGGATCGTGCCGACCTACCAGCGCAGCGACCTGATCGGGCACACGGTGCTCACGGTGGTCGAGAATCTCGCGGTCGGCGCCGGGCTGGTGATCGCGATCCTGATGATCTTCCTGCGCAGCTGGCGCGCGGCGCTGATCGTGGCCACCGTGATCCCGCTGTCGCTGCTCTTCGCCTTCATCCTGATGGACCTGCGCGGCGTATCGGCCAATCTGATCTCGCTGGGGGCGGTCGATTTCGGCATCATCGTCGACAGCGCGGTGGTGCTGGTGGAGGCGCTGATGGTGCGTCTGGCCCTCGCTCGCAAGGATCCGAACCCCAACCACAGCGGCTACGGCTGGCGCCTGCACGAGCTGCGCCAGACCGCAAGCTCGCTCGCGCACCCGATCCTGTTCTCGAAGGCGATCATCATCACCGCCTTCCTGCCGATCTTCACCTTCCAGCGGGTCGAGGGAAAGATCTTCACGCCGGTGACCTACACGCTCACCTTCGCGCTGCTGGGGGCGATCCTGCTCACGCTCACGCTGGTGCCGGCGCTGCTCGCGATCACGCTGCGCCGGCACGATCTCGCCGAGAAGCACTCGCCATGGCTGGATGCGGTGCAGTCAGCCTACCGCCGGCTGCTCGGGCGCGCCGCGACGGTGCGCAGGCCGATCCTCGGCAGCTCGCTCGCGGTCCTTGGTGTCGCGCTGTCGTGCGCGCCGATGCTCGGCAGCGAATTCCTGCCGAAACTCGACGAAGGCAACATCTGGCTGACGATCACGATGCCCCCGGCCACTTCGCTGGCCAAGACCAAGGAGGTCGAGCGCGAGGTGCGGCGCATCCTGCGAACCTACCCGGAGGTACGGATGGTGGTCACGCAGGTCGGTCGACCCGACGACGGCACCGATCCGAAGGGCCCGAACAACCTTGAAATCCTCGCCGACCTGCATCCGAAGGGTCAGTGGCGCTTTCCGCGCAAGGATGCGCTGGTGCTCGACATGGCGCGCAAGATCCAGACGATACCCGGCGTGCCGACCAACTTCTCTCAGGTCATCCAGGACAACGTCGAGGAGGCGCTCTCGGGCGCCAAGGGCGAAATCGTCGTCAAGGTCTTCGGTCCGGAACTCGACATCCTCCAGGCCCGCGCCGATCGCATCGTCGCCGTGCTCGAGAAGCTGCGTGGCGCGACCGATGTCGCCGCCTTCCGGATCAGCGGCCAGACCGAACTGACCATCACCATCGATCGCGAGCGCATCGCGCGGCTCGGGCTCAATGTCGCCGACGTGAACGCGCTGATCGATACCGCGCTCGGGGGCGATGCGGTCAATGTCTTTTATGAGGGTGATCGCCGCTTCGATGTCACGATTCGCCTGCAGCGAAGCTTTCGCGACGCCTTCGACGACATCGCGCAGCTTCAGGTTCCGCTGCCGCCGCAGCCGGCGGCGGCGGGCGTGTCGTCGCTGCCGGCCACGGTTTCGCTCGGCGACATCGCTGCCATCGAGGTGCGCCAGGGCGCCAACCGGATCGCGCGCGAGGGTGGCAGCCGCTCGGTCGCGGTCAAGGTCAACCTGATCGGGCGCGACCAGGGCAGCTTCGTGGCGGAAGCCCAGCGGGTGGTAGCCGATCAGGTGCCGATGCCGGCGGGCTACCGGCTGACCTGGGGCGGGCAGTTCGAGAACCAGCAGCGCGCCATGGCGCGTCTGAAGATTGTCGTGCCGCTCTCGCTGCTGATGATCTTCCTGCTGCTCTTCTGGGCCTTCGGATCGATGCGACACGCACTGCTCGTCCTCGCGATGGTGCCCTTCACGATGGTAGGGGGCATCGCAGGGCTGGGTGTCGCGGGTCTGCACCTTTCGGTGTCCGCGGCGGTCGGCTTCGTCGCGGTGGCCGGCATCTCGGTGCAGAACGGGGTGATCATGGTCGAGCAGATCCTGGAGTTCCTTCGCAACGGCCGGCCGAGCGCGGAGGCGGTCGTCGAGGGTGCCGTGATGCGGCTGCGTCCGATCGTGATGACCGCGCTGATGGCCGGGCTGGGGCTGCTGCCCGCGGCGCTCTCGCAGGGCATCGGGTCCGAGACGCAGCGGCCCTTCGCGGTCGTGATCGTTGGCGGGATCATCAGCGGAACGCTGTTCACCCTCCTGCTGCTGCCGCTGACCTATCGCTACGCCCATCGCGAAGCGGCCTGAGCGCGCCCGAGATCGCGGGCGCCGCGGCCTGGCGAAGCTGGCCGGTGCTGAAGGCCTGGGCGGCGCCCTGGTACCAGGCGATCGCACGTTCGACCAGCGCCTCGTGGTCGGCGGCATCGAGCGGCCGGCCGGTGGATGCCTTGAGCACCCGCACTCGCCGGTTGGGACGCAGCTCGACGATCCGATCGCCTTCGAGGTAGCCCACGGTCTGGTAGTGCGCGAGAAAGGCCCGAGGGTGTTCACGCCCTTCGCGCAGGATGTCATGCCCGAAGAAGCGCGAACGGTAGGCGACGCCTAGCATCCCGAGCAGCGTCGGGGCGACATCGATCTGCGAGGCGAGGGTGTCGATGCGCGCCGCGGCCACATGGGCCGGGGCGTGAACCAGCATCGGGATGTGGAAGGCATCCGGGTCGAGGTCCTGGCGGCCGCGCCCCTTGTGGGTGTGATCAGCGACGAAAACGAACAGCGTGCTGTCGAACCAGGGGCGCTGGCGCGCCTGGGCGATGAAGCGCCCGATCGCCCAGTCGGTGTACTTGACGCCGCCTTCCCGGCCGCTGTGGCTGGGGATGTCGATGCGACCCTCCGGGTAGGTGAAGGGACGGTGGTTCGAGGTGGTCATCACGTGCGCGAAGAAGGGCTGACCATGCGCATGACGCGCATCGATCTCGCGCAGCGCGAGCGTGAACAGGTCTTCGTCGGCCACGCCCCAGATGTTCTCGAAGTGGATGTCGCCCGCGGCAAGCGCGGTGCGATCGATCACGGTGTAGCCATTGCCGCCGAAGAAGGCGTTCATGTTGTCGAAGTAACCGTAGCCGCCGTAGAGGTAGATCGGCTCGTAGCCGCTTGCCGCCAGCACGCCACCGAGCGTGCCCAGGCCCTGGTTGCCGGGACGCTTGACGATCGCATGGCCCGGGGTGGGCGGGATCGACAGCGAAAGCGCCTCGAGGCCACGCACCGTGCGGGTGCCGGTGGCGTACAGATGCGTGAACAGCAGGCTTTCGTCGGCCAGGCGATCGAGGTTCGGCGTCAGCTGCTGGGTATTGCCGAAGTGCGCGAGAAAGGACGCGCTCAGGCTCTCGATCGACACCAGCACCAGGTTGAGAGGACGCCCCGGGCCTGCAGGGCTGATGTCCCGCTCGAAGGGCAGGGCGGCGCTCGCGGCGGGCGGTGGCTGGATCGTGCCAGCCAGCACGGCGGCCGCCCGTGCCGGCGCCAGCGTGCGGTAGTGGCGCGGATAGTCGATCTCGTTGAAGCGGAAGGCATGCCAGAACTCGAAGTAGCCGTTGCCGGCGATGTCACCCAGCTGGGCGCTGCCCGGGAACACCCGTAGCCGGACATCGCAGGCCGCGAGCAGCACCAGCGGTGCGACCAGACCGGCCACCAGCGCCCGACGCCAGCGACGTCGCGGCAATCGGCGCGACGCGCGCAGTGGCGCGAGCGCCCAGACCCAGGCGAGTGCCGCGAGCAGGATGCCGGCGGCGGCGACCAGCGGCAGCAACAGGCGCAGGTCGTAGGATTCGCGGATGTTGCCGACGACCTCGTGCCCGTAGACCAGATACTCGACCGCGATGAAGTTGAAGCGCGAGCCGAACTCATGCCAGAACGCGAACTCGGATGCCGCCACGAAGGCGGAGAGCAGGCTGAGCGGCAGCAGCATCGCGCCGGCGAGGCGCCGCAGGCCGAGCGAGCCACCGAAGCGCGTCGCGGGCCAGACGACGAAGAGCCAGCAGAGCGGGGCGAAGGCCAGCAGGCCCACGCAGAGGTCGAAGACCAGCCCCAGCAGCAGCGCCGGTGCGACTTGCCAGGATCGCAGCGCGGGGTCATCGCCTCCAAGCACGATGAGGCCGAGGCGCACGAGGGTATTCAGCGCCAGGAAGAGCAGCAGCAGGCGCCCGATGGAGCGCAGGCGTCCGGGGAAGAGCGGCGGCAGGCAGGTGGAGAGCGTCATCGGCGCATGCTAGCCACCTGCCCCTGACGTCACGCTTTCGTGACATTGGCGTGTCTCGCTGCACAGTCACGGTGCGCCGGGCACCGAAGCGGAGGTTGTCGAGCGCACGAAGTCGCCGGCAACGCCCCGGAATCGGTATTTCCTTGATGGCATGAAGGTTGCGTTAGTTCGGCAGCGCCCCATGCGGGAGCGCTTCGCCCTCCACAACTCGAATGCCTATCCTCCAGGGAGAGTTCTTCATGACCCGTCGTTCCTTTCTGAAGTCGGCCGCGGCCACCGCGGCGGTTTCGGCCACCGGCCTGCCGCAGGCCTTCGCCCAGGGCGCCCCGATCAAGGTCGGCGTGCTCCACTCGCTGTCCGGCACGATGGCGATCTCCGAGACCGCGCTCAAGGACACGGTTCTGATGACGATCGACGAGATCAACGCCAAGGGCGGCGTGCTCGGCCGCAAGCTCGAGGCCGTGGTCGTCGACCCGGCGTCGAACTGGCCCCTGTTCGCCGAGAAGGCCCGCCAGCTGCTGGCCCAGGACAAGGTGGCGGCGGTGTTCGGCTGCTGGACCTCGGTGTCTCGCAA
>JBIIHU010000033.1:0-19319 GCA_044235405.1 Burkholderiaceae bacterium
CTTCGGCCTGCGCCGCCTCGAGTTCGCGCCGCGGCAGCACGCCGACATCGACCAGCCGCTGCGCGCGCTCCAGCGCGAGTCGCCGCCGCTGCTCTTCGGCGCTCGCCTTGTGCCGATCGGCGACCGCTGCGGCGAGTTCGGGCGCGTCCAGCGTCAGCAGGGCCGCGCCCGCGCGCACGGTGTCGCCCGGCTGGCGACTCAGCTGGGTGACACGCCCGGCGATCGGCACGCCGAGTCGGACGGTACGGTTCTCGTCGTAGGCCAGCCGCGCGTGCAGTGGCTCGCCCAGCGGGACCGGGGCGAGGCTGGCCGGCTCGACCCGGATCGAGGCCAGCTGCGCGGCGCCCGGATCGAAATGCACGGTGTCGGGGGCGACCGGATCGGCTCCGCCGCTGGCCACGGTGCCAGGCCGCAAGACCGGCCTTTCGGCTGGCGCGCCGTCGGCTCCGCCGCCCCCGGTCGGTGGCAGCAGCAGCGCCAGCCCGTAACCGACAGCGACCAACACCAGCGCGAGCAGCCAGCGCACCGCACGCATGAGCTTCATGGTCTGCGCCCCCTCGAAGCCTGCACGCCCGGCTCGCCATCGGCCGAGCTCAGGGCCCCGCGCCACTGCGCGAGCGCACGGGCGAACTCGGCTCGCGCCTGCACTGCCTCGACCCTGGCTGCGATCAGCTGCCGTCGGGTGTCGAAAAGGTCGTTGATCGAGGCGCCGCCCTGCGCGAAGCCGGCCTCGACCATCGCGGCGACCGACTCGGCGCGCGGCAGCGATTCGCGCAGCAGCCGGGCGGCCCGATCGGAGGCGGCGCTCAGGCGCACCCACGCCGCCTGCGCCTCGGCGAGCGCGGCGACCCGGGAGCGCGCAAGCCCGGTACGCGCCAGCTCGATGTCGGCCTGCGCGCGAAGCAGCTCGCCGCGATAGTCGTTGTTGACCAGCAGCGGGACCCCGAGCGACACACCGACAACGGTACCGCCGAAATCGGGGGTACGTTCGAGCTGCATGCCGACGGTGACATCGCGCACGCGCAGGCTGGCGGCAAGCGTGAAGGCTCGCTCGGCCGCGACCAGTCTGCGCTCGGCGGCGCGCACGTCGGGGCGGTCATCGAGGCCGACCGACAGCGCGAGCGGACGGTCCCGTTCGAGCTCGGCGAAGGTCTGCATGATCGCCGCCTCGTCGGGGAGGCCTTCGACGGCGCGCAGCAGAAGGGCTGGATCGCGCAGCCCGATCAGCGCGGCCAGCGCGCCTCGGCCCTGGGCACGGGCGGCCGACGCGCTCCGGTAGTCAACGGCAGCGCGCTGCGCCTCGAGTTCCAGCCGCAGCTGGTCGGCAGGCGCGAGATCACCGGCCGCCACCCGCAGGGTGCCGGCCTGCACGAGGCGATCCCACGCTGCCCGATTCTCGAGGGCGAGCTCCTCGAGCTGCTGCGCCGCGGCCAGATCCGCATGCGCCGAGCCGAGCAGCGCGAACTGCTGGCGAAGCTGGTCGGCCGCCTCGAGGCGCGCGGCGTCGGCAAGACCCACGGCAAGACCGACCCGAAGATCGCGCTTGCCGCCGCGCTCGACGAGCTGCTCTAGGCGCAGCAGGCGGTCGCTCGCGCCGTAGGGGTAGCGACCGGCCCGGGTGTTGGAAAGCGCAGCCTGCAGCGTGGGATTGGGGGCGACGTCGACTCTGGCGGTCTCGCTCGCGGCGACCGCCGCAGCCGCGCGGGCGGCAGCCACGACCGGGCTGTGCTGCACCAGCAGGCGCTCGGCGGCGGCAAGGCTGAGCGAGAACTCGTCGGCCTGCGTTGCCGCGGGCACCTGGGACCACGCGAGGGAACAGGCACACACCGACACCGCGGCGAGTGCGAGGACGGAACGGCTCGCACGACGCGACGTGCGTTGCGCGCGATCAGCGGAACAGGCGGTCAGGGCAGGAAGGAAGATCGGCCGCAAGGGACTGCATCATCCTCCGCTGCGCTTGACGGTTCGCTGACAGGCTTCAGGCCGCGGCGAGCTCCCGCAGATCGATCCGGTAGAGGTCGGCGACGTTGTCAGAGAGGATCGCCTTGCGCTGCTCCTCGCGCAGCGACGCTGCCTGCTCGGCGAGCATCTGCTGCGACCACGGCCAGGTGGAGTCCGAGTGGGGGAAATCGTTCGCCCACATCAGGCGGCGCCAGTTCATCTGATCGGCCGAGCGGAACGCCACCCAGTCGTCCTGGAAGGTGGTGTAGATGTGCTCCGAGAAATACTCGCTCGGCAGGCGGTCGAGCTTCACGCCGGGCGCCAGCCAGTTGCGATGACGCTTGTAGGCATGATCCATCCGGTAGAGGTAGTGCGGCACCCAGCCGGCGTCGGCCTCGACGCACACGATGCGCAGATCGGGGTGGCGCTGGAACACCCCCCCGAAGATCAACGTGCCCATGATGTCCTGGTTGCCACGAATGATCGACAGGAAGCTGTTGATCTTCGGGCCGCGCACCGGCGCGGCTTCCTTCGTGGTCAGGATGTGGAAGGACAGCGGCAGGCCGAGTTCGATCGCCGCTTCCCAGACCGGGTCGTAGAGGGGCGAGTCGTAGTCGGCGACTGCCGGGTTGCCGGGCATCATCACGCCGCGCAGGCCCAGCGCCTTGATCGCGTGCAGGTCGGCGACCATCTCGTCCGGGCTGCGCCCCGCGCTCTGACCGCAGCCGAGCAGCCGCGTCGGGTGGCGCTCGCAGTAGGCGGCGATCCAGCGGTTGTACGCGTCGAAGCAGGCCTTCTTGTAATCGTAGTCTCGATGGTTGCACAGCAGCATGCCCACCGTCGGGTAGATGATCTCGGCGGCAACACCGTCGCGATCCTGGTCGGCGAGCCGCGCATCCGGGTCCCAGCCGCCGCGATGCAGCTCCTCGAAGCGCACGCCTGACATCGTCAGCTGCTCGGGCGGCTTGCCCGCCGCGGCTACCAGACCGAGCTGGATCGCGCGCTCCATGCCGTCGATCCGGAAGACATCGCCATGGTCGGTGCGCTCGAGGCGCGGCGCGCGGTCACGCCATGCGCGATCGATGTGCGCGGTGTAGGTGTCAGGGGCCTCGGTGATGTGCGAGTCGGCCGAGATGATCGGGTAGCTCATGAGCGGATCTCCTCAAGGTCGGAACACTCTAGTCCCGCCCGGCCCGAAAGAGGGCTCGTGCTGCACCGCGATGGCAGCGTAGGCTTTCCGAAATCACGAGGAGCGTGCGATGACCGACCCGACCCGACCCACGCAGGATCCCGCCAACCCCCCCACCGCGGACCACGCCCCTGAGCGCGTCGTCGCAGAGCACCAGGCCAGGCGCCGCTTGCGTCGCGGTACCGTAGGGCTCGTGCTGACCGCCCCCTGGATCATCGGCAGCCAGGCACGCGCGCAGGCCGCCTGGCCGGTGCGTCCGGTCAAGTTCATCAACCCGTTTCCGGCAGGCGGGGCGACCGACACGCTGTCGCGCCTGTACTGCGCAAAGATGAGCGAAATCACCGGCCAGCAATGGGTGGTCGAGAACATCGGTGGCGGTGGCGGCGACATCGGCGTGGCCGCCTACGCGCGCTCGCAGCCCGATGGCTACACGCTGGGCCTCGGGGGGGTAGCCTCGCACGGCATCTCGCCCACGCTGAAGGCGGGCAAGTTGCCCTTCGATGCCAATCGCGACTTCACCTTCGTGTCCACGCTGTGGGCGCTGCCCAATTTTCTCGTCGGCAACCAGAACCTGCCCGCGAACACCGTCCCCGAGCTGATCGAGCTGCTGCGGCGCAACCCCGGAAAGTACAACTACGCATCGGCCGGCCTGGGAACCACGCTTCATCTCGCCGGCGAACTGTTCAAGCTGCTCGCCGGCGTCGACATGACCCACGTTCCCTACCGCGGGGCCGCGCCGGCCATGACCGATCTCATCGGTGGTCAGGTGCAGATGATCTTCGACAACATCCCGGGCGCGCTCGCGCAATACCGGCCTGGCAAGGTCAAGGGCTTCGGCGTCACCAGCGCCGCGCGCAGCCCGGTGGTGCCCGACATCCCGGCCATCGCGGAATTTCTGCCCGGCTTCGATGTGGTCTCATGGACGACCGTGACCGGACCTGCGGGCCTGCCCGCGGCCGTCGTGGAGCGGATGTCAGCCTTCACCCGCCAGGCGCTCGAGAGCGCATCGCTGAAGAAGGACTTCTTCGACCGTGGCGCCACGGCGGTCTGGCGCTCGCCGCAGGAAACCGTCGCCTACCGTGCCAGCGAGGAAAAGCGCCTCGGCGAGATCATCCGGGCCGCGAAAATCACGCTCGACTGAAGCACGATGGCCGAAACCCCGAGCCGGCGCCGGCGTTCGCAGGGACGCCGGGCGGGCGGGCGCTTTCGCGCAGGATGCGGGATGGAGGCGGGGGTCGGAATCGAACCGGCGTAGACGGCTTTGCAGGCCGCTGCATGACCACTCTGCCACCCCGCCAGGGGCGTCCGGCACGTGCAGGCGCCGGAGGCTTCAAACAAAAAGGGAAGCCGGGGCTTCCCTTCGGAATGTGGAGCGGGAAACGAGTCTCGAACTCGCGACCTCAACCTTGGCAAGGTTGCGCTCTACCAACTGAGCTATTCCCGCGTTCACTACAGAGTCTGAAAGTATAGCCGATATCGGGAGCCTGTCAAATCGGCGGGCTCAATCGGCGCGATCGTCAGCCGGCATCGCGCAGGTAGGGCCACGCTCGCCGCAGGTAGTAGAACATCGACCACACGGTCAGGATGGCCGCCACCACCAGCAGCCAGCGCCCAAGCCGCGCGCAGTCGATCAGCCCGAGGAGCGGCGCATCGAAAAGCAGCATCGGAATCGCCACGAGCTGCGCGATCGTCTTGAACTTGCCGATCGAGTGCACCGCCACGCTCGAGCGGGCACCGACCTGCGCCATCCACTCGCGAAGCGCCGAGATGGTGATCTCGCGGCCGATGATGATGACCGCGATCAGCGCATCGACCCGGTTGAGCTCGACCAGCATGACCAGCGCGGCGCAAACCAGCAGCTTGTCGGCCACCGGATCGAGAAAAGCGCCGAAGGCGGAGGTCTGCCCCAGGCGGCGCGCCAGCCATCCGTCGATCCAGTCGGTGATCGCGGCCGCCACGAAGAGCGCGGTCGCGATCGCATTGCGCGCGTCGGCCGGCAACGGCAGGTAGAAGATCCCGACCAGCAGTGGGATGGCGAGCATCCGCAGCCAGGTGAGCAGGTTGGGCAGGTTCATCGGCATGGCAGGCGGCAGCGAAATACCCGCCCGATCGCCGTGCGGACGATCAGTGCAGGCGCCGGTAGATCTCCTCGGCGAGTGCGCGCGACACGCCCTCGACCTGGGCGAGATCCTCGACACTGGCCGCCATGATGCCACGCAGGCCTCCGAAGCGCGCGAGCAGCCGCTGGCGCTTGCGCGGCCCCACGCCCTCGATCTCCTCGAGGCGCGAAACATTGCGCGATCGCGCCCGACGCGCGCGCATCCCGGTGATCGCGAAGCGGTGCGCCTCGTCCCGGATCTGCGCGACAAGCATCAAAGCCGCGGAATCGCGCCCGAGCACCAGCGGCGGCCGACCGTCGGCGAAGATCAGGGTCTCGAGACCGACCTTGCGCCCCTCGCCCTTGGCGACGCCCACCAGGCACCCGGGATCGAGCCCGAAGGCCTCGAAGCACTCGCGGGCCACCGCCACCTGCCCTGCCCCGCCGTCGATCAGCACGACATCGGGGAGCGGCGCCTGCTCGCGGCTGCCGTCGTCATCGTCGCGTCGCCCGTAGCGTCGCTCCAGCACCTGGCGCATCGCCGCGTAATCGTCACCCGGCGTCACGCCCTCGATGTTGAATCGTCGGTAGTGCCCGCGGCGCATCTCGTGGCCCTCGAAGACCACGCAGGAGGCCTGGGTCGCCTCGCCCATCGTATGGCTGATGTCGAAGCATTCGATGCGAATCGGCTCGACGTCGACATCGCGCGCCAGGCCCAGGACCGCGGCGAGCTCGCGCACGCGCGAGCGCTGCGAGCCCTCTTCGGCGAGCGCCCGCGCCAGCGCCAGACGCGCGTTCTGACGCGCCATCTCGACCCACTGGCGCCGTGCCCCCTGAGGCCGGGCGACCCACTGAACCGGGTGACCGGCCCGCTCGGCGAGCCAGGCGACCAGCGCCTCGCTGCCCAGCTCGGCATGGCTGACGATCACCGGCGGGACCAGCGCCTCGGCGTAGTGCTGCATCGCGAAGGCTTCGAGGATCTCGGCGGGCGGGTCGTCGGTGTCCGTATGCAGCGGGAAGCTCGCCCGGTCGCCGAGGTGCCGGCCGCCGCGGACCATCGCGAGGTTCACGCACACGCGCCCTCCCTGCGCCTCGACCGCGATGATGTCGACATCGATGTCGGAGCCGGTGTCCATCGACTGCTGGTGCAGCACCCGCGACAGCGCGCTCATGCGATTGCGCAGCGCCGCGGCCTCCTCGAAGCGCAGGTCGGCGGCGGCCGCGTGCATCTGGGATTCGAGGGTCTGCAGCACCTCGCGGTGCCCGCCCCGCAGGAAGCGCATCGCGTCATCGACATCGCGCGCGTAATCGGTGACCGTGATCGCATCGACGCAGGGCGCCGTGCAGCGGCCGATCTGGTGCTGCAGGCAGGGCCTCGACCGGTTGGCGAACACCGAGTCCTCGCAGGTGCGCAGCTGGAACACCTTCTGCAGCACCTGAATGCTCTCCTTGACCGCCCAGGCGCTCGGGAAGGGTCCGAAGAAGCGGCTGCCGCGATCGACCGAACCGCGGTAGTAGGCGATCCGCGGATAGCGATGACCGCTGACCTTCAGGTACGGATAGGACTTGTCGTCGCGAAACAGGATGTTGTAGCGCGGCTGGCCGGTCTTGATCAGGTTGCTCTCGAGCAGCAGGGCCTCGGCTTCCGAGCGGGTGACCGTGGTCTCGATCGCCGCGACCTGTGACACCATATGCGCGATGCGAGGGCTCGACAGGGTCTTCTGGAAGTAGGACGAAACCCGCTTGCGCAGGTCGCGTGCCTTGCCGACGTAGAGCAGCGCGCCATCGGCGCCCAGCATCCGATAGACGCCAGGCCGGTTCGGCAGGCCGGCAAGTACCGGCTTCGGATCGAAGACGGGTGGGCGCTCGCTCATCGACGCAGCAGCGGTGCCAGGCGGGCGTCGAAGGCGCGCGGCCGGCGCCACGAAAGCGCCGCGAGCAGCGCGTCGGCGAGGTCGGGGCGATTGCAGACCAGCACCATGTCGCAGCCCGCGCCGAGCGCGGCGTTTGCGCGCTCGACGATGCCACCCGCAGCGGCCGCGGCCTCCATCGTGAGGTCGTCGGAAAAGACCAGGCCCTGGAAGCCCAGCCGACGACGCAGGATGCTTCCGATCCAGCGGCGGGAGAATCCGGCGGGCACCGCATCGACCGCGGGATACAGCACATGCGCGGGCATCACCGACAGCAGCGCGCCACCGAGCCAGCCATAGGGCGCGGCATCGTCGGCGAGGATGGCTTCGAGGCTGCGCTCGTCGACCGGCAACTCGTGATGAGAATCGGCCCGCGCCCAGCCATGCCCCGGGAAGTGCTTGCCGCAGTTGCCAAGCCCGCCGGCGAGCAGGCCGTGCATCAGGCGCGCGGTCAGCATCGTCACGACCCGCGGATCCCGGTGGAAGGCACGATCGCCGATCACGCTCGAGGGGCCGTGATCGAGGTCGAGCACCGGCGTGAAACTGAGATCGACGCCGACCTCGGCGAGCTCGCGGCCGATCGTGCGGCCCTGCTCGAAGGCTTCGCGGCAGGCCAGGATCGGGTCGGCGTCCCATCGGCTGCCGAGTTCGCGCATCGGCGGGATCGGCGTGAAACCCTCGCGGAAACGCTGGACCCGCCCTCCTTCGTGGTCGACACACACCAGCAGCGCCGCGCCGCGGGCGCGACGCATCGCCGCGATGAGGTCGCGCACCTGGGCGCGATCGCGGAAGTTGCGCGAGAACAGGATCACGCCGCCGACCAGCGGGTGCCTCAGCCGCTGAACCTCGGCATCGGTGAGCGTGAGCCCCGCCACATCGACGATGACGGGTCCGGGACGAAGCGGCGTCATCGGAGAGGCTCCTGTCGGTCGCCAACGGGCGAAATGGCGGCGTCGGCCGCGCCGCCGTCGGGCAAGCCCTGCTCGACGACCACGAAGGCGATCACGTTGTCGGCCTCGTCGGATACCGACACATGCGCGCTCAGCCGGCGTTCGCGCAGCCAGGGCTCGAGGGCCTTGCGCGGATGCGCCACCGGCTTGCCGCGGCGGTCGTTGAGCACCTGCAGCGACAGCAGCGTCATCGGCCCGCGCAAGCCGAGACCGATGGCCTTCGAGAAGGCCTCCTTCGCGGCGAAGCGCTTGGCGAGGTAGCGCGCGGCATAGCCCGGACCGTGATCGCCGCGGCCGTGTCGGCGCCGGAACTCGGCGAGTTCCTCGGGACCGAGCACGCGGCGCGCGAAGCGCTCGCCATAGCGTCCGAGCAGGTCGCGGATGCGCCGGACCTCGACGATGTCGGTACCGATGCCGTAGATCACGGGCGGCCTCCGGCCGCCTCGCGCATCAGCCGCTTCATCTCGCGCACCGCCTCGCGCATGCCGCAGAACACCGCCCGCGACACGATCGCATGGCCGATGTGGAGTTCGCGCACCCCCGGCATCGCCGCCACCGGCTGGACGTTGTAGTAGTTCAGCGCGTGACCGGCGTTGAAGCGCATGCCGAGCGCGCGGATCTGCGCGCCGGCAGCCGCGATGCGCGCGAGCTCTGCGACCACCGTCGGGCTCTCGGCATCGCGCCCGGCGTGGTGGAAGGCATGGGCGTAGGGGCCGGTGTGGATCTCGCAGACCCGTGCACCGACCCTTGCGGCCGCGTCGATCTGCGCCGGGTCGGCATCGATGAACACGCTGCTCACGATGCCTTCGTCAGCCAGCCGAGCCACGATCTGCGCGACCCGGGCCTCCTGGCCGGCGATGTCGAGACCGCCTTCGGTGGTCACTTCATGACGCCCCTCGGGAACCAGCATGGCCATCTCGGGGCGCGTGCGGCAGGCGATCGCCACCATCTCGTCGGTGGCTGCCATCTCGAAGTTCAGCTTGATCTGCGTGAGTTCGCGCAATCGCCGGACGTCGTCGTCCTGGATATGCCGACGGTCTTCGCGCAGGTGGATCGTGATCCCGTCAGCGCCGCCGAGATGCGCTTCGACGGCCGCCCACACCGGATCGGGCTCCCAGGTGCGCCGGGCCTGGCGGATCGTGGCCACGTGGTCGATGTTGACGCCGAGTTCGATCATAGCTTGTGCAGGTCGATGAGGATCTGGCGCGTGTTCAGCACGGCGCCGTCGAGATGATGCGAGAGGATCGCGCGCGTCAGGTATTTTGCCTGCTGCCGCAGCCGCTGCGTGCCGAGCGCGCCGTTCGCCAGCCCGAGCAGGGTTTCGCCGATCACCACCGCCGCCTCGTCGGGCGGGGGCGGCTCGGCGGCCACGAAGCCCTCGTCAGGCAGCCAGCGATAGGCCACCCCCGCGCGGATCGGCTGGCGCGCCGCATCACGCGACAGGTCGGGCGCGTAGCCCGCCTCGCGCAGCAGCACCCACTCGAAGCGCCGCAGGCACTCGTCGAGGGGATCGCCGCTCGCGAGTTCGGCGAGCGCGCGTTGGTAGGCGTCGAAAAGCTGGGGATGGGCGTCCTCGCGCGGCAGCAGGCGCATCAGCAGCTCGTTGAGGTAAAACGCGCAAAGCAACGCGTCGCCCTGCGGACTCGCGAGACCGCCGACCCAGTGCGCCATGGTCAGGGTGCGCAACTCCTGCCGACCGGTCCAGCCGACCAACAGCGGCTGGAACTGGAGCAACACGCCGCGCAGCGACGAATGAGGGCGCCTGGCGCCCTTGGCCACCGCCGCGATCCGCCCGTGGTCGCGCGTGAAAAGGTCCACCACCAGGCTGGTCTCGCGATAGGCCACCCTGTGCAGCAGGAAGGCCGCCTGCTGGTCGATGCGACCGGCGCCACTCGCGCTCGTCGCCACGGCGCCTAGTCGTAGCCGAAGGCGCGCAGGCTGGCCTCGTCGTCCGCCCAGCCGCCGCGCACCTTGACGAAGAGCTCGAGATAGATCTTCGTGTCGAGCATGCGTTCGAGGTCCTGGCGGGCTTCGGTCGCGATGCGGCGGATGCGCTCGCCGCCTGCGCCCAGGACGATCGGCCGGTGCGCCTCGCGCGCGACCACGATCGTTGCATGAATGCGACGCAGGCGCGGCAGTTCCTCGAACTGGTCGACCAGCACCGTGCTCTCGTAGGGCAGTTCGTCGCCGAGCAGGCGGAACAGCTTCTCGCGAATGATCTCCGCCGCGAAGAAGCGCTCGCCACGGTCGGTGAGCGCATCGGCCTCGAAGAGCGCCGGCCCCGCCGGCAGGCGCGCCGCGCACAGGTCGGCAAGCAGTCCGACCTGGTGGCCGGTGCGGGCGCTGAGCGGCACGATCTCGTCGAAGGGGCGTACCCCGCTCGCCTCGCGCAGCAACGAGGCCAGCCGCGCGCGGTCGCGAGCGGCATCGACCTTGTTGACGGCGAGGATCGTCGGTCGGTCCCGGGGCAGAAGCGTCGCCATCTGCGCATCCGCCGGCGTCCAGCCGAGCCCGTCGCACACCAGCACCACGACATCGGCATCGGCGGCAACCTGGCGCGCCGTCCGGTTGAGCAGGCGGTCGAGCGCTCCCCCGGCGCGGGCCTGGTGCCCGGGGCTGTCGATGAAGATCAGCTGCGCGTCCGGTCGGGTGAGGATACCCGCGATCCGGTGACGCGTGGTCTGTGCCTTGCGGGAGGTGATCGAGAGTTTCTGGCCGACCAGCCGGTTCAGCAGCGTCGATTTGCCGACGTTCGGTCGGCCGACGATCGCGGCGTGACCGCAGCGGTGCGCCTGGCTGCCCGATGCCGGGGCGGGCTGCGGGTGCGCGGGCCGGGCGCTCGGTTCGGTGGATGTCATGCGGCAGCGCCGTCCGCGGAGACGCGCGCCCTGCCGAAGATGCGCGCCTGCTCGAGCGCGACGGCGGCCGCGGCCTGCTCCGCCGCCCGGCGACTCGGCCCGCGACCGAGCGTTCGCAATCCGAGCTTCGGGATCGCGCAGTCGACCTCGAAGACCTGCTCATGGGCCACGCCACCGGTGGCGACCACCGAATAGCGCGGCAGCGGCAACCGCCGTGCCTGCAGCAGCTCCTGAAGCTGCGTCTTGGGGTCCTTGATCGCACCGGCAGGTTCACCCACGGCGAGGATCGGCTCATAGAGCCTCGCGATGACCGAGCGCGCGCGCTCGAAACCGGCATCGAGGAATACCGCCCCGACGATCGCCTCGAGGGCGTCGGCGAGGATCGAAGGACGGCGAGCGCCACCGCTGCGCGCCTCCCCTTCGCCCAGCCGCAGGCTGTCGCCGAGCTCGAGCCGGGTCGCGATGGCGTGGAGGGTGTCCTGACGCACGAGCGCGGCGCGCCGTCGCGAGAGATCGCCCTCGTCGATCGAGCCGAAACGCTGATAGAGCAAGGTGGCGACCACGCAGTTCAGCACGCTGTCGCCGAGGAACTCGAGGCGCTCGTTGTTGGGCTGACCGAAGCTGCGGTGAGTCAGCGCCTGACGCAGGAGATCGGGATCACCGAAATCGTGGCCGAGGCGGCGCTGCAGGTCGTCAGTGGCCATGGGGGGCGCGATCGCCTCAGTTGGTTACCGCGACGCTCGCGTCGTAGTCGATCAGAAGGCTGACGCGCCCGATCAGCGCGACCCGCTTCTCGTAGGCGAAGCTGATCGTCACGCCGAGAGGCGAGCGCTCGATGCGCAGGTCACGGCCGGCGATGGCGCTGATGTCATCGACGGCGGCCATCTCGTCGAAGGACTTGGCGATGTCGAGCGGCGAGCGGGCCGGGCCATCGGCGATCCGCTGGATCGCGCGCTTGGCAGCCAGGAACTCGACGACCGTCGGGACAACCCGCAAACCCACGATGGCGACCGATAGCGCGATCGCGACCACGATCATCATGCCGAGCAGACTCGCACCGCGCTGGCGCGAGATGTACGACGGCATGACCCGGACATGCCTGGCCTGTTTCATCGAAAACCACCGATTCGCTTCAGGTCGCCGAAATTCATCCAAATGAAGAAGGCACGACCCACCAGGTTCGCTTCGGGAACGAAGCCCCAGAAACGACTGTCCAGGCTGTTCTCGCGATTATCGCCCATCACGAAGTAGTGACCGGCCGGGACAGTGCAGCTTACCCCGCCGGCGGCGTAGCGGCACTGCTCGCGGAAGGGAAACGCATCCATCGGGGCGATGACAGAGGGCTTGTCGAGTTCGGTGAGGATGCGGTGCTCGACCTCGCCGAGCCGCTCGGCGTACTGCGGCGCGTAAGTGAGTCGGTCGGAGTCGTAGAAGTCGCCTGCCGGGGAAAGCGGCACCTCGGCATCGTTGACGGTGAGGCGCTTGTCCCGATACACGATACGGTCGCCCGGCAGACCGACCACACGCTTGATGTAGTCGATACCCGGGTCGCGCGGATAGCGGAAGACCATGACATCACCGCGCTTCGGGCTACCGACCTCGAGAATCTTGGTGTGGAGCACCGGCAATCGGACGCCGTAGCTGAACTTGTTGACCAGGATGAGGTCGCCCACCAGCAGGGTCGGGATCATCGAGCCCGATGGAATCTTGAAGGGTTCGACCAGGAAGGAACGCAGGAAGAACACCACAGCGATGACCGGGAAGAGCCCCGCGGTGTATTCGAGCCAGAGCGGCTGGCGCAGGGTATCGCGCACCAGCGCATGGCGCGCCGCCTGCGCATCGGTGACACGCAGATGCAGCGGCAGCCCGGCCTGCTGCGCCTCGAACTCGGCGATCCGCCGGCGGGCCTCGCGTTCGCGCCGGCCACGGAAATGGAAGCGATCGGCGAGCCAGGCGGCAAAGCATACGACCAGCAGAACGAACAGGATCAGGGCGAAGTTCAGCGAGGTGCTGGTCTCGTTCACGATGATTCCTCCGGCGCGGTCGGCCGGTCGATCTCGGGTGTTCGCGGGAGCCTTCGCGTCGCGCTCACGGCGGGCTCAGCGATCGTCAACCTGGAGCACCGCGAGGAAGGCCTCCTGCGGGATCTCGACGGTACCGACCTGCTTCATGCGTTTCTTGCCGGCCTTCTGCTTCTCGAGCAGCTTCTTCTTGCGGGTGATGTCGCCACCGTAGCATTTCGCGAGCACGTTCTTGCGAAGCGCCTTGACATTCTCGCGAGCGACGATATTCGCCCCGATGGCCGCCTGGATGGCAACGTCGTACATCTGCCGGGGGATGAGCTCGCGCATGCGCGCCGCCACTTCACGCCCGCGGCTCTGCGCGATGCTTCGATGCACGATGAGGCTGAGCGCATCGACGCGGTCGCCGTTGACGAGGATGTCCATCTTGACGACATCCGAGGCCCGGTATTCCTTGAATTCGTAGTCCATCGACGCGTAACCGCGCGAGGTCGACTTCAGCTTGTCGAAGAAGTCGAGGACGATCTCGTTCATCGGCAGCTCGTAGCTCAGGTGCACCTGACGGCCGTGGTAGGCGAGATTGGTCTGCACGCCGCGTTTGGCCGTGCACAGCGAGATCACGTTGCCGACGTAGTCCTGCGGGACGAAGATCGTGACATCGACGATCGGCTCGCGGATCTCCTCGATCTTGCCCGGATCGGGCATCTTCGACGGATTCTCGACGCGCAGCACGGTGCCGTCGCGCATCAGGATCTCGTAGATGACCGTGGGCGCGGTCGTGATGAGATCCATGTCGAATTCGCGCTCGAGCCGTTCCTGGACGATGTCCATGTGGAGCAGTCCGAGGAATCCGCACCGGAAACCGAATCCCAGGGCTTGCGAAACCTCCGGCTCGAACTGCAGCGACGCGTCATTGAGCTGCAGCTTCTCGAGGGCGTCGCGCATCGCCTCGTACTGGTTGGACTCGACCGGGTAGAGTCCGGCGAACACCGAGGGCTTGATCTCCTTGAAGCCGGGCAGCGGTTCGAGCGCCGGCTGCGACACCAGCGTCACGGTATCGCCCACCTTGGCCGCCTTCAGCTCCTTGATCCCCGAGATGATGAAGCCGACCTCGCCGGCCGACAGCGACTCCCGCGCCGCGGACTTCGGGGTGAAGACCCCGACCTGCTCGCAGGTGTAGGCAAGCTGCGTGGCCATCAGCCGGATGCGGTCGCGCGGGCGTAGCGTGCCATTGACCACCCGCACGAGCATCACAACGCCGACGTAGTTGTCGAACCAGGAGTCGATGATCAGCGCCTGCAGCGGCGCGGCCGGATCGCCTGCCGGCGGTGGGATCCGCGCGACGACCGCCTCGAGAATGTCGTCGATGCCCATGCCGGTCTTGGCGCTCGCGCGGATCGCGTCGGTGGCGTCGATGCCGATGACATCCTCGATCTCGGCCGCCGCCGCGTCGGGGTCGGCCGACGGCAGGTCCATCTTGTTGAGGACCGGCACTACCTCGACCCCGAGGTCGATGGCGGTGTAGCAGTTGGCCACCGTCTGCGCCTCGACGCCCTGGGTGGCATCGACCACCAGCAGAGCCCCTTCGCAGGCCGACAGCGACCGGCTGACCTCGTAGGAGAAGTCAACGTGACCGGGGGTATCGATCAGGTTGAAGAGGTAACGCTTGCCGTCGGCGGCCAGGTACTGCAGGGCAGCCGTCTGAGCCTTGATGGTGATGCCGCGTTCACGCTCGAGATCCATCGAGTCGAGGACCTGCTCCTCCATCTCGCGGTCCGACAGCCCGCCGCAGCGCTGAATCAGTCGGTCAGCGAGCGTCGACTTGCCGTGGTCGATGTGCGCGATGATCGAGAAGTTGCGGATATGCTCCATGGGCCCCGGAAAGTCGAACGCGCGTCGGCCTGGACGCGCGGATCGCGGATTCTATCAGTGCCGACCGAAGGGGCAGCCGGAAGCCCTCGCGCCCGCCGAAGGCCGCCGAGTGCCGGGCAGAGGCGGCAGCATGCCTGGCGGGGGGCAGCCTGCCCCTCAGCGCGCCGGGGCCGGGGCCGGGGCCGAGGAAGGTTGCGGCCTGATCGGCACGAAGCTCGCGCTCTCGCCGCGACGCACCAGGACCACGTGTGTCTTGGTCTTGTCGAGTCGGCCCGCGAGTTCATGAAACTGGCGCGCGCTCGTGATGTCCTGGTTGTTGAGCGCGAGGATCAGGTCGCCGGGGCGCAGGCCCGCTCGCGCGCCGGTGCCATCGACACTCTCGACGACGACACCACCGCGTACCCGCAGCTGCGCACGCCGCTCCTCGGAAAGATCGGCCACACCGAGCCCCAGCGGGTTGGCCGCGGCGGGCATCGTCGGCGCGCCCCCGCCGGGTGCTCCGGGCTTCTGGCCACGGGCGCTGCGCTCGGGCTCGCTCTCGGCAACCGTGACCTGGATGTCGCGAGTCGCTCCCTTGCGCCACACCTGGAGGGTCGCGCGGGTCCCCGGGCGGGTGCCACCGACCAGCCGCGGCAGGTCGCTGGAGCGCTCGATGGCGCGCCCCTCGAAGCGCAGGATGATGTCGCCCTCCTCGATACCCGCGCGCGCAGCCGGGCCGTTCGCCTCGACACTGCGCACCAGCGCCCCCGCGGCACGCGGCAGCCCGAGCGGCTCGGCGATGTCCTTGGTGACCTCCGCGATGCCCACGCCAATTCGGCCCCGGATCACGCGTCCGGAAGACTTCAACTGGTCGGCCACGCGCATCGCCTCGTCGATCGGGATCGCGAAGGAAATGCCCATGAAGCCGCCCGTGCGGCTGTAGATCTGCGAGTTGATCCCGATGACCTCGCCGCGCAGGTTGAGCAGCGGACCGCCGGAATTGCCCGGATTCACGGCGACATCGGTCTGGATGAAAGGCAGGTAGTCGCCGGTCTCGCGGCCCTTGGCCGACACGATTCCTGCGGTGACCGTGTTCTCGAGACCGAAGGGCGAGCCGATCGCAACCACCCATTCGCCCACCCGAAGGCGGTTCATGTCGCCGATCGGCAAGCGCGGCAGGCCGGTTGCCTCGATCTTGACGAGCGCCACGTCGGTGCGACGATCGGAACCCACGATGCGGCCCTTGAACTCGCGCTTGTCAGTCAGCGTGACGTAGATTTCGTCGGCGCCCTCGACGACATGATGGTTGGTCAGCAGGAAACCATCGCTCGAGATGAAGAAGCCCGAGCCGACCCCGCGCGGCACTTCCTCGCCGCCACGGTTGCGAGGCCCCTGGCCCTGACCGGGCGATGGCGACTGTCGCGGCGGCAGAAAGCGACGGAAGAATTCGTAGAAAGGATCGCTCTCGTCGAGGCCTTCGGGCATCGAGGGCGTGCCACCGCCCGCGCTTCCCGGACGGGCCCGCTCCGTGGTCCGGATGTTCACGACCGCCGGCCCGCTCTTCTCGACGAGGTCGGCGAAATCCGGCAGTTCCCGGCCCTGCGCTGCAGCGCCTGGCGGGGCGAACAGGTCCGCCATGCCGATGAGCACAACGACAACGAGCGACCTGAAAGCATTCATGGCGAGCATCTCGAGCGAAAGGGGTCGCGGGAATATGGGGACGCGCGACGGGGATCCAAGGGGCACACCCCAGCGCCCGCCGTCGGCACATCCACCCTCAGTGGTGACGGCCTCGACGGACCCAGACAAGCCACGCGTCGAGCCGCGCGGCGCTCGCATCGTCGCGCGCCGCGGGGGATCCTGACAGGCTCCGCCGGGTGCCATCGGGCAGGCGAAGCACGATCCAGAGGTGGCCCCCACCGCGGTGCCACCGAAGCGGTTGCACCGCCGCAGCGACGCACGAACCGATGACGAGCGGACCGGCGCCCATCGTAGCCTGACCCCGCGCATCGACCTCGAGGATGGCGGCAGCGTGAGCCGTCTTCGTGCCGGTACCCGCGGCTCCACGGGTTCGTCCTGCAGCAGTCACCCCTCCGGCGATGGCCGCGAGAGCGATGGCGAAACCCGCGAGCGCGAGCCCTGCATCGGTGGGCATCCCGGCTTCGAGGCCTGCGCAAGCGAGCACCAGACCCATGCCGCCCAGCAGGCAATTGATCGAACGCCAGCGCCGCGCGAGCGCGCCGTGCTCGATCGACCAGCGGCCCTGGAGGCTCATCGGGAATGCGGTATCCGGTCGCCAGGTCTCACGAGCCCGCTAGCGCAGCCGCCGCATCACCAGGGTGCCGTTGGTGCCGCCGAAGCCGAAGGAATTCGACATCGCGACCTCGATCGCGAGATCGCGGGCGGTGTTGGCACAGTAGTCGAGATCGCAGAGCGGATCCTGGTCGAAGATATTGATGGTCGGCGGGGATACCTGGTGGTGGACCGCGAGCGCCGTGAACACAGCTTCGACGCCACCCGCGGCACCGAGCAGGTGCCCGGTCATGGATTTGGTGGAGTTGACGACCAGCCCGTTGGCCGCCTCGCCGAACGCGCGGCGAATCGAGCGGGTTTCCGCGATGTCGCCCAGCGGGGTCGAGGTGGCATGACCATTGAGGTAGCTGACCTCGTCGGGGTTCACGCCGGCATTGCGCAACGCATTGAGCATGCCTCGCGCCGGCCCCTCGCCACCCTCGGAGGGGGCGCTCATGTGGAAGGCGTCCGAGCTCATGCCGTAGCCCGCGAGCTCGGCATAGATGCGCGCGCCGCGGCGGCGGGCATGCTCGTACTCCTCGAGGACCAGCACCCCCGCGCCTTCGCCGAGGACGAAGCCATCGCGATCCTTGTCGAAGGGCCGGCTGGCAGTCTGGGGGTCGTCGTTGCGGGTCGAGAGCGCGCGCATCGCAGCGAAGCCCCCAACCCCGAGCGGCGAGATCGTGGACTCGCTGCCGCCGGCGAGCATGATGTCGGCATCGCCGTATTCGATCAGCCGACCGGCTTCGCCGATCGAGTGCGTGCCGGTCGTGCAGGCGGACACCACCGCGAAGGAGGGCCCCTTCAGGCCGAGCATGATCGATAGCTGGCCCGAAACCATGTTGACGATCGAGCCCGGCACGAAGAAGGGCGAGATGCGCCGCGGGCCTCGACGGGTGTAGTCGGCGTGGTTCTCCTCGATCAGCGGTAGCCCGCCGATGCCCGAACCCACCACCACGCCGATGCGGTCGGCGTTGCTATCGTCGACCTGCAGACCGGCATCGCGCAGCGCCTGGACACCCGCCGCGATGCCGTAATGGATGAAGGTATCGAAGTGCCTGGCTTCCTTCGCCGGCAGGTACTGGCCGATGTCGAAGTCACGGACCTCGCCCGCGATCTGCGACGCGAAGGCCGACGCATCGAAGCGGGTGATGGTGCCAATACCCGAACGGCCGGCAACCAGATTGGCCCACGCGGAGGAAACGTCGTTGCCCACCGGGCTGACGATCCCAAGGCCGGTGATGACGACGCGGCGACGGCTCACGGCACTCTCCTGATCGAAGGGCTGACTCAGCTCTTGGCGTGCGCCTTGACGTAGTCGACGGCCTGTTGCACGGTGGTGATCTTCTCGGCTTCCTCGTCGGGAATCTCGGTCTCGAACTCGTCTTCGAGCGCCATCACGAGTTCGACCGTGTCGAGGGAATCGGCACCGAGGTCGTCGACGAAGGAGGACTCGATCTTGATGTCGGCCTCGTTGACGCCGAGTTGCTCGGCCACGATCTTCTTGACGCGCTGCTCGATGTTTTCCATTGCGATGCTCCAAGGTGGGAGGCGGATGAACCGCGCTCCGGTGGGTGAGGGATACCGGGGCCGAGAGCCCCGCTGAGGCCGGGGACGCGCCCTGCCGCCCCGGACTCTCGAACGGCGCGGATTCTATCAGGTGACCACGCCGCCGGCCCGGCCATCCGGACTAAGCCGATGGCCTGCGTCGATCGTCAGTTCATGTACATGCCGCCGTTCACGTGCAGCGTGACGCCGGTGACATAGGCCGCCCGCGGGCTCGCGAGGAAGGCCACCGCCGCCGCGATGTCCTCGGGCGCGCCGAAACGTCCGAGCGGAATCGTCTGCATCAGGCTGGCGGTCTGGGCCTCGCCGAGCGCACGCGTCATGTCGGTGTCGATGAAACCTGGCGCGACGCAATTGACGGTGATCCCGCGGCTGCCGAGTTCGCGCGCGAGTGCCCGCGTCATGCCGGCGACGCCGGCCTTCGCAGCCGCATAGTTCGCCTGTCCGGCATTGCCGCTGGCGCCCACCACCGAGGTGATGTTCACGATGCGGCCGAACCGGGCCTTCATCATCGGCCGCATCACGAGGCGACAGAGGCGAAAGACCGCGCCGAGGTTGGTGTCGATGACCGACGACCATTCGTCGTCCTTCATGCGCATCGCGAGGTTGTCGCGCGTGATGCCGGCATTGTTGACGAGGATCG
>JBIIHU010000222.1:0-6187 GCA_044235405.1 Burkholderiaceae bacterium
CCTCGCGCCGGACGCCCGCGCCCGGCGCGAACGCATCGTCGAGCTGCTCGAGACGGTCGGCCTGTCGGCCGACCACATGCGCCGCTATCCGCACGAGTTCTCGGGCGGCCAGCGCCAGCGCATCGGTATCGCCCGCGCGCTGGCGGTGTCGCCCCGGCTGGTGGTCTGCGACGAGGCGGTGTCGGCGCTCGATGTCTCGATCCAGGCGCAGGTCATCAACCTGCTCGAGGACCTGCAGGAGCGCCTCGACCTGACCTACATCTTCATCGCGCACGACCTGTCGGTGGTCGAGCACACCAGCACGCGGGTGGCGGTGATGTACCTGGGGCGCATCGTCGAGATCGCCAGCGCGAAGGACCTCTACACCCGGCCGCTGCACCCCTACACCGAGGCGCTGCTGTCGGCGGTGCCGATTCCCGATCCCAAGGTCAGGCGCCAGCGCATCCGGCTGCAGGGCGATGTGCCCAGCCCCATCAACCCGCCGTCGGGCTGCCGCTTCCATACCCGCTGCCCGATCGCCGACAAAGATCGCTGCGTGCGCGAGGCGCCGCCGCTGCGCCAGAGCGCCGACGGACACTGGGTCGCCTGCCACCTGCGCGGCTGAGGCGCCCGCCCCGCTGCGAGCCGTCGGTGTGCCCCGAGTGTCGAGCTCGGAGCGGCGATCGGCGTCGCGCGTCGCCTGGTTGGGCCTAGGCGATACCCCCGTGTGCACCGCGCAGCCCGCTCGCGCGATGGACCCGGCGTTCGATGGCCTGCGACAGCGTCGCCGGCGGACCGCTCTCCAGCAGGGTAAAGCGCCGTCGCGCCCGCGTGATGGCGGTGTAGATCAGTTCGCGGGTGAGCAGCGGGTTGGCCTCGGGCGGCAGCACCAGAACCGCGTGGTCGAACTCGGATCCCTGAGCCTTGTGGACCGTGAGGGCGTGGACGGTCTGGACCGCGGTCAGGCGCAGCGGATGCACCCAGCGCACGCCGCCCGGCGATCCGGCGTCGGCGAAGGCGATGCGCAGGGCGTCAGCGACCCGACCGTCAGGCAGCGCGCGCGCGATGGGCAGCGTCACGCCGATGTCGCCGTTCATCAGGCCCAGCGCGGCATCGTTGCCGGTCACCATGACCGGGCGTCCGGCATACCAGCCGTCGGCGGCCGGGATGAGGCGGGCTTCGTGCAGCAGGCTGGCCAGCCGCTGGTTCAGGCCGCTGACGCCCCAGGGCCCGTGGCGCAGCACGCACAGCAGCTGCAGTCGTGCGTGCGCCGCAAGGACGGCGCGGGCCCATGCGTCGCGATCGTCGGGCGGCGCGTCGGGCGCCGGTCGTTGCGTGCGCAACCGATCGAGCCACGCGCGCAGACCGGGGTGGTCGTCATCGCCCTCGATCAGCCACTGCCAGCCCGCGGGGTGGTCGTGCCGCTCGAGGCGCCGCCGTCCCAGGTCGGCGCCGCCCGCGTCGAGCAGGGCCTGGGCCTGGACGGCGTCGCCGCGATTGACGGCGGCGGCGAGCCGGCCGATGCCGCTGTCGGCGGCGAAGCGGTGGCTGTGCCGCAGCATGACCACGGCCTGGTCGAGCGGTGCGCCGTTGGCGTCGAGCAGGGTCTCGGGCAACGGGGCGCCGCCCAGCTGCGCCAGCCATCGGGCGGTCTCGGGCGTGTAGCGGCCGCGCGCCGCATCCGCGCACAGTTCCCCGAGCACCGCGCCGGCCTCCACCGAGGCGAGCTGGTCGCGGTCGCCGAGCAGCACGAGCCGCGCATGGGGTGCGAGCGCGGCCATCACGGCGGTCATCATCTCGAGGTCGACCATCGAGGCCTCGTCGATCACCAGCACATCGAGCGGCAGCGGATCGCCGGCGTGATGGCGCAGCGCGCGGGTGTCGGGCCGGCTGCCCAGCAGCCGGTGCAGGGTGCTCACCCGGGTCGGGATCGCCGCGCGCAGCGCGTCGACGTCGCCCAGGGCGGCCAGCGGCAGCTGCGCGACCGCGCCGGCGATCGAGGCGTTCAGGCGCGCCGCCGCCTTGCCGGTGGGGGCGGCCAGGCGGATACGCAGGGCCGCCGGCGCGTCGCCCGCGGCGCGGGGCGCCTGCAAGGCGAGCGCCTGCAGCAGCGCGAGCAGGCGCACCACGGTCGTGGTCTTGCCGGTTCCCGGGCCGCCGGTGATGATCGCCAGCCGGCTGCGGATCGCCAGCGCGCAGGCCATGCGCTGCCAGTCGAACTGCCCGCCGGCCGGGGCAGGAAAGAGGATGTCGAGTGCCTGTCGCAGGGTCGCGACGGGCGTCGCATCGGCTGCGGCGTGCAGACGGTCCGCGATCGCCTGGCGCAGGAAGCGCTCGTGCTGCCAGTAGCGCCGCAGGTAAAGGCGCGTCCCGTGCAGGACCAGCGGCGAGCCGGCGGTCGCCGGGTCGCTCAGCGCGGGGTGAGCGAGCGCGGCGAGCCACTCGTCGAGGGCTATGCCGGCCAGGGGGTGGGCCGCATCAAGGGATTCGCCATCGTCACCCGGCACGGGCTCGTCGGGGTCGGGCGGTGGAATCGCCAGCGTCTCGGCCGGATCGGCGAGCGTGGCGGCGAGGTCGAGGCAGACATGGCCGCGGCCGAGCTGGTGGCTGGCCAGCGCGGCGCCGAGCAGCAGCAGCCCGGGCGCCTGCGGCGCCTCGCGGCGCAGGAAGTCGGCGAAGGCGGCGTCGATCGGGCGCAGCCAGCCGCGAGCCGTCCAGCGGAGGAGCAGCCGTGCGGCGCGCTCGTTCGCCGGGGAGGGGCGTGGCGTCATGGCGCGGCCTGCGCCGGCGGCTCGCCGGCGAGCAGCCGGTCGAGCCCTTCGATGAGTTCGCGGCAGGGCCGCTCGCGGTGCACGCCGGCGCCCGGCGCATCGATGCCGCGCAGGTACAGGTAGAGCGCGCCGCCGATATGGCGGTCGTAGTCGTAGTCGGGCAGGCGGGCGGCGAGCAGGCGGTGCAGCGCGACCAGGTACAGCGTGTACTGCAGGTCGTAGCGCGAGGCGAGCACGCTCGCGCGCAGCGCCTGCGGGTCGTAGGCCCGGGCGTCGGTACCCAGCCAGTTGGACTTGTAGTCGGCGACCCAGTAGCGGCCGTCGTGCTCGAAGACCAGGTCGATGTAGCCCTTGAGCATGCCGTTGATCGTCTGGGGGGCGATCGGGGGTCGCGGGGCGCCGTCGAGTGTGTGCCGGGTCACCAGCCGGTCGATGAGCCGGCAGTCCGTCTCGCTGGCGGAAAGCCAGAACTCGAGCTCGGGTGCGACCGTCGCCAGGCCGGCGAGTCGCAGCGGACGACAGCCCTGGCCGGGATCGATCGGCGCGTCGAGAATCCGGGTCAACCAGGGCGCCAGCGGGTCGATCCAGCGCTGCCAGCCGCGGACCTGGCAGCGGCGCGCGATCTGGTCGCGCAGGGCTTCGGGCCGCGCGCGCACGGCGGCGAAGCCCTCGCGCGCCGCCCACTCCAGCAGGTCGTGAAGGAAGGTGCCGGCCTCGGGTCCGCGCGGGAAGGCGTGCGGATCGGCGGGGTCGCGCGACTGTGCCATCGCGGGCAGGGGCGGCGCGCCGGGCGCGAGGAACGACCCCGTCACCTCCTCCAGGCGCGCCTCGACCAGGTTGGCCTCGCCCGGGCTGTCGGGCGCGGGCAGCACGGCGCCGTCCGTGCGCGCGATCGCGCTGTAGCTGGCGATCCACCATGCCGGCGCCGGGGCGCGCCGGGGGCGGCGGGCGGGACCGGCCGGCGCTTCCCCGGTCGCCCCCACCGGGCCGGGGTCGCGCCCGCCGTTCGCGGCGATCGGATCGGCGTCCGGGCCCGCGAACTCGTCGGGCACCGGCTCGTCATCGTCGTCGTCACGGGGCCGACCGTCGTCGGCGCCCTCGATCGACGGCAGGGGTTCGACCGCGATGTCCGGGCAACCCTGGGCGCAGGCGCGCAGGCGCGCGGACAGCGTGCCTGGCGCCACCGGCTCGTCGCCGAGGAGATGCGCGATGGCGCTCGCGTCGAGGTTGCGCGTGGTCGCCACGCCCGCCCAGGTGCCGAAGCGGGCGCGGGTCAGTGCGACGTAGAGCTTGCGCAGGTCCTCGCCGAGGCGTTCCTCGTCGGCCTGCTCGATCTCGGCGGCTTCGGCCCGCAGGGTGGCGCGGCGCGCATGGCCTTCGTGCCAGCTCACCAGGCGATCGCGGCGCCCCACCCGGCGACAGTCACCGGCGAAGGGCAGGAACACCAGCGGATACTCCAGGCCCTTGGCCTTGTGGACGGTCACGACCCGGACCAGGTCGGCGTCGCTCTCCAGGCGCACCTGCCGGTCGTCCTCGACCCCGGCACGGACCTCGCTGGCGGGCGCGATCCCGCCGGCGCGCTCGGTCGCCAGATGGCGGATCAGCGCCTGCTCGCCGTCGAGCCGCGCGCTGGCCTGCTGCATGAGTTCGGCAAGGTGCAGCAGGTCGGTGAGCCGGCGCTCCCCGGAGACCGGTCCGGCGCTTGCCGGACCGTCGTCCGTCGCGGTCCGGGCCAGGAGGCGTGCCGGCACCTGGAACTCGGTCAGCAGCCGCCGCAGCATCGGCAGCACGCCGTGCGTGCGCCAGGCCTCGTGCAGGGCGCGGAACTGGAGCACCCGCGCTTCCCAGGCGCGCTCATCGGTGCCGAGTTCGGCGAGTTCGGCCAGGCTCAGCCCGAGGCTGGGCGTCGCCAGTGCCGCGCGCAGCCGGCGCTCGTCGGCGGGATCGGCGCAGGCCTCGAGCCAGCATTGCAGCTCCCACGCCTGCTCGCTGTCGTAGACCGAGTCGCGATCGGACAGGTAGACCGTGCGCACGCCCAGTCGGGCGAGCGCGGCGCGCACGAGGGTCGCCTCACCGCGGCGGCTGACCAGCACCGCGATGTCGGCGGGCTGAAGCGCCCGCTCGCTTCCTGGTACCCCGACTACGGCGCGCCCGGTCCGCCCGGCCTCGAGCAGGTCGGCGATGGTGCGCGCGCAGGTGGCGGCCATCCGGGGCCGGGCCTGGCCGCCCGTGAGGCGGCGGAGCTTGTCGCCTGCGGGCAGCGCATCGAGCGCCCACAGGGTGAGGCCGGTCGGCGCGCGTCCGTCGATCAGCAGCCGGTCGGCGCGGCCTTTCGCGTCGACCGCCAGGAAGGGCAGCGGGCTGTCGGCGCCGCTGCCGAACCGGAAGGCGCCTCGCGGTCCGGTCTCGGCGCGTCCGAAGAGGTGGTTCACCGCGGCCACGGCCTGCGCCGTGCTGCGGTGGTTGCGGCTCAGGGTGTGCAGCCGGCCCGCGCAGTCCTCGCGCGCCCGGAGGTAGGTGTGGATGTCGGCGCCGCGAAAGCCGTAGATCGCCTGCTTGGGGTCGCCGATCAGCACCAGTGCGGTGGCGGGATCGTCGCTGGCCACCCGGTAGATGGCATCGACGATGGCGTACTGCACCGGATCGGTGTCCTGGAACTCGTCGATCATCGCCACCGGGAACTGCTCGCGGATGCGCGCGGCGAGCGCCTCGCCCCGCGGCCCCCGCAGCGCCGCGTCGAAGCGCGTGAGGAGGTCGTCGAAGCCGAAGCGGGCGAGCTGCAGGTTGTCGCGCGTCATGCGGGTCCGGACCCAGTGGGCGGCGTGGGCGAGCAGGGCCGATGCGTCGTCGGGCAGGGCCGCGATGGCGGCGCGCAGGCGCTCCGGCTCTGCGCCCGCGATCGCGTCGTGGGCGAGGAGTCGATCGAAATGCTCGGCGCCCGCCGTGGGCGGTCTGGTTGCGCGCGCAACCTTCAGGCCGTCCGGGTTCAGGCGCTCGAAGAACTTTTCCGAGACGTCGAGCCCGACCATCCCGGGGGTGTCGGCCCAGCCCGCGATCGCATCCAGCCAGGGCACGTAGTACTGGGGCCTGACCTTGTTGCCATTGAACTGTCGCGCCGCGCAGGCCGCGTCGAGCAGCGCGCGCAGTTCGGGCACCCAGGCGCGCCACCGCGCCTTCAGCGGGGCGAGCACGCGTGTGCGTTCGGCGGCATGCGCGGCCAGCAGCGTCGCCGGCGCCTCGGGTTCGGGCAGGAGGTCGGCGACGGCCAGGGCGCGGGCGATCGTGCCCTCGAGGTTCGCCGGCGAACGCAGGCAGGCGAGGGCAGGCCGGGCCAGCGTGGCCGGCAGCGGTGCGATGTGGGCCCGCCACCAGTCGCGCAGGGCCTGGGCCCGCAGCGCGCTCTGGTCGGGCTGCAGGGTCTGGCTGAAGAGGCTGCC
>JBIIHU010000034.1:0-19272 GCA_044235405.1 Burkholderiaceae bacterium
TCGCCTTCCCGCTGGTCTTCAAGGCGGCGCGCGCGGCCTTCGAGAACGTTGACCCGCAACTCGAGGACGCTGCGCGAATGCTCGGGCTTGGCGAGTGGGGCGTGTTCTGGCGAGTGTCGCTGCCGCTGGCCTGGCGTGGCATCCTGTCGGGCGTGTTGCTCGCCTTCGCCCGTGCGCTCGGCGAGTTCGGAGCCACGCTGATGGTGGCGGGCAGCATCGTGGGCAAGACCCAGACACTGTCGATCGCGGTTTACGAAGCGGTGCAGGCCGGACAGGACGCGGCCGCGAATTTCCTGGTCGTCGTGACCTCGCTGGTGTGCGTCGCGGTGCTGCTTGGCGCGGGTGCGCTGGCGCCTGGTCGCGTGCTCTCGCGCAACTAGCCGAGCGGGTGCCGATCTTGTCGATCTGGGATATCAGCGTGCGCAAGCAGTATCGTCATGGCGCCACGGCGTTCGCCCTGCAGGCGAGCTTCCGCGCCGATGCGCTGCGCGTGGTGCTGCACGGCCCGTCGGGAGCGGGCAAGACCCAAACCCTGCGGATGATCGCGGGCATCACCCGGCCCGACGTCGGCCACGTGCGCATCGCGGGCCGGGTGCTGGCTGACTCGACCAGCGGCCTGTGGGTGGCGCCGCGCCGGCGCAACCTCGGCTACGTTTTCCAGGATCACGCACTCTTTCCCCACCTGACGGTCGCGCAGAACATCGCGTTCGGGCTGGCGCGGGGCTGGCGCGCGCCCCGTCGCAGCGAGCCGGCCGTCGAGCGCTGGATCGAGCGGTTCCGCCTGCAGCCTGTCGCAGCGCACTATCCGCATCAGATCTCGGGCGGGCAGCGCCAGCGGGTCGCGCTCGCGAGAGCGCTGGTCACCGAGCCCTCGGCATTGCTGCTCGACGAGCCCTTCGCGGCGCTCGACAGGGCGCTGCGTCAGCGCCTCCGGGAGGAACTTCTCGAGCTCCAGGCGAAGCTGGAACTGCCGCTGCTGCTGATCACCCACGACGACGAGGATGTGCGATTCCTGGCGCAGTGCGTGGTCTGCCTCGAGGCCGGTCGCGTGGCGAGTGTCTCCGGGCTCGGGCTCGACGGCTTGCCGGCGGCGGCCTGCCGCCCCTCGGCCTGAGGCGCAATGCCCGACACCCCGCGTCCCGCACCAGCGGTCGCCATGCAGGTCGAGGGGGCGCTGTCGGTGATCGCCGACGGACATCCGCTCGGCGGCCGTGGGCGCATGGCGCTGCTGCGCGAGATCGACGCGCAGGGTTCGATCACACGTGCGGCGCGAGCGCTCGGGATCAGCTACAAGGGTGCCTGGGACGCCGTCGATGCGATGAACGCTTCGGCCGATGCGCCGCTCGTCGAGCGGGTCGCCGGCGGGCGAGGGGGCGGCGGCACGCGGCTGACCGTCTACGGTCGCCGACTGGTGGCGCGCTACGAGGAGCTCGAGCGCGTGCACCAGCGCTTCGTGCGAGTGCTCACCGAGGAGGGCATGGATCTCGGGCAGGACTTCTCGCTGCTGCAGGTGCTCAACGTGAAGACAAGTGCGCGCAATCAATGGGTGGGGCGCGTCGGCGCGATCCACACTGGTGCCGTCAACGACGGGGTCGAGGTGCTGCTGCCGGGCTCGCTGCGACTGAACGCGGTCATCACCCGCGACAGCACCGAGTCCCTCGCGCTGCGCGTGGGCAGCGAGGTGATCGTGATGGTGAAGGCCTCCGCGGTGCTGCTGGCCACCGGGCTCGGCGATGCCCGCGTGTCGGCGAGCAATCGACTCGATGGCGTCGTCGTCGCGGTGCGTCCGGGGGCCGTCAACGCGGAGGTCATCCTCGAGGCGGCGTGCGGCCTGCCAGTGACCGCGATCATCACTCAGGCGTCGGTCGATGTGCTCGGGTTGGAACCCGGCACGTCGGTCAGCGCGCTGATCAAGGCAAGCGATCTGATCCTCGCGACGATCCGCTGAGCGGTGTCGCGACCGGCGTCTCCCAGTCGGCGTGGGGCTCGCGCAGCCGGCGCGCAATCTCGTCGGCTGGCAGCGGGCGGCTGGCGAGGTAGCCCTGGAACCACTGGCAGCCCTGCGCGCGAAGGAAGGCAAGCTGCTCGGGGGTCTCGACACCCTCGGCGACCAGACCGAGCTGCAGGCTGCGCGCCAGCGCGACGATCGCCGACACGATCGCGGTGTCGTCGGCATCCTCGCCGATATCCTTCACGAAGGAACGGTCGATCTTCAGGATATCGATCGGCAGCAGCTTCAGGTAGCTGAGGCTCGAGTAACCGGTACCGAAGTCGTCGATCGCGAGATCGAAGCCGCGCGCTGCGAATGCACGCAGCACTTCCACGACCTCGTCGGTGCGGCTCATCAGCACGCCCTCGGTGACCTCGAAGCCGAGTGCCTGCGGGAGCAGATCGAATTCCCGCAGGCAGGCGTCGATCCGGCAGACGATGTCGGGCTGCTGCAGCTGCAGGATCGACAGGTTGATCGCGACCCGGGGCACCGGCAGCCCCTGGGCACGCCACGCATGGATCTGCCGGCACGCTGCGCGAAGCACCCAGTCGCCGATCGGCACGATGAGTCCGGAGCTCTCGGCGATGCCGATGAAGTGCAGCGGCGATACCAGCCCGCGCTGCGGGTGGCGCCACCGCAGCAGCGCCTCGAGTCCCTCGATGCGACCCGATGCGATAGCGATCACCGGCTGGAAATGCAGCTCGAACTCGCCGAGATCGATCGCGCGCCGCAGTTCCATGCCGAGCGCGTAACGCTCGAGCACCTCGCCGCTCATCCTTGCGTCGAAGATCGCGTACCGATTGCGGCCCGAATCCTTGACGTGGTACGTCACGGTGTCGCTGTTCTTCAGCAGCGTGTCGACATCTGCACCGTGATCCGGGAAGATCGCCACGCCGATGCTCGACCCGATGTAGAGTTCGCGGCCATCCACGGGATAGGGCCGCGAGAGCTCGCGGATCAGCCGCTCGGCCAGTCTTTCGGCTTCCTGCGGACCGTCGATCGCGGGCATGAACACGATGAACTCGTCGCCACCCTGGCGAGCCACGGTGTCGTCGCTGCGCACGCTCGACTGCAGCCGCCGCCCCACCTCGATCAGCAGCCGGTCGCCGGTTTCATGACCGAGCGAGTCGTTGATCCCCTTGAACTGATCCAGGTCGATGAACAGCACTGCGGCCTTCAGGCCCGAGCGCCGCTCGGCGCGCGGCGCGCGATCGATCCGCTCGCGCAGGACCGCGCGGTTGACGAGCCCGGTCAGGCCGTCGCGGCTCGCGATGTGGCGCATCTGCTGTTCGGTCTGCATGCGCTCGGTGACGTCGATGCGGATCGACACGTAGCGCATCACGCGTCCGTCGGGATCCTTCAGCGGGACGATCGCGGAGTCCACCCAGTAGAGCTCGCCCTGCTTCGTGCGGTTGCAGATGACGCCGCGCCATGTCTGGCCGCGTCCCAGCGTGCGCCACATGTCGGCGAAGAAGGTGCGATCGTGCAGCCCGGACGCCAGCATGCGGTGATCCTGCCCGATCAGTTCGCCCACCGCGTAACCGCTCACCTGGGTCAGCTTGTCATTGACCTGGATGATCCGCCCGTCGCGACCGGCCGCCTTCGCCTTCGATGCGCCAGACAGCCTCCCACGCGATCGGCCCCGAGGGGCTGGCCTGGTCCTGCGCCTCGAGCTGCGGCCAGGCCCAGCGCAGGAAATCATCCTCGAGCCCCTGCGACGGTTCGATGTGCCATTTGCTGACCGGCCGCTATTCGTAGAGCCGGTCCGAGGATTCCGACGACGCCCGGCCCACGAACTTCAGGAACTGGGCGGGAATCGGCACATGCCCGGGCATCGAGTCGGAATCGACATGAGGTCCGAAACCGTCGCGCGCGAGCTTGCCCGCGATCTCCTGGGCGTAGACGCTGCGCGCGGTGGTCGCCTGACGGGCGAGGACGAGGCTGCCGCGATGGCGTGGCCGCACGATCCGTTCGGGAACCGTGAGCATCGGTCGCTAGCGGCAGAAGATGCCCCCGCTTGAGGCGTCGGACGACCCCTGCGTTTCACCCCACTATCGATGACGTCGGAGCTCGCCTGGGGCACACTACGCGCCCAGCGCGGCCAGAGCGCCGTTCACGAGAGGAAACCATGCGGTCTTCGAAAGCTTCCAGGCTGGCTGCCGTGCTGCTGGGTGCTGCCTTGTCGGTGGTCTGCGCCTCCGCGCAGGCTCAGGCCTCCCCCTGCACCTTCAAGCCGTCGGTGGGCCAGTCGGGCAAGGACGTCGTGTGGGTGCCCACGCCCGATCCCATCGTCGAGCGCATGCTGCGGATGGCGCAGGTCACCCCGAGCGACTACCTGATCGATCTCGGCTCCGGCGACGGCAAGATCGTCATCATGGCCGCCCGCAAGTTCGGGGTCCGGGGCCACGGTGTCGAGTACAACCCGAACATGGTCGATCTTGCCCGCTGCCAGGCGCGCGAGGCCCGCGTCACCGACATGACGCGCTTCGACCAGGGCGATATCTTCAAGAGCGATTTCACGCAGGCCACCGTCATCACGATGTATCTGCTGCCGAACCTCAATCTGAGGCTGCGGCCGATCCTGTTCGAGAAGATGAAGCCCGGCACGCGGATCGTCTCGCACCAGTTCACGATGGGCGACTGGTCGTCCGACGAAACCTCGACCATCGACGGCCGCACCACCCACTTCTGGATCCTGCCGGCCAATGCAGGCGGCTCCTGGAAGCTCGCCTGGCGCGGCGAGGCCGGCGACGTCGCCGTCGACATGAGCATCGAGCAGACCTTCCAGAAGATCGAGGGCAGGGTGCGCTTCGCCGGAGTCGATGCCGGCCTGCGCGAGGCGCGGCTGCGCGGCGATGCGATCGCCTTCGAACTGATGGACGAAGCCGGCGTGCTGCGCAGTTTCAGCGGACGCGTGCGCGGCGATCGCATCGAGGGATCGGCGATCGGGCCCGACAACCGTCCGGTTGCCTTCACGGCAACCCGGGTCGGACTGGCGCCGCCGATTCGCGGCACCCTCGACTGAAGCGCTCGACACCGGATCGCGCGATGCACGCAACCCCTGACGCGGCGGCGACCTCGGAGCCGAGCAGGCCGCACGAGACCCTGCGGCTGCACGAGGCCGTCGCCATCATCGTCGGCATCGTCATCGGCGCCGGCATCTTCAAGGCGCCGTCGCTGGTGGCGAGCTTCGCCGGCAGCGAGGTCTGGATGTTCGGCGCGTGGATCGTCGGCGGCCTGATCTCCCTGCTCGGCGCGCTCTGCTACGCGGAACTCGCCACCGCCTATCCGCATGCCGGGGGCGATTATCACTTCCTGCATCGTGCCTACGGCCGCAGCGTTTCCTTCCTGTTTGCCTGGGCGCGCTTCTCGGTCATCACCACCGGGTCGATCGCGCTGCTCGGCTTCGTGTTCGGCGACTACATCTCGCAGGTTCTCCCGCTGGGCACTGGTTTCGACGCGGCGCTCTATGCGGTGGTCGCGATCGGCGCGCTGACCTGGGTCAATGTGCGGGGCATGCGAACCGGCGCGGCCACCCAGACCTGGCTGACCGCGCTCGAGGTCAGCGGACTCGGTCTGATCATCTTCGCTGGCCTGTTCCTGGCCTCCAGTGGCGTCCAGCCCGGTGCCGCGGCCGCTTCCGCGCCGGTGGCAGCTCCTGCCGGCATCCCGCCGATGATCGGGCTCGCGATGGTGTTCGTGCTGCTCGCCTTCGGCGGCTGGAACGAGGCCGCCTACATCAGCGCCGAGATCCGCGACGAGAAGCGCAACATGGTGCGCGCGCTCATCTGGTCGATCGTACTGATCACCGTGCTCTACGTTCTGGTGGTCTGGGCCTACTGGCATGGCCTGGGCTTGCAGGGCATGGCGAAATCCAAGGCGGTGGCGGCCGATCTGCTCGAGGTGGCCTTCGGCCCGGTCGGCGAGAAGCTGATGTCGGTGATGGTGGCGGTGGCGGCGCTGACCTCGATCAACGCCACGATGATCGTCGGTGCGCGCACCAACTACGCGCTCGGGCGCGACTGGCCGATCTTCGGGCGCCTCGGCGAGTGGGATGCGCGTCGCGATGCACCGATCGTTGCGCTCCATGTGCAGAGCGCGGCGGCGCTGGTGCTGGTCGTCATCGGCGCGACCGCGACCCTGGGTGGGGGCTTCAAGGCGATGGTGGAGTTCACCGCGCCGGTTTTCTGGACCTTCTTCCTGCTTAGCGGGCTGTCGATCTTCGTGTTGCGTCACCGCGAGCCGGACACGCCGCGCCCGTTCAAGGTGCCGCTCTATCCCGTCACGCCCCTTGTCTTCTGTTCGGTCTGCGCCTACATGCTGTGGTCGAGCCTCACCTATGTCCACAGCAAGGAACTCGGCGGATTGAACGCTGCCTGGATCGGGGTCCTGGTGCTGGCCAGCGGCGCGCTGCTGCTGGTGCTGCTGCGGCGTCGCGAGACGGTCTCGCCCTGAAGCGGGATGACTGCGATGACCGCGCATGCAGCGTCCTCGCCAACGCCGGCGTCCATCGTCGACGAGTTCCTGCGGCTGCTGATGATCCCCGATCCGGCCGCGGCTCGCCGCTTCGTTGCCCCGGATCTCAGCATCCGCTTCACCGGTGGGCGCGCGATGACCGATCCCGCGCAATGCGCGGCCTTCAACGCCACGCGCTACCGCTGGGTTCGCAAGCGGGTCGCGGCGACCGAAACCGTCGCCGGCGGCTCGCCGGAGGCGACCGTGGTCTACAGCATCGGCACGCTTTACGGTGAATGGCCCGACGGCACGCCCTTCGAGGGCAACTGTTATGTCGACCGCTACGTGGTCAGCCACGGCCTGATCACGCGCATGGAAGTCTGGAACGACAGCGCCGAGTGGCTGCTCGCGCGCGCAGGGCTGGCGAGTCTGTAGTCCCGGGCCCGTCGCTGCGGCGACAGGCTCCCGCCCGCACGGTCTGCCCCGACGGTCGTCGGCAGGGGCTGGGCGAGCGCCATTCGCCATTGCACAGTCGCGGCAGCGGTTTCCGCCGGGGACCGCGCTCTGCCGAAAGGACCCCCATGAAATGGCTGCTGCTGGCGATCGTCGCTGCGATCGTCGTCTGGGCGATCACCGCCTACAACCGGCTGGTCGAGCTTCGCAACCGTTTCCGCAACGGTTATGCGCAGATCGATGTGCAGCTCAAGCGCCGCTACGACCTGATCCCCAACCTCGTCGACACCGCCAGGGCCTACCTCCGGCACGAGCGCGAGACGCTCGAGGCGGTGATCGCTGCCCGCAACAGCGCGATCGGGGCCAGCCGCGCGGTGGCCGCCGATCCCGGCAATGCCGCGGCCATGCAAGGTCTTGCCAGCGCCGAGGGCATGCTGCAGGGCGCGCTCTCGAGGATGTTCGCGCTGGCCGAGGCCTACCCCGAGCTGCAGGCCAACCAGACGATGATGCAGTTGAGCGAGGAGCTCACCGGTACCGAGAACCGGATCGCGTTCGCGCGGCAGGCCTTCAACGATGCGGTGATGGGCTACAACACCGCGACGCAGCAGTTTCCGGGCAACCTGCTGGCCGGCTTCTTCCGCTTCCAGCCCGCCGAACTGCTGCAGGCCACCGAAAGCGCCGACGAGCGCAAGCCGGTACGGGTTCAGTTCTAGCGTGAACTTCTTCGAACACCAGCAGCAGGCGCGGGTCTCGACGCGTCGGCTGCTGCTGCTCTTTGCGGTGGCCGTGATCGGCATGCTGCTGGTGATCAACGCGGTCGCCGCGTGGGCGGCGCGTGCCAGCGGCGTGGTCGCGGGGGTCGGCCTGCACACGGTGGTGACGCTCGCCGTGCTCGGCGTGATCGGGCTGGGTGCGCTCGTCGAGAGCCTCGATCTGCGCAAGGGCGGCGACGCGGTCGCCAGGATGGTGGGGGCTCGGGTGGTCGACCCGGGCACCGGCGATGCGCTCGAGCGGCGGCTGCTGAACGTGGTCGAGGAGATGTCGATCGCCTCGGGCACGCCGGTGCCTCGGGTGTACCTGATGGACGACGAGCAGGGCATCAATGCCTTCGCGGCCGGCAACACCGTATCCGATGCGGTCGTCGCGGTGACACGCGGGGCGCTCGATCGACTCACCCGCGACGAGCTGCAGGGGGTGATCGCCCACGAGTTCAGTCACATCCTGCATGGCGACATGCAGCTCAACATGCGACTGATCGCGCTCCTCTTCGGACTGACCATGGTCGGTACCGGGGGACGGCACCTGATCGAGCTCGCCGCACGAGCGCGCGATTCGAAGGTGTCGATGCCGCTGGGCCTGGTGGGCCTCGTGCTGTGGCTCGCAGGGGCACTCGGGGTGTTCGTCGGCCGCCTGATCAAGGCGGCGGTTTCGCGTCAGCGCGAGTACCTCGCGGATGCCAGCGCCGTCCAGTTCACGCGGAACCCCGAGGGCATCGCGGGTGCGCTGCGCAAGATCGGCGGGCTGGTCGCGCCAACCTCCGAGCACGGTGCGCGCCCGTTGATGAGCGGCGTGTCGCCAGGCAGCGTGATCGCCCACCGTCATGCCGAGACGCTGTCGCATCTGTTCCTGGGTGCGGCGCGTCGCCCGTTCGCCAGCGGCCTGTTCGCCACGCATCCGACACTGGCCGACCGGCTGCGTCGCATCGATGGCTGCCGGGTCGGGATGCTTGCATCGACCGCTGACCGCACGGCGCCGGATGATGCCCCCGCGCACGACGCTCACCCCGCGCCCGGTGAAGCCGCAGCGCGGGTCGCTGCCGCGGCGCCGGATCGGGTGATTGCCGCCATCGGGCACGCGCTCGCGAGTCCGGCCGAAGGGGGAGGGACGAGCGGATCGTGGCAGGAGCGCGCGCGTGCGCTGGGGCTCGAGCCGGCACTTCGGGAGCCTGAGGGTGCGCGGCTGCTGGTCCTCGCGCTGCTTCTCGATGACGATGCGCAGGTGGCGCAGCGCCAGCGTCACCTGGTGATCGAGACCCTGGGGCCGGAGGCGGTCGAGCCGCTCGCGACACTGCACGCCGCGGCGCGCCACCTGCCGCCGGGCGGGCGGCTGCCGCTGCTCGATCTCGCGATGCCGGCGCTGCGTCGGCTGCCGCTGTCGGAGGCCGAGCGCCTGATCGCGCTGTCGGGGGCGCTGATCGCGGTCGACGGGCGGATGAGCCTGCTCGAATTCCTGCTGGTGACGATCGTGCGCAGGCGCCTGGCTTCGGGCGCGAGTGCGCGCGTGCCGCCGCGCTTTCGCACGCTGCGCAGCGTGCGGCACGATGCCTCGCGGGTGCTGTCGCTGATCGCGATGCTGCGTCGTTCGATGCCGCCCGCCGAGGCCTTCGCACGGGCGCAGCGCTTCGTGGTCGACGCGCAGCTCGAGCTGATGCCGGCGGCAGCGCTCAGCCTCGAGGCCCTCGGTGGGTCGCTCGATCGGCTCAATCGGCTGATGCCGCTGGTCAAGCCGGGCTTCATCAAGGCCTGCGCGGCCGCCGCCTGCGACGAGGCCTGCGCGCGAAGCGACTGGCGCGCCGCGAGCGCGCTGCGGATGATCTGCTCGGCGCTCGATGCCCCGCTGCCGCCGCACGCGCTCGCGGCGATCGACCGGGCGTACTGAGGCGCACTGAGGCGCGCTGCGACGCGACGCCCGTTCAGCGGCCCCAGCGCGTGAGGCGCACTGCGGCGACGGTGGCCAGCCCGTACACCACCATCGAGGCCGCCACCAGGCCGAACAGCTGCGACGAGGTGGCCGGCAGCGAGACGAGCCAGGTGCCGGCCGCGAAGACCACCACGAGGCGAACCGTGCCCGCGAGCACCGGCCCAAGCATCCGGCCCGAGCCCTGCGAGGCGAAGTAGAGGGTGAGCCCGAGCCCGAAGAACGCGAAGGACGGCCCTGCGATCCGCAGGTAGGCGCGAGCGTGCTCGAGCACCGCCTCGTCGCGGGTGAAGATCCCGGCCCACAGGTCGGGGAAGACGGCCACCGTCAGACCGATCACCCCGAGGTTGAAGGCCGAGACCAGGCCTGCCGTCCAGGCCACGCGTCGGGCCCGTGCCACGTTGCCGGCGCCCATCGCCATGCCGACCATCGGTACGGAGGCCACGCCGATGCCGAAGGAGATCGGGATCAGCAGGAACTCGAGGCGCTGGCCGATCGAGTAGCCCGCGAGAGGCGCAACCCCGAGGTGGGCGACGAAGCCGGTGAAGATCAGCACCGTGAGCACCGACTGCAGTGGCGAGAGCATCGACATCGCGCCCACCTTCAGGATGTCGGTGAACATCTCGCGCCGCAGCTGCAGGCCGCGCAGGCGCAGCGAGAGTCGCGAGCGGCCGCTGGCAAGGTACCAGATGAAGAAGGCGACGCTGCCGGCGTTGGCCACGATGCAGGCGATGGCAACGCCGGCCATGCCGAGCGAGGGCACCGGCCCGGCGCCCAGCGCGAGCACGCCGCCAAGCACGATCTGAAGGATCGAGGCGCCGAGGATGCCCAGCGATGGCACGCGCATGTTGCCGGTGCCGCGCAGCACCGACGCGAGCGTGTTGCTCAGCCAGATGAAGATCGCGGCGAGAAAGAGCACCTGCGAGTAGCCGACAGCCTGGGCGAGAACCTCCCCCCTGCCGCCGAGGAGCCGGTAGAACAAGGGCCCGAGTGTCAGCATGACCGCCGTGAACACGATGCCGAGCAGGCCCCCGATGGCGATCGCATGCAGCGCGAGCGCGCTGGCGCGCGCCGGGTTCGCGGCGCCGAGCGCGCGGGCGATCGCCGAGGACACGCCGCCGCCCATCGCGCCAGCCGAAAGCTGCTGGGAAAGCATCAGGAAGGGGAACACCAGCGCCATCGCCGCCAGCGGTGTCGTGCCGAGCAGGCCGACATAGAGCGTCTCGGCGATGCCCACCAGCACCTGCATCACCATCGCGAGCACGCTGGGCACCGCGAGCCGCAGCAGCGTCGGCAGGATCGGGCCCTCCTGCAGGCGCCGGATCTCGGGCGGGGCCGCGGCGCGGGCGGGTGAAGGTGCCGCGCCGGGGGCGTGCGCGGAGGCGGGGACGGGATCGCTCACCGGCGTCATTCCTTGAAGTAGACAATCTGGTGAGTGCTTGCCAGCAGCGTGCCGCCGACCCCCCACAGATGACCGGTCTGGTCGTGGTAGCCCAGACCGAAACGCGAGCCGCAGGCGCGACCGAACAGTGCGCGGTCGCCCTGCGCAGCGAGTCCGGCCGCATCGACATGGAACCCGATGCCGAGCGATACCGTGCCCGCCGGCACCCGACGAGGGCGGCGCACCATGATGCGCGGGAAGAACACGTCGCACAGCGCCGCCAGCGCGGGAAAGTCGAGCGCGCGCGGCGGATCGTCGCGCAGCCACAGCTCGCTGATCGAGTCGGGCTGCTCGGGTGCGTCGGCCGCGAGCGGCATCGGGCCGCGCGCGAAGCGCATGTCGTAGCGTTCGGTCCAGGCGGCGACGCCGGCGCCCGGGTAGCGCGCGAGTGACTCGGGCGCCGGTGCCGCAGGCATCGTCGCCTCGGTTGTCGACCAGGTGTCGCGCCGAAGGCCGAAAACCGCGGTCGCCGTGGTGGCGACCTGCTCGCCCTGCGTGAGCAGCATCGTCCAGTGCTGCGTGGCCCGGTTGGTGCGCATCGGCGTGGCCTGGATGCGGAAGGCGCCGTCGGCGATCGGCCCGGCGTAGTTGACGGTGAGGGCCACCGGATCGCCGAGGCGGCCCGGATGGCGCAGCACCGCCTGCAGCATCAGCGCGGCGGTGATCCCGCCGAAGGGGCCGACCATGTTGGCGTAGGCCGGGTGCGTGGCGCCGATCCAGCTGCCATCGGAGTCGGGCTCCAGGCGAAGCGCCTCGTCGAAGGGATGGGTCACGGGCGGCTACCTCGGTCGGGTTGCGTCTCGTGCGCGTCCAGGCGTGCCAGCATCGTGTCGATCAGCCCCTCGAGATGCTGAACCTCCGCGAGGCCGCCGATCATGCGGATCCGCTGCTGGGCGATGCGCCAGCGTTCACGCGCCGTACGGAAGGCCTGCTCGCCTGCCTCGGTGACCCGGATGGCCTTGCTTCGGGCGTCGGGGCCGTGATCGAGCACGATCAGCCCGGCAGCCAGCAGCGGGCGCAGGTTGCGGGTGAGCGTGGTGCGGTCCATGCGCAGCGCGTCGGCGAGTTCGCCGACGCGCGGCGCGGTGCCGCCGTGCGGCCGCCTCGCATGGGCGAGCAGGCTGAACTGCGTGCTGCGCAGGCCCGAAGGAGCGATCGTGTCGTCATAGAGCTGTGTGATGCGGCGCGACAGGCTACGCACCTTGAAGGCGGTGCATGGCAGCGACGCGCGAGCTGCCTGGACAGTCGGGGAATCGTTGGCTGACATCGTGTGTTCCGCTGCGGAGGACGTATCGCGGTGGTGGGCGGCGTCTCGCTGGCGCCGTGGCACAACCCACGATGACAAGTGTAGCTGCACTCGTGCATCTGCACGCTTGTCGGCACGAGTGATCGTCTCGTTCGACGGCGCGTCGAACCGGCAGGCGACGGTGGCGGCTCAGCGACCGGCGGGCGGCGCCGGCATCCGCGCTGGCAACGCTCGGGTCGGGCGCGGCCGCCAGGCGTTGTCGAGCCCGCCACGGACGATGGCCACCCACGCGAGCTGCTCGACCAGGTCACGCTGCGCACGGCTGCCGCCGAGCCGCTCGTGCGTCGCGAGGACCGGCGCGAGCGCGCGCAGCGTCGCAGCCATGTCGTCGTTCGCGAAGGCGCCGAAGGCCTCGGCGAGCGCCGCGACCACATCCGCGGCAGGTCCGGTGGCGGCGCCGCGCAGGCGCGCAAGCGCCTCGTGGTCGCCGCACATCGCGAGCGCGAGGGCGACATGCGCATCGGCGAAGGCGATGCCCGGCATCGGGAACAGGCGTTGCGCGAGTGCTGCGAGCTCGCGCCACTCGACGGGCTCGACCGGCTCGCCGGCGAGCGCCGCGCGCATCAGGAACGAGGCGGCATCGGTGATCAGGTTGAGCGGCGGCCCCCACGCGGCGCCCGGCGCCACCGTCGTCCGGTAGGTGGCCCACGCGGCGTCGTGGTCGCCTAGCGCGAGCGCCGACAGCGCGACATGCCAGTGCAGATGCAGGTGCATCATCGCCTCGCGCGGATAGCTCGCGAGCCATGCGCGCAGGTCGGCAAGCGCCCCGGCGTCGTCGCCCGCCTCGTAGCGGACATGGGCGAGGATATGCACGGTATGCGCGCTGTCGGGCTCGAGCGCGAGCGAGCGCTCGACGTCGGCGAGCGCCGCCCCGATCTCGCCGATCTCGCAGCGCGCGAAGGCCCGCATCGCCAAATACCACGGATCGTCGGCGAGCGACGCGGCGAAGGGCTCGAGAAAGGCAGCCAGCGCCTGCTCGCGGCCGGCGCGGCCCGAGAAACCGAAGAGGCCGAAGACCCCGGTGCAGGGCGCCATGACCATCACGTCGCGCGGCCATCGCGCGAGGTGGGCCTCGATCGCGGCGAGGGCTCCGATGGCATCGCCCCCCACTACGCGAGCCAGCGCGTCGACATGCGAGCGCTCGCGCTCCGGCAGCAAATGCGCGAGCGCGACCGCCTTGCCCATCGTCTCGCGGGCCTGCGCACCGCGGCCGTGAATCTGATGCGCGCGAGCCAGCGCGGCATGCGCGAGCGCGAAATCCGGATCGGCCTCGATCGCCGCGTGCAGCGCGGTCTCGATGCCCGGCCGCGCGGCGAGCAGTCGGCGCACGCCGTCGCAACAGGCATCGCGGGCGGCAGCCGACCGGGTGGAAAGGCTCAGGCCGCGGTCGTCTTCGAAGGGCATCTTGGGTGTCCCGGGAGGCGGATGGCCGATGCGCGTCGTGGCGCGCGGTGGCGGCTTCCGATGATCAGAAGGCTTCCTTCTCGGCTTCGAGGTAGGCAAGGCTGATGTACTTGCCGATGCTCGCGTCCCAGCCCTGGGTGCGGGAAGCCTGGCTCGCCACCCGAGGATCGGCCAGCACGCGGCGGCGAGCCTGGGCTTCGTCGTCGCCCGCCTTCACGGCAGCCATGCAGTTGTCGTAGATGCCCGCGAAGAAGGCGCGCTGCTCGGCGATCAGCGTGGGGCTCGCCCGGCCGTGTCCGGGAACCCAGAGCGCGCCCGGCACGTCGCGCTGCAGGGCATCGAGGGTGCGCAGCGTGCCGGCGTAGCTGCCGTCGTCCATGTTGGCGATGCGGCCGTTCATCGCGACATCGCCGAGGTACACCACGCGATCCTCGACGATTTCGACGCAGAGGTCTGCCTCGGTATGCGCACGGCCATGATGGTGCAGCCGCAGCGTGGTGTCGCCGAAGCGCAGCACCGCGCCGGGCAGCGCCTCGCGGTTCGGCGGCACGACACGCGTGCCGATCGAGGCGCCGTTGGTCCAGCGCTCCATCGCCGAGCGCCAGCTGCTGCCGGCGACCCCGGCGATCTGTCGGCGCGCCTCGGGGTGGGCGAGGATCGGCAGCGCCGGACCGAAGGCCTGCACGAAGGCGTCGTTGCCGAGGAAATGATCGCCGTGGTGGTGCGAATTGAGGACGGCCACCACCGGGCGGTCGGTCAGCGCGCGCAGGCGCCGGATGGCCATCTCGCCGATCTGGACCGATGCGCCGGTGTCGACGACGACCACGCCCTCCGACGTGAGGACGAAGATCAGGTTGGCCATCATGCCGCGGTTGTCCGGGGTGGGGAACCCGTCCGCGGCGAACACCATCGCCACGCGCGGGCTCAGTCGCAGCAGCGGCTGGTCGGCGACCGCCGGACCGCGAACGAAGGTGTCGGCCGCCTGCGCGAACCGTGCCAGTGGCGGGCCGAGCAGCGGGAGCGCGACGCCGGCAAGGACGGCGCGGCGTGCGAGCCGATCATCGGCGATGCGCGGCAGGCCTGCCGACCCTCTGGGGCCGATCGGGGGGAGGTTCATCAGGGCGAGGTGTGCGGCCGGCTGACCGAATATTCGTCAATCATGATAGACGATCAGGCCGGCGCGACCAGTCGCATCGACCATCCGGCGGCCGCGGCCAGCAGGACCACGCGCAGCGGCGACCAGCGCGCGACCACCAGCAGGCCGAAGGCCGCCAGCGCGAGCGCGAGGTCGGCGCGAGAGCCGATCGCATCGGTGAACACCGGATCGTAGAGGGCGGCGGCGAGCAGACCGACAACGGCCGCGTTGATCCCGCCGAGCGCGCGTTGCACGACCGCATGGCGGCGCAGCTCGGCCCACCAGGGCAGGGCGCCCGCGACCAGCAGGAAGGCCGGCATGAAGATCGCGAGCAACAGACTCAGGCCGCCCGCGAGACCGCCGAAGGGCGCCGGCATCGCGGCGCCCAGGAAGGCGGCGAAGGTGAACAGGGGGCCGGGCACCGCTTGCGCGGCACCGTAGCCGGCAAGAAAGCTCGCGTCGTCGACCCAGCCCGGCGGCACGACAGCGGCCTGCAGCAGCGGCAGAACCACATGGCCGCCGCCGAATACCAGCGAGCCCGCCTGATAGAAGACCGCGACCGGCTGCAGCCACGACCCCTCGACGAGCGCCGCCGCGACCGGCAGGCCGAGCAGCAGCAGCGCGAAGAGCAGCAGCAGCGCGGTGCCGGTGCGCCGGCTCACCGGGCTGGCCAGCGGTGGCGCGCCGCCCGACACCGGGTCGTCGAGCAGTCGCCAGCCCGCGATCGCACCCAGGCCGATCGCGAGGATCTGGCCGCTCGCGCCGGGCATGGCGAGCGCGAGCAGGATCGCCGCGAAGGCGATCGCGGCACGCGGCCGATCGGGGCACAGGCTGCGCGACATCCCCCAGACGGCCTGCGCGACCACCGCCACGGCGACGATCTTCAGTCCCTGCACGGCACCCGAGGCCGCGAGGCTTTCCCAGCGGGCCACGCCAAGCGCGAACAGGATCAGCGCGAAGGCCGAGGGCAGGGTGAATCCCGCCCATGCGGCAAGCGCCCCTGCCCATCCCGCCCGCTGCAGGCCAAGCGCCATCCCGACCTGGCTGCTCGCCGGCCCCGGCAGGAACTGGCATAGCGCCACGAGATCGGCATAGCTGCGGTCGTCGAGCCAGCGTCGGCGCTCGACGAATTCCTGGCGGAAGTAGCCGAGGTGGGCCACCGGACCGCCGAAGGAGGTCAGCCCCAGGCGCAGGAAGACCCGCAGGACCTCGAAGGGGGTGCCGGGGGGCTGCGTCGTACCCGGCAAGGGCGAGGCATTGGAGGACGGATCGCTCATCGGTATCACCTCGGAGCTTGTGGGGGGGGCGCTGGGATGATGCACCCGCGCGGATCGCGTGGCGATGCCCGGCCCACTCAGCGCGCCCCGTCGCGCCGCATCAGGTAGAGCCCGGCCGAGACCAGCAGCGCGATGCCGCACCAGGCGAGCGCATCGGGGATTTCGTGCCAGAGCGCCCAGCCCAGCAGGACGGCCCAGATCATGCCGGTGTAGCGCCAGGGCGCCACCGCGGACACGTCGCCGGCGCGCGCGCTCATCGTGATCAGCAGGTAGCCGCCCGACAGGCAGGCCGCAGCCCCGCCGAGCAGGGCGAATTCGCGAGTCGCCATCGGCTGCCAGCCCAGGGCAAGGGTGCCCACGCCCGCCAGCAGTGTCGTGCAGCAGGCGGTCGCGAACGTGATCGAAAGCGACGGGATGTGCGCGGCGATGCGGCGCGTCAGCAGGTCGCGCAGCGCATGCAGCAGCGTGGCGCCGAGGCACAGCAGCGCCCAGGCGTTGAAGCCGTCGGCGTTCGGGCGCACGATCAGCAGGACCCCGCCGAAGCCCGCGATCACTGCCAGCCAGCGCAGCGCGTCGACCCGCTCGCCGAGCAGCGGCACGGCGAGCGCGACCACGAAGAGCGGCGCGGCCATGTTGATCGCCGCCGCATTCGCGATCGGCAGGTGGAACAGCGACAGCAGATAGCCGAAGGTGGACAGCGCATCGATCAGGGCGCGCAGCAGCACCCGACGGTCGAGCAGATCGGGCGGGCGGATTCGCACGCGACCGACGGCCGCGACAAGCAGCACCAGCGTCGTGGCCATCACGCCGCGCACGAGAATCAGCTGCGAGGCAGGCATCCCGGTGCTCACCAGCTTGACGAAGGCGTCATTGGCGATGAAGCAGGCCATCGCGGCAATCATCAGCCGAATGCCGCGGCGATTGGCACGCGCGCGATCGGCGCCGTGCGCGGGATGTGGCATGGGTGTCGCAGCGTGATTCGGGGGCCCGATTGTAGAGGGCGACGCCGCTCCGGCCGTGCCGATCCGCGGGATCGCGGACTGGCTGGCATACGACGTGCATGTCAGCCAGCAGATGCCGCACGCGCGCAAGAAGCTTCTTTCTGGTGCAAGTGGCGGGTTTGATGCACGAAAAGAATGCACTTTCTGGGCGCGACACCCGGGTCTGGTGCGCTTTTGTCTGCCGGAGGGGCGCCAGCGTTTGCCCGATCCGGTCATCCTCCCGAAGGAGTCCTCGCCGATGAACAAGCGTCACCTGCTGTGCCTCGGGCTTGCAGCCTTCCTCGGTCTTGCGGCCGCCCCTGCGGTTCACGCGCAGAAGGCCCTGGACGAGGTGCTCGCGCGCAAGTCGATCAACATCGCCATCCCCACCGACTTCCCGCCTTACGGCTTCGTCGGAACCGACCTCAAGCCGCAAGGCCTGGACATCGACATGGCGCTCTACATCGGCGCAAGGCTGGGGGTGAAGGTCGAACTCGTGCCGGTCACCAGCGCCAACCGGATCCCGTACCTGCAGACGCGCCGGGCCGATCTCGTGATCTCGACGCTCGGCAAGAACCCCGAGCGCGAGAAGGTGATCGACTTCAGCTCGGCCTACTCGCCCTTCTTCCAGGCGGTGTTCGCGGCGAAGTCGCTCACGGTGCGCAACTGGGCCGACCTCGCCGGCAAAACGGTCGGTGTCACGCGCGGTGCGATCGAGGACATGGAACTGACGCGTCTCGCTCCGACCGGCGCCGATATCCGGCGCTTCGAGGACAACGCAGCCACGGTGTCGGCCTTCGTCAGCGGGCAGGTCCAGGTGATCGCGACCGGGGCGTCGGTGGCGGGCAACCTGATGGCCCGCAACCCGCAGCTCAACACCGAGTACAAGCTGCTGATCAAGGACTCTCCGAACTTCATCGGCGTGGCCAAGGGCGAGGATGCGCTGCGTCTGAAGGTCAACGAGATCATCGCGGGCGCCAAGGCCTCCGGTGACCTCGACCGCATGGCGATGCGCTGGCTCGGGCGTCCGGCGGGCGATCTGCCGAACTGAGCGGGCACCCGCGATGGCGGTTGCCCTCGACTTCGGTGAGGTGCTGGTCCATTGGCCGTTGCTGCTGCGCGGGCTCGGCCTGACGGTGCTGCTTACCGGGGGGGCAACCGTCGCCGGGTTGCTGGTGGGGGTGGCCTGCGCGTGGGCGCGCGCCTGGGGACCAGCATGGCTTGGCGCGACCGCAGCCGCCTATGTCGAGCTGATTCGCAACACGCCCTTCATCGTGCAGCTCTTCTTCATCTTCTTCGGCCTGCCCAGCCTCGGCCTTCGGCTGACACCGGAGACAGCCTCGCTGATCGCGATGGTCGTGAACCTCGGCGCCTACGCCGGCGAGATCGTGCGGGCGGGCGTCGATGCCACGCCGCGCGGCCAGGTCGAGGCCGGGCTCGCGCTCGCGATGAGCCGGGCCCAGGTCTTCCGGCGGGTCGCGCTGCCGCCGGCGCTGGCCCGGGTCTGGCCGGCGATGACGAGCCAGATCGTCATCGTGATGCTGGGTTCCGCGGTCTGTGGCCAGATCGCCGCGCAGGAGCTCAGCTATTACGCCAACCTGATCCACAGCCGCAATTTTCGCGCGTTCGAGGCGTTCATCGTGGTCACGCTGATCTACCTGGGGCTTGCCATCGCCCTGCGGCAGGTCCTCGCCTGGATCGGCCCGCGCTGGATCTTCGGGCGCTAGCCGGCGCGCGAGCCTGCGATGGTCGAATTCACGCTTGTCGACATGCTGCGCAACCTCGGGCTCGCCGCCCGCTGGACGGTGCTGCTGTCGCTGGTTGCCTTCGTCGGCGGCGGCCTGGTGGGGTTGGCGCTGCTCGCGGCGCGGGTGGCCCGCCTGCCGGGCGCGGTGCGAGCGGTGGCCCTCTATGTGCAGCTCTTCCAGGGCACGCCGCTGCTGATGCAGCTCTTTCTCGCGTACTTCGGGCTTGCGCTGCTCGGGATCAAGGTCGACGCCTGGGTGGCTGCCGCGCTGGCGCTGACCCTCTACACGAGCGCATTCCTGTGCGAGATCTGGCGGGGTTGCGTCGACGCGATCCCGCGCGGGCAGTGGGAGGCGTCGGCGAGTCTGGCGCTCGGCCTTCGCGAGCA